>JANQET010000186.1 GCA_028278265.1 Myxococcota bacterium
GTATCGGTGGTCTGCTCCCACCAGGCGATCTCGTCGCCGATACCCGCGGCGCCGAGGATGTCGATGAGGCCGTCGGCATTCAGATCTGCGGCGAACACACCGGATGCCCCGTCGAACGCCGTCGTTATGGGCTGTTCGAGCCATGGGGTCGTGTCGTCTCCAGGATTCTTCCACCAGCTCAGCCGGTCGGCCTCAAAGGAGGCTCCCAGAATATCGAGGGTCTCATCCCCGTCAACGTCCGCGGTGATCGCCGCGAATGCACCGCTGAACTCAGTCGCCACCGGGCGGGCTACCCAACTCGAGCCATCGCCCAGACTGTTCTCCCACCAGGTGATTTCTCCGCTCTCAGAGGCGGCACCGACCACGTCCATCGATCCGTCCCCATCCACGTCGGCCCCCTGAACCCACTTGGCGCCTTTGAAATCCCCGGCCACCACGTGCTCGGACCACTCCTCTCCATCTCCCTCGACATTTTCCCACCAGGTAATGTCTCCCAGGGAAAAGGCCGCGCTGAGCAAATCCAGGTCCCCATCGTCGTCCACGTCAGCGGCGAATACCGAGACGGTTCCGTAGAAATCGTCATTGACCACCGGGTGCTCCTGCCATTCGGTCCCGGCGCCGTTTCCGTTCTCCCACCAGGTGATGTTGCCGCCGAACAGGGCTGCGCCGACAATGTCCACATCCCCGTCCCCGTCCATGTCCGCCGCGTGCACCGAGCGGGCCCCCTGGAAGTTGCTGTTGACCACCCGCTTCTGCCAGACGGTGCCGTCTCCATCGACATTGCGCCACCAGGCAATTTCATTGGCATTGGCCGCCGCTCCGAGAATGTCGAGCTGTTGGTCCCCGTCCACATCGGCCACATCGAGGGATACCGGTTTGTCAAATTGATCGTCCACGATGGTCTCGGAACCCGCGCCGGTATCCGCGTCCCCATCGGCATCCACGTCGGAGTCGGCGTCTCCGCCGGTTTCCGTGTCCTGACCGGCGTCGAACGGATCGCATTCACACTCACCGTAAGCCGATCCGTCCGTTGCGCAGGTCCGGGTGCCGAAGGCGCTGTCATCGCAGGTGCACGACTGCTGCTCGCCGGGGGGGCAGAACGTGGCGGGATCACCGTCATCACAGCTGAGAGGGGCTATCGTGCCGAGCAGGAGGAAACCGAGCGGAAATAGTGTGAGATGTCTCATGGTGTTTTTTGTTTTTGCGCTATTCGAGCAGCGCCTCTTGCTATATACCAAAATTCCGTTATCATACGCGATCTTTTTTGCCGTTCTGTCAATGAGCGGCTTGGGACTGTTACAAAATGATAATTTGAACGCGAAACCGATAACCTCTTTCAACTAGGAAATCCTACGATTATGAAAATTTCGATATACGATACAACTTTACGTGACGGCACCCAAGGGGAAGGGGTGCAACTCTCCGTTGCCGACAAGCTCTTCGTCACCGAACTGCTCGATGATTTGGGCGTGGCCTACATCGAAGGGGGTTGGCCCGGATCGAATCCCCGGGACGAGACCTACTTCACCCGGGTGGCCCGTCTGCGCCTCGATCACGCGCGGTTGACCGCATTCGGGGCTACCCGTCGCGCCGGCATTCATTGTGACGACGACCCGAGCCTACAGGCGATGTTGCGCTCGGGTACTCCAGCGGTGACCATTTTCGGCAAGTCTTGGGAATTCCAGGCATCCCACGCACTGGGCATCAGCGCCGAAGAGAACCTGGAGCTCGTCGAGGATTCTGTGCGCTACATGAAATC
The DNA here is from genome assembly GCA_028278265.1 of Myxococcota bacterium. Taxonomy (GTDB): domain Bacteria; phylum Myxococcota_A; class Polyangia; order JAAYKL01; family JAAYKL01; genus JANQET01. The sequence goes on from JANQET010000186.1 coordinate 1,760, forward strand.
CCGTGTCGAAGAGGTTATCTTCGATGCGGAGCACTTTTTCGACGGGTTCAAGGACGACGAACAATACGCCCTCTCCGTGTTGCGCGCCGCAATCAGCGGCGGCGCGGATCAAGTGGTGTTGTGCGACACCAACGGGGGAACCTTGACCGAGGAGGTTACTCGCGCGGTGAAAATCGTGGCCGAGACGGTCGAAGTGCCGCTGGGCGTTCATACCCATAACGACGCCGAGATGGCGGTGGCCAACTCCGTCGCGGCGGTGGCGGCCGGGGTGACGATGGTACAAGGGACGATCAACGGGGTGGGTGAGCGTTGCGGCAACGCCAACCTGATTTCGGTCATTCCGGCGCTGGAGCTCAAGATGGGCCATACGTGTCTGACCGAGGGGAAACTGAAGAAGCTGACCCATGTGGCCCATACCATTGACGAGATTTCCAATCGCCCCCCACAGGAGTCCCAGCCGTACGTGGGGCGGAGCGCCTTTGCCCACAAAGGGGGCGTGCACTCCAACGCGGTGATGAAAGACCACCGGACCTACGAGCATATCGAGCCGGTGGCCGTGGGCAACCGCCACCGCTTTCTGGTCTCGGACCTGTCCGGCCGGGCCAGCATCCACCTCAAGGCCAAGGAGTTCGGCATCGAGTTGACCCCCGATGATCCATCGGTCGAAAAGATTCTGAGCCGGCTCAAGGTGCTGGAGAACGAAGGGTACCAGTTCGAAGGGGCCGAGGCATCGTTCAAGCTGATGATGGATCGGGCCTGCGGTCGGCACACCCCCTACTTCAATCTGCACGACCTGGAGGTCAAGGTGTGCGTCGGTCGGGGGGATCAGAACGATCCGCTGATGCTGAGCAGCACGGCAGATGCCTGTATCAAGCTGGGCGTTGGCGATGTTCGCGCAGAGGTGCGCTCAGAAGGGGATGGACCGGTTCACGCGATCGATCGGGCGCTGCGCAAACTGATCGATAAGTTCTACCCAGGTCTTAAAAATGTGTACCTCGTCGATTACAAAGTGCGGGTGCTGTCCGGCGGCAAGGCCACCGCCTCGGTGGTTCGGGTGCTGATCATCTCGTCCGACGGCACAGACGAGTGGGGTACGGTGGGCGTCAGCGACAACATCATCGAGGCGAGCTGGCAGGCGCTGGCCGATGCCCTCGAATACAAGCTGGTCAAGGATGGGGTCGTACCGCACACCTAATCAGGGCAACAATCTCGAAAATCTATGTAGGCAGGTCTCTGTGCCTGCCCTCCGTTTGGCAAAAAAACAGGCTTCTGTTTGGCAAAAAACAGACCTCTGTTTGGCAAAAAAACAGGCTTCTGTTTGGCAAAACAGGTCGGGTTTCACGAGCGAGGTCAGACCACTCCGTTGATGGAGCGTGACGGGTTTGCCAGGAGTGTTGACGCTGATTCCAGCACTCGGGTGACGCCGGCCGCGTGATCCGGTCCGGTGGTCGGTTCCTCCCCCTGTTTAACAGAATTGATAAAGTGTAAGAACTCCAGCATCAGCGGTTCGTCCCGGGGGATGGCCACTTCTTGGCTCGGCCCGGTGCTCGGTTCGCAATCGAGCAGGAACAGCCGGCCCCCGCGGGTCGAATCGTCGAACACAGCCCTGCCCCGCTCCCCGGTGATTGCCAGTCGGCGAATGCGCGATGCTTCTGTGACGGTGAGCTCGATTTCAGCGGACCAACCGTCGGCGAATCCCAGCTGCAGCTCGGCGGCGGTGAGAATCTGACGACCGTTGAACTCGGCATGGGTGACGTCGACCAGTCGCGGGTTGGATCCCGACAGGGCCAAGATCATCGCCACGTCGTGGGGACCGTACGTCCACAGGACATTCGCTTCTCGGTTGAAATCAATCGCCCCGCTGCGCCGGGCCCGTATCGATTGCAGCGGCCCCAATTGGTCCTGGCGGATCATCGACCACAACCGGACAAAGGCCGGGTGAAAGAGGAGCTGATGGCCCACCATCAGGATGCGTCGTTGCGCTGCGGCCATCTGCTGGAGTTGGCGCGCGTGGTCGTGCCGCATGGCGATTGGCTTTTCCACGAGCACGTGCTTTCCCGCGTTGAGTGCCTGGGCCACATGGCGGGGATGATCCCAGGCCGGGGTGCAGATAACGACCGCCTCCACCTCGTCGAGAATCGCGTCGATATGGGATGATGTGCGGGCCTGAGGTGCGATCGACCGGGCCCGGTCTCGGGCCTGTGAGTTGAGGTCGATGACCCACTTCAGTTCGGCGCAGTCACAGTTGGCCGCGACGCGCACCCAATTGCGCCCCCAGTTTCCCGCCCCCCACACGGCGATGCCCAGGGGTTCATGTCCCGTACCTGTCGAAGTGGCCATCGACTTTATCGCGACTTGTCTTGGATCAGCTTGAGCAACGCCTGTCGATCCTCTGGGCTGGGCTCATCTTTGTCGTCGATGAGTTGTTTGAGAGCGCTCCGATCATCGGCCGAGTGCTCTGTTGCGGCGTCCGGAGTCGCCTCCTCATCGGCCATCGAATCGACCAGGTCTGGCACGGTGTCCTTGAGCTTGCGGGAGATATTTTTGGTTGTGCGTTTGACCTTGGTCTTCACGCCGTCTCCCAGCGCTTGAGCCTCTTTGGTTCGGGAGATACCGACAAAATGGGAGTAAAGTGTCATTTCGCCGAACGGCACAAAGAAGAAGACATACGCGAGGGCGCACATTCCGACCAATCCCAAGATGAACTTTATCATTTTAATACCATCGTCCAGTCTCGGATAATAGTCTTTGCGCCTTTGCTTGACAAGTTAAGAGCCCGAATATAGCGTCCCCTGAGCAATGAGCGGCGATCGAATCGCCGGTGTAGAGGCGACGGGATTGTCGCTAGGAAGGCGACGGGATCGCCGGGATATTCTACTTAGAGACGCGAGGATGGCACCCATGTCATATCAGGATAAAGAGCTCCAGTGCGTGCAATGTCAAAAGATGTTTACGTTTACTGCCGGGGAGCAGGAGTTTTACGATCAAAAAGGACTGACCTCAGCCCCGAAACGGTGCAAACCGTGTCGTAAGGCGAAACGTCAGCAGCAAAAATCGGCCAATGACGGTATCTACCGATCCCCTGCCTTTGAAAACAGCGCCCCCAGACACCAGCGCATTCGCGGTCGTCGAGGCCAACCCAGGCGCCGGGGGACAGATCGGGGCCGGCCCGTTTCGCCCCACGCCGGGGACTATCGCTCACCGGCCTTTCGGGACATCGATGTGATCCGGCCGGATCAGGAGTATCGCGCCCCGGGGTTTCAGGAGTACTCGTCGATCGATGCCAAAGAGGAGTATCGCTCCCCGGGATTCCAGGAGTACGCCTCGGTCAACCCCAACGAGGAGTACCGCTCCCCCGGATTGCAGGATTTGCAGCAGAAATACCGCGATGAAAAACCCATGTTTGAAATTGTCTGCGCCTCCTGTGGAGAGACGGCCAAGGTGCCCTTCCTGCCTGAAGAGAAAGAGCGTCCGCTCTGTCAGGAGTGCTATCGCGCGGAACGGGAGCAGGAGCGGGCCGAGCAGGAACAGGCCGAACAGGAACAGGCCGAACGGGAAGCGGCCGAGCGGGAGCGTCAGACCGAGTCGACCGCCGCGGAACAACACCCTGCGATCGATCCCAGCGAGGCCACCACCACACCTGCAGAGGATATCGCAGCCGAGTCCGGGTCGTTAGCCGAACCGGCCGAAATCGATCCCGCCGACAAAGAGCAATAGGTCCCAAGATTTGAAAATTGAATCCCGGCCCGGTGTCTGACCCTGCGAAAAGGAGGCGTTGTGCCTTCCACGTCTGATACAGCGGCCATCGAGATCTTCACCGGTTGTGTCCATTGTGGGAACGAGACGCCCGTGACCGATCACACCTGGCTTTCGATTTTACGCGACGTGATCGACGTGCAAACCAGGTACGGTGTCGGGGTGGCCAAACCGGGCCGAAAAGGGGAGGGGGAGACCGGGCGAGCTGGGTTTGTCAACGGGTCGAGCTGAGCTGCCATCAATGCGGTGATCCGGCGCTGCCCACAGAGGACGGGATGGGGCTATCCCAAGACCTCTGAACAAAAGGCCCATCTCGAAAAGTTGCTGCGGGAAGTGGACCAGGAGTTCAGCCCCGATCCCTGAGAAAAGCTACAGCTTGGCCTTGTCAGGCGCCTGCTAGTCGCTTCCAACCCCGATGCCCGTGTAATCCCAGCTCTTGGGTCGCTGCCGATCGGACCAGATATTGCGCCCGTCCACCACCACATTTCCGGCCATCAACTTGGCGATCTTCTTGAGGTCCGCTTTCTGATAGACCGGCCAGTCGGTGACCACGATGAGCGCATCGGCGTTGTCCAGGGCGGCATACATATCATTGAAAAATTCAGGCCCTTCACTGACCAGGGATTTGAAGTTGTCGATGGCGATCGGATCGTGTGCCCGCACATTGGCCCCGGCGGCGAACAGCTCCTTTGAGATGTAGATCGCCGGTGACTCGCGAATGTCGTCGGTTTCCGGTTTGAAGGCCAAGCCCCAGAGCACCACGGTTTTGCCCTTCAGCTCCCCGAGTGCGGACTTAACTTTGTGGAACGGGACGAGCTTCTGTCGGTCATTGGCCCGATCCACCGCCTGGAGAATTGACAGGTCGTATTCATTGTGGCGTGCCGTGCGCAGGAGGGCCTGGACATCCTTGGGAAAACAGGAGCCCCCATACCCGCAACCCGGGGCAAAGTAGTACAGCCCGATGCGCGGATCCGAGCCGGCGCCCAGCCGTACCTTGGTGATATCGGCTCCCACGGCCTCACACAGACCGGCGACCTCGTTGATGAAGGTGATGCGGGTGGCCAAAAAGGCGTTGGCCACGTACTTGGTCACTTCGGCGCTGCGCGGCTCCATGCAGATGATGCGGTCCCGGGCATCGTAGTAGCCGTACAGGGGGGCGTAGAGGTTGCGCATCATCTCTTCGGCCCGTTTGTCGGTGGTGCCGATCACCACCCGCGGGGGGTGCATGAAGTCGGTGATAGCCTCTCCCTCCCGTAGGAATTCCGGATTGGATACCACGGCAAATGGTTGGTCGGTCACCCCGGTGATCGCCTCTTTGATCTTTTCATTGGTGCCCACCGGCACGGTGGATTTGCAGGCCACCACGGTGTAGCCGCTGATGTGTTCGCCGATCGACTGGGCCACGTTGAGCACCGCCGATACATCGGCCGACCCGTCTTCGCGCTCCGGTGTTCCAACCGCGATCAGCACCACCTCGGCAAAGGCGATGGCCTCACCGATAGCCGTGGAGAAGCTCAGCCGGCCCGCCTTGCGATTGCGCTTGAACAGCTCATCGAGTCCCGGCTCGTAAATCGGTATCTCGCCCCGATTGAGGGCGTCAATCTTTTCCTTATCAATATCGACGCACCGCACCGTGTGCCCGATCTCGGCAAATCCCGCTCCAGCGACCAACCCGACGTATCCGCTACCAATGACACAGACCTTCATCATACCTTCCTTTGTGCAGTTGTGAGTGAACTTCGTATTACCATACTTCCACTTATCCGGGCATACAAGTGCGGGGTTTGGTGGCGTGGAACCTGATGCCGGTGCGGATGAAGAGATCGGTGGGCGCCGCCGGCGGACGCTCGCTGAACGGGATCATCGCTCGCACGGCCCAAGCCCCGGCATCCAATGCCCGAACCTCGATCTTGCCGTGGAATCCGGCGGGTACGAACAGACCTTCGCCCCGCTTGAGGATCACCGATGCGGCGGGGCCGTCGCTGCCGGTGAGGGAGACCTGGATGCGCTCCCGGGTCTGCTTGATCGCCCCCTCCGGATTAGGGATGCCCTGGGCGGTGATTACGTTGTAAGCCGCGTTGTCGTCGGTGTGCAAATCGTCGATCACAACCGGATCCCCCAAACTGTTCAAGTGCAGCACGGCGAAGTGGTAATGGTCGCTGATGCGGTAAATCGCCTGTTCGACCGGTTCACCGGTGCCGAACCGGGAACGCACATCCGGCCTCGTCACCGCGGAATCAGAGTCGTGGCGTTTGAGCTCGGCGGCGCATTCGATGATGGTTTCGTCATCCATGTGGCGGGCTTCGACCTGCGCGCCGATCAGCGACTTGACCCGGTCCACCTGGTCGTCGAACGCGCGCAGGGTCGCCGGATCGATCCACTTGGGGCTCAGGGCAAATTGGTTGTAGGCGATCTCCAGGATACCAATGATCCCACAATTGATGAATTGCTCCTGCCAGACCTGGTCTGACTCCTGCAGCACATCGTAGGCGCCCAGGGAGTGGACCGTCTCACCCTCGATGTTGAACACATCCCGTGGGTTGAGCTGGCCGTGCTCGGCGGAGAGAATGTTGAGCAATTCGATGATCCGTTGGGGTCCGTTCGGGGCTTTGCGCTGTTGAATCGCCCGTACAATGTCTTCCACCGGCACGGTCGGCTTGATGCCCACGACCATCTGACCGTATTTGGGATGGGCCAACAGCAGGATGAACGTCTCGGGTTTGGCCGCGTACCCCTTGGAGCGGTGTATTTGCGTGGAGATGGCCGGCCCGGAGAAGAGTTGTTTTATGGTGTAGGGTTGGTAGCCGTCGAACCGGTCATAGGCCCATTGGCCCATCAATTGGGGAAACAACAGGTTGATTTTGTACGCCGAGACCGGTTGGTCGAGACCGGCCAGGGGTTCGAGGGTCGACATCTGTTCGTTGAAGAAGAACAGCAGATTCTCCCCGGTGAACACTTCCTTGACCCCTTTGATCACCTCGGCCTCACCTATTCCCATCTCGACCACCTGTTGCTCGGTGATGCCGTTGTAGGCCCACATCCCTTGGGGCCCCTTGGAGCCGGCCCAGAGTTTGCCCAGACGGTAGGTGATGCGCCGGGGGTCGTCGACGGTAAGAACGTAGGGCTCACTGCAAAAACGCTCAATCGCTTCCTTCAGCTCGGCATTGCACAGGAGCTGTCCGATTTTCGTCGGATAGGGAAAATCGGGTGCTGACTCCAGTTGCGCCAGTCGCGCCAGCAGCAGCTCGGTTTCCTGGTCCGGTTGGCCCTGTTGATCGATGAACGCCTGACGGTTCAGCTCACCGCCCTTGTCGGCGGCATAGGTCTGCAGGCCGCGGAGGCGCCACCCCTGGGAGATGTCGCGGACAATCGCGAAGTTGGCCATACTGCCCACGGGCTGACCCAGGAGCTCGGCAACACAGGTTTCGTCTGTGAGCCAGTCGCCGAGGGGGACGGTGTGTGTCGACCGGTCGGCGAGGGTTTCGATCGTCGCGGCGTAGTACGAGGCCCGTTCGCCGCAACGGGCCAGATCGGCCTCGTCGAGACCGCATTCGCCGTACACCGCCTGGACCGCTGCGTCGATGGCGTCAGGGGATGTGCTGGATTGGGTTGTGTCTTTGGTATTCAAGGCGACCTCACTCTTTCTAATTTTCTGTTTTTATATATAAGTTCTGGGGGAATTGCGACTCGGATTTGGACGTATCCGGAAAGGAGCCGATGGTGTCTGTGTTGCAGCGAGGACAGGGGATCCTGGGGGTGATCGTGCTGTTGGCCATCGCCTGGGCCATTTCCAATAACCGCCGTCGTCCGCCGGTACGGGTCATTCTCTGGGGGCTAGGGTTGCAGATCGCCTTTGGTCTGCTGATCCTCAAGACCACTGCCGGTGAGCTGATCTTTGATGGGGTCCGGCTCGGTGCCGCCCGGTTGGTCTCTTTTGTCGATGCGGGAGGCGTTTTTCTGTTCGGCAACCTTTACCGGGGTGTCGACTCCTCCCCGGCAGGGCAACCCGGTTGGTCGCTGGCACTGGTCGACTCCGCTGCCAATCCGGTGCAGTTGGGTGTTGTCGTGGCCTTTCACGTGCTGCCGATCATCATCTTCTTCTCCTCGTTGATGGCGATACTGTACCACCTGGGCGTGATGCAGAAGATCGTCGGCGGGTTCGCCTATGTGATGCGCAAGACGATGCGCTTGAGCGGGGCCGAGTCCCTGGCCGTGGCAGCCAACGTGTTCGTCGGCATGGTCGAGGCACCCCTGGCGATTCGACCGTTCGTAGCCAAGATGACCAAATCCGAATTGACCACCGTGATGACCGCCGGGTTTGCCACCGTGGCCGGCTCGGTGATGGCCAGCTACATCCGCTTCGGTATCGACGCGGGACACCTGCTCGCCGCTTCGGTGATGAGCGCCCCGGCGGCAGTGGTAATCGCCAAGTTGATTTTCCCCGAAACCGAAGTGCCCGAGACAATGGGCGGGGCCAAAATCAAAATCGAGCGCCAGACGGTCAATGTGATCGACGCGGCGGCCAGTGGAGCGGCCTCCGGGTTGAAGGTCGCCGCCATTGTCGGCGCGATGCTGATCGCCTTTTTGTCTCTGGTGGCAATGGCCAACTACATCCTGGGCCTGGTCGGTACTTCGCTCAACCAGATCTTCGGCTACCTCTTTTCGCCCCTCGCCTTTTGCATGGGTATCGAGATTCCCGACGTCCTTCGCGTGGGTCAGTTGCTGGGCACCAAAGTGGCGATCAACGATTTTGTCGCCTACCTGAATCTGATCGAAATCAAAGAACAGCTCACCCCCCGATCGTTCACCATCGCCACCTACGCCCTTTGCGGCTTTGCCAACTTCGGCTCGGTGGCCATCCTGCTCGGCGGTGTGAGCAGCATCGCCCCCCAGCGCCGCGGGGATCTCGCCCGTCTGGGACTACGCACCATGCTCGGCGGCGCGTTGGCCTCCTGGCTCACGGCCTCGATCGCCGGGATGATGATCTGAATCGAGTCTTTACAATTTACGGCGGAACCGGCGGGCGCGGATCATCGAGACGATGAGCAGGAAGATGCACGAGGCCGAGGCGTACCCGGTGTAGCGGGTCATTTCGGCGTCTCCCACGTGGTAGAAGTAGAGGCTCACCCCGGCTGAGGCGATGGACAGAAACGTGTAGATCAGTTGGTGGCTGGCCGCGTAGAGCAATTGCGCCGCGGCGGTGATCCCGGTGACGCGGATCGATGTCTTGCCCTCCAGGGAGCGGTTGATGAAGCGATCGATTTGGCTGGGCAGGGCCAAAAAGGCCATCAGCTTTTCCCGTGCCAGGTCGAACAGCATTTCGGACCAGTCCTGATCCTTGTCCAGCACAAAATCTTCCAGATAGGGCCGAATGGTCTGAGCCGGGTTCATATGGGGATCGAGGTGGGTGCAAAGCCCGGCGAGCAACAGGACCGTGCGCTCGAGCAGAACCCACTCCTTGGGCATGTGAAAGGCGGCGGAGAGCTCGCGAAAGCTCACGTTCATCTCCCGCAGATCGGCCAGGCTCTCCATTCCCCGGCGGGCGTCGACCTTGATCGAGGAGAGGGAGAAATTGTCCAGACGAATTTCGTCTTGAAACTTGCGGTGAAAGTGCTCGATGACCCGGGAAGCGGCCTCGGACTGATCGGACCCTACCTGCAAGAACCCCATCTCGCGCAGGGAGCGGAGCATCTGTTTTTCGTCGGCCTTGATGATCGCTTCGAAAAACGCGCTGATCCCCTGGCGCATCGACGATGAGAGGTAGCCGATGGCACCGAAATCGAGCAGTACGATACGGCCGCTGGGTTGGACGAGGATGTTTCCCGGGTGGGGATCCGCGTGATAGATGCCGTCGACGAAAATCATTTGGCAGTAGGCGGTGACCAGATCCTGAACCACTTGGGCCGGTTGCAGCCCGGCCTGTTCCAATTGCGCTACGTCGGTGATCTTGATGCCGTCGACGTACTCCAGGGTGAGCACCCGGGTGGTCGAGTACTGGGCGATAACCCTGGGGAAGCGCACCTTTTCGTTGTCTTTGAAATTGGCCGCTATCTGTTCGATGTGGGTTGCCTCGAGGGCAAAGTCGAGCTCTTCGAGAATCATCGAACGAATCTCGCGGTAGTAGTTGTCCAGGCCGCGGACATTCAGGAACAGCTTGACGATGCCCAGGATGCGCTTGATCGTTTTGAGGTCCGAGCGCACCATCGCCCCCACTCCCCAGTGTTGCACTTTGACCGCGACTTTGGCCCCGTCCTTGGTCGTGGCAAAGTGCACCTGTCCCAACGAGGCGGAGGCTTCGGGTTCCTTATTGAACGTGGCGAACACTTCGTCGGGTGGGCCGCCCAGCTCCTCGCGGACCCGTCTTTCGATTTGGGTGTACGGGCGTTCCGGCACGGCGTCCTGGAGGTTCTCCAATCCCAAGCGCAGCTCGTGGGGCAAAAAGTTGGTCATGATGCTGAACAACTGACCGACCTTGATGAACAGGCCCTGCAGCTTGAGAATCGTCTCCTCGATGCGCGCTGCGTTGCGCTTGTGCAAATCGAAAATGCGTTCTTCGTAGAAGTTGCGCCCGAAAAAGCGGGATTTGAACGCCAGCCACAGGTAGCTGCCCACCACGAGGAACGTGGTGACATAGGCCTTCAGGAATCGCCAGGTGGCTCGAGTGGGCAGGGGACTGGTTTGATCTTGGTGCTCCATCTAATGCTATTTTACGCGGTATCGATTGAGATGAACAGTAAGGCGCCAAAGGCGCTAAGGATTGTGAACCAATACCACGGTGATATTGTCGTGGCCCCCGTTTCGGTTCGCCTCGGCGATGAGCTCGTGACAGCCGCTCTGGAGATCGTCTTTGTGCTCGATCACGATTTCCGCAATGCGCTGGTCGGTCAGCTCGCCGCACAGCCCATCCGAACAGAGGACGTAAGTATCCCCGGGCCGGGGAACCTCGAAGAAGGTGTCCACCTTGACCGATTCCTTCATCCCGAGCGCCCGGACAATGACGTTCTTGTGGGGAAAATTATCGATCTCGTCGGGAGAGAGTTTCTTCATCTTGATGTAGTCGTTGAGTAGGGAGTGATCTTCGGTCACTTGATCGATTGAGCCGCCGCGCACGCGATAGATGCGGCTGTCCCCCACGTGGGCCAGGTAGGCCCCCTCGTCGACAAAAAAGATACTGACAATGGTGGTGCCCATGCCCCGGTACTTGGGCTCGCGCTTGGCCGCTTCGTGGATGCGCAAATTGGAGAGCTTGATCCCCGTAATGAGCCGATTTTCCTCGTATTTTCTGGAACGGTCCATTTTGTAGGGCCAGGTCATCTCCGGATCTTCGCGGGTCTCCTTGAAAAAGTTCTTCAGGCACTGGACGGTCATCTGGCTGGCCACTTCGCCCGAAGCGTGACCCCCCATGCCGTCGCAGACGATGTAGAGATTTTCCTCTTGCAGAATGGAGAACGTATCTTCATTATGCGTTCTCTTCATTCCAACGTTGGTTTCGCCGGCAACTCGTACTGGTATTTTCACAGGGACCTCGCTTACTGAATCTTATTAATGGGAAGGTAGCAAATGGTTATGGGTTGGTCAATTAGTCCCCCTCCACATTTGTGCACATAATTGGCGCATGAGGGGGCAGCTATTGTACACCGTAAAAAGAGCAGATTGTATGTAAAGTAGCCTGATGGTGGATGCTGATGCCGAGAACTCGACTCAAACGACAACCGGAATACCCCTATTCGACCTCATTGGACGTGCGGGTTGCCGATCTCAATTACGGCGGTCACCTGGGATTTGACCGTCTGCTCGGCTTGGCCCACCAGGCGCGGGTTCAGCTGTTCAGCCAGTTGGACGCTTCGGAGCTCGATCTGGGCGACGGAAAAACCGGAGTGGTGGTCAGCGACCTGGTGGTGAACTATGTGGGTGAGGCGTTCCTGAACGACCGGTTGACGTTTTACCTGGCGCCGTTGGAAATCGGGAAGGGATCGTTTCGGCTGGCCCACCGGGTGGTTCATCAGGACGGTAAACCGGTGGCGCTGATCGATATCGGCCTCGTCGCTTTCGATTTGGCGCAACATAGCCCCACCGTCCTGCCTGAGCCGTTTCGCCGACGGTTGTCCGCCCTGTCGGAGAACACGAAATGAGCCCGGAGATGCCAGCGAAAAGCGCCCTTTCAACAGCGATCACTGTTGGTGTGATCTCCGATACCCACGGCCGGGTCAGCCCACCGGCGCTGGCCGCACTGACCGGATGCGATCACCTGATTCACGCCGGGGACATCGTCAGTGAGACCGTTTTCCCCGCCCTGTCACGCATCGCCCCGCTGACCATTGTGCGCGGCAACATGGACGCCTACGAGCAAACCAATACCCTGCCCCAAACCCAAATGGTGGAAATCGGCCATCGCTGGTTCTACGTGCTTCATGATTTGAATCGTATCGATGTGGATCCCACCGCCGCGGGTATCGCTGCGGTGATTCACGGGCACACCCACCGGGCTGAGATCAGCTGGCGCGACGGCGTGCTCTATCTCAATCCGGGCAGTGCGCGGCCGAGCTCTACCGGCAAGGGACCTTCGGTCGCCAAAGTGCGAATTTCCGCCAAGAAGCTCGAACCGCAAATTATCTGGCTCAACACCACGTAGTCCCAATCAGGAGTCGACAATGGACAAAGAACTCATCGCCAACTGCTGCCGGGTGATTGTCGAACAGACACTCCGCTACTATCTTCCCGACGGCACCGCTCCCCGGCTGAAGATGGAGGTCACCCCCACAACAGCAAAAGAAATCAGCTTGAGCTACGCCGCTCCGGAGCACGACTTGCAAGGGGTGCTGGAGGGCAGCTGCGTCGATGTGGTCGACAATCTGCACACCCTCGTGACGCGGTTAATCGAGGCGATTACCGGCACCCCGTCTCCGTTCTCAGTCAGTCTCAATTTCAGCACGTCGATCTGTGATGTGTGCCAACGCCCGGTGGGGAGCGACCTACTTGTTTATGAGGTGTTGCCGATAGTCTGCGAGCAGTACGTCAAGCTGGCCCAGACCCTCAGAACAGACGATTCACCGGTGGATGTTGGTGATCTCTGGTTGTACGCCCGGCATTTTTACAATTGCAGCGCGATCCCGGAGCTGGCGCAAAAAATATTGGCCCGGGACAAGAAGAAGCCGAACGTCAAAGCCTACCTGAGCGCCCATGATCCCAAGAAGTTGAGCGAAGCGCTCATCGAGGGGTTTTGGAAACACCAAAAAGAGCACGGCGATCCGGCCGAGCGAAAATCGATCGCAAAGGTGCAAAAGAGGGGTGCGTTTCTGGTGGACCCGTCAATAGAACTGGCCGAATTCAACAAAGGGCTCAAGACCCGCTCGGTGATCGTGGCGTTGAAGGCGTGGGCCCAGTTTTTCAATGACCATCAACACAACCCGGTGGCACTGGTCGCGTTGGCCGGAGAATTCGAATGGTTGATTTATCACGATATCAACGAGCTGAAGAACAAGAAAAAAGCCATCCCGATCATGACCGACCTGCTGTTCAAAGCGCTGGCCCACGACAGCCGAGCCGTGCGCAAACGCTACCGGGCGGTAGGTGGCATCTGGCTCAACTACCACCTGGTGACAGTCGAGGGAGAAGAGGCGTTGGCCGCGCGGGTCTTCGAGGCGATTGCCGACGACTGCGCAATGGTGAGACTATTCGCTGTCGGCGGCGAATATACGGATCGACCCGGTATGGCAGACATCTACCGCCAGCTGGGTGACGAAGAAACGGTGAAGCGACTAGAAGCGTTCGAACCATTTGCCGTCAAGCACGAAGACTGGATCCCCCACCAGCGCTGGAGAGCCCCCACCCATTACGGTCCCCCCTTGCCCACCAATCATGGGGTCTGACCCCAACAATTGACACTTTTCAGACAACTGCGCCGATGCCCATCAGCCCGCCACCGTTGAGTATTTTCCGACGCGCTATGGGAAACCGGCTATTCGCAGGGAATGGGCACGGATTCATAGAGCAGCTCCCCGTCGTCACTCTGGAGAATAAACACGAGCTCGGCAAGGGCACACTTGGCGTTGGCCGCCATTCCTTGGGACGATTTGTTGATCCAGATTGGTCTGTTTTCACCGGTGCCAAGTGCAATGCTCTTCGTCACGGCGTCATTCAACCTGAAATAGTATCCCTGTCCGTCCTTGGCGCTCATTCTCAAGAGTACTCCCCTAATCGTCTCGCCTTCGAATTCGGCGCTCAAGTAATCAAAGTCGAGCTCCAACGATGCCCCTCGCAACATGGTGCAGGTCGAACAACCTGAACGGGGAGGGGGGAGAGCCTGCCCAGCGCCACAGTACAGCGATCCCAGGATAAACAAAGTGGCCATTAGTAGGACATTGCGCATTCCGATATTGGATCCAACTCTCATTTTGATAACCTCCTGCTATTTTAATTGTTGAGACACCGCATGCCTTCGCTACTCCACGGAAAGCATGGGGGCACAATAGCAGGACCCCGCCGCACACACTCGTCAACCCACTAATGTGTCGAACCGAAGCGGAAAAAAAGTGTCAATTGTCGGGGTCAGACCCCGGTTCGGGGCGGTTCTGGGTTGATTAGTTGATAGTAGCCGTCCCGTTGGGTTGGGACGAAGCCGGTTCGTTGGATGATGGTTTGGACGGTTTGCAGGTTGGTGGAGCGGTTGTGTCCGGTGGTTTTGAGGACGTTTTCTTCGAGCAGGATGCCGCCGAAATCATCCGCTCCGGCGAGGAGGCCGAGTTGGCCGGCTTCGATGCTTTCGGAGAACCAGCTGGATTGGATGTGTTCGAAGTTGTCGAGCAGGAGGCGGGCCAGGGCGATGACCCTGACGTAGATCAAGGGGTGGGCGGGTTGGTCCACTCGGCCGCTCAGTTTGGTGTGGTTCGGTTTGAACGACCAGGGGATGAAGGAGGAGAATCCGCCGGTGCGATCCTGTACGTCTCGCAGTCGCAGGAGGTGGTCGATAATGTCCTGTGGTCTTTCGAGATGGCCGTACATCATCGTCGCGGTGGTGCGAAAACCCACTTGGTGGGCGGTTTCACTCACCTCGAGCCATTGGCTGGCGCTGATTTTGTCAGGTGAGATCTCTCCTCGCACTCGATCGACTAAGATCTCCGCGCCGCCGCCGGGCATGGTGGTGACACCGGTCTGGTGCACGGCTATTAACACTTCGCGCACCGGCCGATTTTCGCGTCGGGCGAGAAAGGCGTACTCCGACGGGCTGAACGGGTGGAGATGGATGTCGGGGCAGGTCGTCTGAATGGCCTCGATATAGGCCAGCCAGTCGCCCAAGCCCAGTGCCGGATTGTTTCCCCCCTGCAGCAGCACTGTGGTCGCCCCGCGGCGATGGGCGTTCTCTACCCGGTCGGCCAGCGCTTGGGGCGTGAGGGTGTACGCCTCCTGATGATCCGCTGATCGCCAGAACGCGCAGAATGAACAGCGGGTGTCACAGATGTTGGTGTAGTTGGGATTGGTGTCGATGACAAAGGTGACCCGGTAGTTGTCGAACCGCTGCCGCCGGGCCCGGTGGGCCAGCTGCATCAACTCGCCGATGGGCAACCCCCACAACGCCTCGGCCTGTTCGCGGTCGTAGCGCTCGCCGATGCGGCGGGGGAATTCAGGGGCTGACGGCTTCGTCATGTTCCTGCTCCAGCGGCCACGAAGCGGCAAAGGACAAGCCGCGGAGGCTGTTGAGCTGCTCTAAAAACAACTCCTGCGCGGCCCGATCCTCGGCCTTGAGCACCCAGTGCAAACCGGAGAAATAGGATTCGATTTGCTCCTCGCTGAGCTCCAACTGTTTGGCCGACGTGGGGATCGAAGCGGCGATCAATCTCGCCTCCTGGGTTTCGAACCGGTCGAGCCATTGTTCCAGTCGCTCGACAAACGCCACAGGCGCCTCTCGGCTGACCACCCATCTGGCGAAGACAAAGGGCAATCCGTGCTCTTTGTACCAGGCGCTGGCCAGGTCGGTGACGTGGGGAAATGAGCGGTGTTGTTCGGCCGCGTCGCCGTAGACCGCGCGTAGCGCCGCGTCGCCGATGAGCAGGATGCCGTTGGCCTTTTCCCGTTGATCGGTGATTCGCGGCAGATGGCCCAAACCCACATTGTATCCCAGCAGGATGAACAGCAGACGAACACTGGAAACCGATTGATTCGTCAGGTAAATCGACGTGTTTTCATCCATCTCCACGAACGGGCGATCGGAGAACAACAACACGCTGCGCACCGCCCGGTTCGCCGCGATGCCCAAGCTGCGCACCGGTGTGACCAATGGGTTCAAATCCGGCAGGGCACCGGTCGGCACACAGGCGGCGAGGCTTTGCCCCTCGAGCAGGGCGTGGGTCGATTGCCTCGGGGTGTGCCAGACGAAGCGGCAGTCCTGGGGTTCCCCCAAGATGCGATAGGGCTCCATATTGCAATAGGGAATCATGGAAATGGGATACATTACCTGACCTCGATTGGGTTGAACTTACCATCCCGCTCAACCGGCGTATAGCCCGCCGCGGTGATGGTTTCGATCATTTGGCGTCGAGCCAGTCCCTGGGGTGCGGACGAGCCGGCCAAATGCATGATGCGCTCTTTTTCGATGGTGCCGTCCATATCGTCGGCTCCGTGACTGAGCCCCGCGCTGGCGGTGGCCAGGCCCAGCGACGGCCAATAGCTCTTGATGTGGTCGAAGTTGTCCAGCACCAACCTGGAGATTGCGATCACATTCAAGGCGTCAAACGGCGTGGGCCCCTGCTCGACAAACTGATCCCCGCCGGGTTGAAAGGCCAGGGGGATAAAGCATTTGAACCCGGGAGCCCGCTCCTG
>JANQET010000213.1 GCA_028278265.1 Myxococcota bacterium
AACCCGCACCTCCCAAAAATCGGGAGAGATTGCGACCACCGACGACAATGAAACAAGACTCCCTATTCTTAAGCGCTGTCGGCGCCAAAGCGGCCGCCGAACAGACCCTTCAACAACTGAGCGAAGTCGATGATCCCCAAGCACTAATCGCCCCCCTCTCCCCCCAGGACCTGAACATCGTGTGGAACACCGCCGATGATGAACAGCGCATCGAGCTGCTCGGAGCCGCCACCAAAGCCCAAACCGATGCCCTGGTCGATCTGCGATGCTGGCCCAGCGATCGCCCGAATCTGGATGCCGTGGAACAGTTGATCGCTCCGTTGGCCACCCTGAATATCGACGGCGCGGCGAAGATCTTTCAGCAATTGGAACCGGAGCTTCGAACCCTCATCCTCAAACGGTTCGTGCGAATCCATGTCCTCGAAGATGTCAACGAAGAGATTCAGCCCACACCGGGGTCAGAGGTCATTCCCTTTCCCGACGGCAAGTACTTCGTCGAGTACTGCGATCCGGATCTGGTGAGCCAAGTCCAGCGCAACCTGTACGATGCCTTGAAGCGAATGCCCTTTGAAGAGTACCAACGGGAGCTCGAATGCGTGCATCACGATTTGCCCTCCGAACTGGAGGAGACCGCCTTTCGCTGGCGGGGCAGCCGGCTGGCCGATCTCGGTTTTGCCTCGAGAGCCGAGTCGATCGCCTGGCTCAGTCCGCGGACAATCGCCGAGGCATCCCGCCTCATCGAGGAGCAGACTCAGTTCGTTCCCCAAAGCCCTCTCGAGGGGATCACGCTGCCCGTGCTGTACAGCGAGCAGCTCCAGGGACACGCCTTTTTGGATCGGGTCTTGGAACTGCTGGCCAATACGACGGATGCCGAGCAGCTCGAACGGGCCTCACTGGTCGGTCCTCAGCTGACCGCGATGATCAACCGCTTCATCACCGCAACCCAAACCGACATCGGCGACGTCGAAGAGGTGACCCGAAGATCCCAGTGGGCCCGCAATCTCCTCGCCCTGGGCTTGCACCGGCTGGCCGAGGGGGATCCCCTGCGGGGTGCCCAACTGCTGTGCGCCGCTTATCCTGGGGTATTTCTGCAAGTCAGTTTGGGGTTGCTTCAACCCCTGCGCCGGCGCGCGACCCAGTTGCTCGCCGATCCGCGAATCACCGCTCCGCGCAGCACCTATCGGGTGTTCGATTCTCCCTACCACTCGATACTGCTGGGACTGGTGCGCCAAATCCCGGTCCACTGGCCGGCCGCCAGCAAGGGGGAAATCTCGACTGACGCCTTTGAGCCCAGCGCGGATCAGTGGGTCGCCTATGCGACGCAAGAAGAGGTCGACGCTACAGCGCAGTACCTCGAAGAGGCGGAGCAGCTCCCCGGTCTGCTGACCCATGGGTTGGGGTTTGAACCACCCCTGCCGCCGGAGACGAGTGCTTCGATGCTGCTACTCACCGCCCTGGCCAACGCCTCGACCGGCGACGAAATCGGTCCCCACCCGCTGTCGCCCAAAAACGCCCAACTGTTTCGCCAACAGGCACTGGTCGTCGATGAGCAGGAGTTTCTCACCGACGCCCTGTCCGCGTTGGCCACGGTGACGGACATCGACCCGCGGATCTCGCCCGAAGCCGCTGACCTTCACCCCCGTCAACGGTTGATCAAGCGCCTGCTCAAGATCGGACGCCAACGGCTGGACGGCAACGACTTGACCCACATGCTGCTCCTGCGCTGATCCGAATGACTACGCGCAGTTGAGACGCGAGCGGTCCAACGCGGCGATCAACTTGCCCGAGCCGGCACCACAGGAGATGATCGAGCGCATCGCCTCGTCGACCCCCACCGCCACGGGATGCACGTACCGGGATTCGAGGTGAAATATCTGTCCTGAGGTGGGATTGGGTCCGGTGGGTACGAACACACTCACACTGCCGTCTTCGTGTTCATCCGTGACGAAGGCGGTCGCCAGGGTGCGGCTCTGGTAGAGCTGGACCAGCGCCACCGAGGAGAACGGAGATTTCTTACGGCCCAGAAATTGTAGAACGGTGTCCTTAATCAGGTTGTACCCCGGAGCGATGCGCAACACATTGCTCTCGAGCTTCTCGTGAACAAATCGTCCCACCCGGGTTTTGACGATCAGCCCGATCACGAAACAGACACCGACGATGAGCGACAACACCACGATGTCGGCGATGAACTCCTTGAGGTCCGTTTTGCCGACCAGGTAGTCGGTGATCGGCTGAATCAGCCCGGTCGCCTTGGTATAAAGCCAGCCGAACACCGCCGCGATAATGGTCACCGGCAGGATCACCACCAATCCACCGAGGAGCGTTGTCCGCAGAAAAGATTTCGTTCGTTTCATCATCTCCTCCTTTGCTGTCCGGAACTATCAAATCACCGAGGCAGCGGCTAGCGTTCACTGAGACGCGCCAGTCGATCACGGGTGGCATCGGTGGCAGAGAGATTGAGCCATTTGATCTGCCCGTCATGGGCGCCTTCGGCCAACCGCAATTCTCGATAGCGGGAGAAGAAATCCCGATCGGTCTTGATCACCGTCAGCGGCTTTAAGCGCTCACTCTTGCGCTTGGCGTCATATTCGACGTTTTTTTGGCAAAGGGACTGATCCACGCCTCGGGCGAAACGCTCAATCCGCTCTGTCGGGTACTCTCGCAGAAACTCGATGTACAACTTATAACACTGGGCTTGGGCGTCGGCGTACCCGACGAAGAAATCGTGCTCGATGCCGCTCGCACTCGCCGCCTGCTGGATCGATTCGATGAACTGCTCCTCGGACAGCTTTTCCCCCTGGATGCTGGTCACCCCTTTGCCCTTGAAGAGAAACTTCAACACCGGTGCCGCATTGAACCACCCCACTACCTCGACGACATCGTTCATGTCGTATCGATAGAGCCCACTGAAGGTGGTGATGTAGACGTAGTACCGCTGACCGGCCTCGAGTTGATGGGCCAACAGAAAATCACCCGCTTGCGGAGTGGCGACATCGAAGGGGACGAACTCGTAGAACCCGTTGGTCACCGAAAGAATCGAGCCGTCGGTCTGCGGATCGATCAGATCGGCGGCCGTGATCTCGCTGGCGATGTACCCGAAGTCGAGGATCGGCGTCTCCGATGAAAACCACTGGTAGAGTTTGGGCACAACGAGTCGGCAGTTTCCGTTTTTCCAGGTGTGGACCAAGCGCAAATTGGGCCAATAGTCGGCCGGCCGCAGGACATCCGATTGATCGGCCAGACGTTCCAACTCTGAGCTCCGCGCGGCGTCTGGTTCCAGCATTGCCTCGAGTTCCTGACGGATACCGGGATCGATGGTCCATTTCGGATTGAGGGTGCCGTCGTGGATGTCGCGGATAATCGATTCCTTCCACTCATCGGCGCGGGTGGCCAGGTTGAGCACGGTGCTCGGATTGCCCGTAAAAATGACGGTGACATCGGCGGCCATGGCGAAGCGAATCAGCGTGTACACCTTGGCCGAATAGTCGGCGATGGCCATCGCACTCGCCGGAGCGGTGTGAACGAGCTTCATGAACTCGGGGATATTTTGGTAGACCAATCCGGACAGGGATCCGTAAGGGGTATTGTCTTCGGTGTATCCCTCGACCGCCGGCGAAACCAGGGTGAGGTCTTTACCATCGTAGATCCCCGGAAAATCGCGCAGCAGACCGTATAGCCAGAGCTTTCCCCGGTCTTTGATCGTGCGCTTGAAGTTGTAGGGAGTAATCGGAATGAACTTGGCCTGGGCCGTAGTGCCGCTCGATCGGTTGTACATCATCGGCTTGCCGGGAAAGAGAATGTTCTCCTCTCCCCGCTGATGACGTTCAATATCGGGGCGAATGTCCTCGTACACTACCACCGGGACCTGCCGCCGGTATTCCGAATACCGCTGAACCGAGGCAAAGTGGTGTTTTTGGGCAAACTCCGTATCTCTGGCGTAGGTCAGAATTTCCTTGAGCACACCGAGCTGCGTCTGTTCCACATCCTGGGTTGCACGGACGAATCGCCGATGGAGCTTGGCTCCGGGAATCGACAGTATTCGCTCCACGTGGCGAGCGAGCAGACGGTCAACGGCGCCTCTGAAACCTTTGCGATGCACAATCAACTCCAGTCTCAATAGTATGCGGTAATCAGTTTCGTTCAACCGGCGTGCTAAAAGCAACCCCAATTCACCGACCCGCTCAGAAATCACTTTGCAAGCAAATATATTTTTATATAATAAAATCGGACACTAACTACGACTAGTGGTGAGGAGGGAAGTGATATGAACAGAAGGCGAGAAGAGCGTCTGGGGGCTGATTTGCCCATTGAGATTGTACCAACTGACACGCGAACGAGACCGTTCCTAGCGACCATTCGGGATCTCAGTGCCGGGGGAGCGTTCATCCAGAGCGCCCTCCCGTTTTCCGTGGGAGATTTGATGTTCTGCTCCTTCGAGCTGTATGATCAGGAGAAATCCCTCTCCCTGTTCGCCAAAGTGGTCCATGTGGACGACCATTGGCAGGAGGCCACCCAGGAAAACCGCGGATTCGGGATTCAGTTTATCGACACCACGGTATTCGACCGCTTTCAAATTCGCTTTTTCCTCGATCAATTCGCGATCTCCAATTCTCCGGCCGAGCGCATGTGGTTTCACTAAAGGAACGGCCCTACCGACGATACCCGTTGACAATACCCGTTGACGGCGCTTAGCCGATAGATTGAGAAGGGGCCAGATGAGATATCTGGAACAAAAGGAAATCAGATGAGTAAGAGCTGGCGGCTGCCCCGGTGGTTCGTCTATTTATTGCTCGCCATTCCCCTGTTGTGGGCGGTATTCGCCTGGGCAGCACATCTCGAGAAATGGGGCGTCCTCAAGGCCGGCGCGCTGCTGGCGGTCTACGGGCTCATTCCGTTCTTCATTTTGTGGTACGTCACACGCCGACTGAGACAAAAGGTCTCCCGCGCCAATCAGGCCTTGGCGGAATCAGAAGCCAAGTACCGGGTGTTGGTCGAAAACTTGAACGAGGGCATCACCCTGATCGCGAACGGTCGGCCGGTCTATGCGAATCCGGCGTTTCTCAAATTGCTCGGCTACACCGAAGAGGAGTACAGCAACCTGGATTGGACCGATATCATTGCCGACTCGGCGCTGAACGCCCACCTGATCGATCTCCACCATCAGGGGACTCGATCCGCGCATGGTCCCGCCCATCGCCTCGAGTGCGAGCTCACCACCAAGGGCGGGAGCACAGTGACGGTGCTCGTCTCGGCGGCGATGACGGTCAGCGGTGAGAGGCGTGATCTGATCGCGATGATCAGCGATGTGACCAAACAAAAGGAGTTGGAGGCCGAGTTGGCCAGGGCACACAAACTCGAAGCACTCGGCGTGCTCGCCGGCGGCATCGCCCACGACTTCAACAATATTTTGGCGACCATCCTGGGCAGTGTCACGCTCGCCAAACGGGCCGCCCGACGGGATCCCCAGGGCGCCTCCCGGCTGAAGAGCCTGCTCGAATCCGCGCAGAAAGCGACCCTGCGGGCCAAGGATCTCACCGGCCAACTGCTGACGTTTTCCAAAGGGGGCGATCCGGTGGTCAAATCCACCTCGCTCAAAGAGGTGTTGCTCGAAGCAGCGGAGTTTGCGCTCATCGAAACAACCGTCGAGCAGTCCATTGAGATCGCCGACGATCTTTGGCCGGCCAATGTGGACACCAGCCAAATCAGTCAGGTCTTCAGCAACCTGATCATCAATGCCAACCAAGCGATGCCCGACGGCGGGACGATTTCAATCCGCGCCGAAAACCTGGTTGATGAGAGCGGGGATCGCCCGCTGCTCCAGCACACGCGATATGTCCATGTTGCGGTCAGCGATACCGGTATCGGCATCGAGGAAGAGGTCCTCCCCCGTATTTTCGATCCGTACTTCACCACCAAACCTGACGGCAACGGCTTGGGCTTGGCCACCAGTTTTTCAATCGTTCGTCGGCACGGGGGCCAAATCACGGTCCGGTCCCAACAGGGATACGGCACCACCTTCGACGTCTATCTCCCCGCCGCCGGCCACGATGCCGCACCCACCCGCGCCACTCCCTGGCCGGTCCCTCAGGGGGGCGCCGGCCGCATCCTGGTGATGGACGACGACGCGGCGGTCCTGCAGATCGCCACCGATATGCTCGAAGAGCTCGGTTATGAAGTGACCCAAACCAGCACCGGGGAACAAGCGGTCACCCGGTACAAGGAGCGCGCCGGAACAGATCGCCCCTTCGATGTAGTGATGATGGACTTGACCGTTCCCGGTGCAATGGGCGGGCGCGAGGCGATTGAACATCTGCTGGCGTTCGATCCCACCGTCACCGCCATCGTCCTCAGCGGCTACAACGACGATCCGGTCATCGCCGACTATCAGCGGTTCGGGTTCAAGGGGAGAATGAAAAAACCGTTCACCCTCGAAGAGATGGACCGGGTAATTCGGCACACCCGCGCAGCGGCCCGTCGGGCCTCCTGAGGCGCGGTCAGCGCAGTCCTGTCAGAACCTGTTAGAACCATCCCGACAGGCCGAGCAAGGTGCTCCATTCGAAGCGGCTGACCGTCGCCTCGAGCTCGACGTCGGCAATATCCCAGGCGTAGTCGTGCTCCTCGGTTTGCCTGCCGATACTGTAATCGAACAATACGGTTAAATCGATGGAGAGGCGGTTGCCCAAGAAAAAGTGAACACCGCCCCCACCGCCGAACACGAAACCCCACCGATTTCGATCGATCTCCACTCGATCGTCTTCCGAAGATTCGGCCAGGCCGCTGAACCCCATCTGACCGATGATGAACGGCCGCACCACCCCGGTGAGAAAGAGGTATTGCACATAGGGCAGGATGCCCCACTGAAACCCTTTCAGTTTATAGTCGATCTCATCTATTTCGGAGGCCGTCAGATATCCGGTAAAGCGCCCCCCGATGACCAATTGATCGATCACGGCCAGACCGAAACCAATGCCCAGACGCGGATTGCCCAGTCCGATCGAAAAGGTACCTGTCTCCACCTCTTCCCCCTCTTCCGGGTCGTAGTTGTTGAACAGATAGCCCATGAACAGGGTGTCCAGGTGTAACCGCACTGTACCGCTCTTGACTTGCGATTCGGCGGGCTCCGGCAGACCAAGCGAGACAATGATGATGGAAAGGACAATAATTATTGAGCGCATGGTGTCTCCAAATGGGTAACTGATTAAATGGTTGATTGTTCGTTCACTCGGCGATGATCAGGATCATACCCGTTCGGACCGAGGTGATCAAGCGTCCTCCCACTCCGGCCGGAGCGTCGTCCCAAAGGGGGATCGATTGGGCGATTTGGGGTTGCGGCGTCGCTCTGAGCTGGCATGATGTCCCGCTGAGGAGAAAGATTCATGAACCACCCAAGCGCCCCCTTGGCCCACCTGCTCGAGTCGATCACGACGAATCAGGGCGAACCGGATCCGGATCAACTGCTGACCCTGTTTCTCGAATACACCACGGATCTCGGCTTCGAGCTGTACCCGGCCCAAGAGGAAGCCATCCTGGAGCTGTTCGACTACAAGCACGTGATGCTCAACACACCGACCGGCTCGGGGAAATCGCTCGTCGCGATGGCCCTGCACTTCAAAGCGATGGCCGAGCACCGGATCTCCTACTACACCTGTCCGATCAAGGCGTTGGTCAACGAAAAGTTTTTTGATCTGTGCGAAGCGTTCGGCGCCGAAAACGTGGGGCTGCTCACCGGAGACGCCTCGGTCAACCCGGACGCCCCGATCATCTGTTGTACCGCCGAAATCCTCTCCAACCGGGCCCTGCGAGAGGCCGCGCCGGCGGTCGACTATGTGGTGATGGACGAGTTTCACTTTTACGGCGACAAAGAGCGCGGCATCGCCTGGCAGATTCCGTTGGTCAGCTTGCCAGACACCGTGTTTTTGATGATGTCGGCAACCCTCGGCGATACCGCACACATCATCGAACCCCTGTCCGCCTTTACCCGTCGCGACGTGGCCACTATCTCTTATGGGGAGCGCCCGGTGCCCCTGACCTTTTCGTACAGCGACTCCCCCCTGCAAGAGACCATTCAATCGCTACTCGACGACGACGAAGCGCCGATTTACCTGGTCAACTTCACCCAGCGGGCGTGTGCTGAACAGGCGCAGAACCTGCTGAGCATCAACGTCACGGACAAACAAGAGAAAAAGGCCATTGCCCGCCAGCTCGACGGCCTGCGATTCAACACCCCGTACGGCAAGGAGTTCCTGCGCTTCATCCGCGCGGGAATAGGGGTGCACCACGCCGGCCTGTTGCCCCGCTATCGCCTGTTGGTCGAAAAGCTCGCCCAGGCGGGCCTGCTCAAAGTGGTCAGCGGGACGGACAGCCTGGGGGTGGGGGTCAACATCCCGATTCGCACGGTCGTGTTCACCCAACTGAGCAAGTTCGACGGTGAAAAAACGCGGCTGCTCTCGGCCAGACAATTTCATCAGATCAGCGGCCGCGCCGGTCGCCGGGGCTTCGACGATCACGGCAGCGTGGTGGTGCAAGCACCGGAGCACGTGGTGGAGAACAAACGTCTCGAGGCCAAGCTGGTCAAACATCCCCATCTGAAGAACAAGCTCAAAAAGAAAAAACCGCCGACACGGGGATTCGTCCATTGGGACAAGGGTATCTTCGAACGGTTGGTCAGCTCGCCACCGGAACAACTGACGCCCCACTTTGCGATTACCCACGGCATGATCATCAACGCCCTGCAATCCGAGATCACATCCCCCGGCGGGGGATACCGCCGGCTGATCGAGTTGATCGGCCGTTTTCACGGTACGGCGGGCCAAAAGCGATACGCGCGCCGCCGCGCCGCCGCACTGTTCAAGTCGCTGATCGCGGCAGAGACTACCGAAATTATCGCGGCACCGGATCGTCCGGGTAAGATCATGCGCGTGCGTCCCGGCCTGCAACCGAACTTCTCCTTAAACCACACCCTCTCCCTCTACTTGATCGAAGCGTTGGAGCTGCTCGACCCCACATCGCCCACGTTTGCCCTCGACACCCTGACTCTCGTCGAGTCGATTCTCGAAGATCCCCGCGCCGTCCTGCTGCGTCAAAAGGACAAAATCAAGGACAAGCTCTACGCCCGTTTAAAAGCAGAAGGGGTCTCCTACGACGAGTTGATCGACGAGCTCGAGAAGGTCGAGTACCCCAAACCGAACGCGGAGTTCATCTACCAGACCTTCAATGCGTTCGCCAAACACCATCCCTGGGTCGACGGGGAGAACATCAAGCCCAAATCCATTGCCCGGGAGATGTTCGAACAGTGCTGGGGATTCAACGACTACGTCAACGAGTTGGGCATCTCACGCGCCGAAGGGGTGTTGCTGCGCTATCTCTCCCAGCTGTACAAGACCGCCTATCAAAACGTGCCGGAATCATCCTGGGACGAAGCCTTTTTGGATCAGCTGGCCTATTTTCGCACCCTGCTCGGACAGGTGGATTCGAGCTTGATCGAAGAGTGGGAGCAGCTGCTCACCAACGGTCCGGCACAACACCAGGACAACGCCGGGCCGGCGGCGGTCGCGCAGCGACCCGAGGCGCTCGACGCTGATCCCAAGGCATTCGCTGCACGGGTGAGGAGCGAGTTGCATCTGCTGCTCAGAACGTTGGCGATCAAGGATTTCGAGAGCGCTTGCACTCAGATCCGACAGACCGAGGAGCACAGCTGGACCGCCCACCGTTTCGCCGATGAGCTGGCCCCCTATTTCGAAGCCCATGGGGGCATCGATCTGACCCCTCAGGCGCGCCAGGCACACAATACGGTATTGAGAAAGACGGAGCATCAGCAATGGGTCGTGATGCAGAAGATAATCGATCCCGAGGGGGACGAAGATTGGGGACTGGACTGCCGGATTGATTTGAGCCGAATCGAGGATCGGGAAGCACCGCTGCTCGAGTTGCTGCGCATTGGTGTCTAACGGAAGGGTGCTATCAGAAAAACGAAAAATATTCTGTATTTACTAGAAAAACTCATTTTGATATAGTGTTCCATTAACATTTAGAAATCGGTTCGAAAAAAGAAGATGCGCATTTTAGTTGTAGATGATGACAATCCCACGAGAAAACTCGTTGAGATCTTTCTGACAAAATGGGGTTACGAATTTGCTTCGGCGCGAGACGGTGCTGAGGCTTGGGAAATTTGGCAAAAAGAGACGTTCGATCTGATTATCTCCGATTGGCTGATGCCCGAGATGGACGGACCGGAGCTATGCCGACGAATTCGCAGCGTCGAGCGGGAAGGCTATACCTACTTCATCCTCTGCTCGGTTCGGGGGAGCACCGAGCATATTGTCGAGGGCATCGAAGCGGGAGCGGATGACTACATCATCAAACCGTTCGAACAAGCAGAACTGAAAGTTCGCATCGAAGCGGGACGGCGGTTGCTCGATCGGGAGCGCTCCCATGCTTCGATCACCGCCCGCCTCAAGAGAGGACTCGAACAGGCCGCCGTGACCCTGACCGGCATGCTCCCGGTGCCGCGCACCGGACCGGACATGCAAATCGACTGGCTGTTTCGCCCCTGCTCGATCATCGGCGGCGACTTGTTCAACGTGCTCGCCGTGGACGAAAAGCATGTGGTGGTCTATGCCATTGACGTCTCCGGGCACGGAGTGGCTTCGGCCCTCTTTGCGGTAACCCTGGGCAACATGCTGCTTCCCAGACCCCAAATCGGTGAGTTCAACGCTCACCACGCGTCGCGATCCAATCAATTCTCCTGGAATTGCTCTCCCCTGCGGGTGGTCTCGACGCTGTCCGAGCGCTTTCCCTTCGAACATCCGACCAATATGTACTCAACCCTGTTCTACGCGGTGATCGAACGACAGACACTGAAGATGAGCTGGGTCCGCGCCGGTCACCCGCCGCCGCTGGTGGTCAGCAACTCCAACAAGTACTTGCTCGAGGACGGGGATCCGCCGATCGGGCTCTTCCCCGAATACGAGTTTACCGAACACACAACCCACCTGCACCGAGGGGATCGTCTCTACCTTTACTCCGACGGCATCACCGAGGCCAAGGCACCCGATGCCGAGTTGTTCGGCGCCGATCGGCTGATCTCACTGCTGTGCAACAGCACCCCGGACCAACCATTGGGCGATGTGGTACGACAAGTGGACAACGCTGTGCTGGAACACCGGGGTGATGATCAATTCGACGATGATCTCAGTCTGTTGGCCGTGGAGATGATTTAACGCTGCTGAGAAGTTGCTTCTACTAAAGATCTACTCTGTTGCCGGCGGGGAAGACTTGATGCTCTCCAGCGCCTGATCGACCGAATCAAAAATACTGATCGCTTTGTCGAGCCGCAGGAGATGAAACACCTCCCGGGGCTGCTTATTGAGGTGGGCGATTTTGGTGTCGCCGCCCTGTGCTCGGGTCCGTTTGAACAGCGACACGATGGCGCCCACACCTGAGCTGTCGATCAAGCTCAAATCGATCAGGTTGAGAATGATGTACGGGGTGCGAGCAGAAATCAGCTCTTCGATGGTCGGCTTGATCGTCCCGGCGGTGATCGCATCCAGTTGTCCCTTGAGCGAGATGATTACCGAGTTTCCCCTAGTCTCCTGCGTGAATTCGAGCATCCCTCAGTCTTCAACCCAGCACCTGCATCGAGGTACTAGGAGCACTGGCTTTCGTCCGGCCTAGCGTGTTTCAAGTCGCGGGTCATCCTGAGCGCGTTCGCCCGTCCCTCGCTACTTGGTTTGTAATCCAGTTCGTTCATGAACGAACGCATGATGTAGAGTCCCATGCCGGATTCACTCAGCGGATCGAGCGCCGGCATCTCCTCGCTCAAGTTGAAAGTATCGCCATCATCCTGTAGTTCGATGATGAGCTGGCCTTCAGTGACCTCGACGATGACGAGGATGTCCCGTTCGGTGATCCCCTCGCCCCCGTGAGAGGTCAAGTTGTTAAACGCTTCGTTGAACGCCGAGATGACCTGATAGCCGAATTCCTCCGGCTCACCGCATTCCTCCAGGCGCGTGCAAATGTGTCGGACCAGTGCGCCGACGATATCGCGCGACGCCAGTTTGCACGGCACCAAAATTGAAATTCGGTTGTTTCTCTTGCGTTTCATAGCGTTCGACATTATAGCACAAACAAGAATGAGCTGATCAAAAATACAGTTATTAAATGAACTATCATTCGACGATAAAAGATATCTAAAAAAAGGCAAGCAAGAAAAAAGCCGGCGATTTCTATTAAAAACGAGGCAACCGTCACTTCATCGGAACCGAGACAAAGATGAATCGCACTGTAAAATTCGCCAAAAGAGCCATCGATATCATGGTCGGTTCTTCTTGCATTCTCGGTACCGCGCCGCTGATGTTGGGTATCTCCTTCTTGGTCAAAACAACCTCCAAGGGACCGGTCTTCTACAAACAACGACGAGCGGGAATGATTCGCGACGCCAACGGCAAACGAGCGGCCGAATTCTGGGTCTACAAGTTCAGAACGATGGTCAACGATGCCGAAAAGAAAACCGGCGCCGTCCTCTCGCAGAAGGGGGATCCGCGGGTCACCAAAATCGGACGCCTGCTCCGGGCCACCCGTCTCGACGAGCTGCCCCAGTTCATCAACGTGCTGCGCGGCGAGATGAGTGTGGTCGGACCCCGACCCGAACGACCCGAGCTGGTGGAGAACCTCAGTTTGGCGATCCCCTTTTTCGAAGAGCGCATGCGATACGTCAAGCCCGGCATCACCGGACTGGCCCAAATCAAACTGACCTACACCGGCGGCCTTCCCGACGACAGTGAGTTGTCGACGATCAAGGACACCCTGCTCAACCCGTTTGATCTAGAGGAACTCAAAGGCGCCCTCGCCGACGATATGCGGATGAAGCTGCTCTACGACCTGGCCTACAGTGCCTCGCTGGAGAGCTTCACCACGTTTCTCAAAACCGATTTGGATATCATCATGAAAACACCGGCGGTGATGTTTCTATCCCGCACCGGCCAGTGAGGCATCGCCCTTCTCCTGACCGCGACCTCTTTTTTTGAGCTTGGCCACCACTATCGCGCTCAACAAAATGCCGACGGCCACGGTCTCCGAGCAGAGCGTTGCGCTCGCCGCCCCCACCCCTTGGTAGAGGGGAATCAGCAGAATATTGAGGGTCAGATTGATCGTCGCGCTCACCCCGTGACTCCAGGGCACGACCTTTTCCATGCCGATGGCGATGAGATAGGTGTTGGCAAACACGTGAATGCAGTGAAAACCGGCGGTGACCAGGAGGATTCGAATGATCGGAATCGCCGGTGCATACTCCGGGCCGACGAGAACGTTGATGATCACGTCCGCCAAAAAAATGGCCGCGAAGACGACACAGATCACCACCCCGACCGGAAACAACACAAACAGCCGCCGTCCCAGGGTCATCCGGTCGTCCTCGATCGCGCGCAACAACCCGGGGTAGAGTGCGGTTGAAACATTGAGCGAACCCTGTACAACCGCACTGACCACTTTGAACGCAATGCCGTAATAGCCGACAATTGCGTTGGTGGTTAAATACTTCAACAACAGCGCATCCGACCGCACAGAGATAACACCGAACACCGAGCCGATACCGAGCTTTGATCCACTGCGCCAGAGTTTGAGCAAGGTCGACTTGCTGAATCGAGGCCAGGCGGTAAACAGATATTTGTTGACGACAAAGGCCCGACCCAGGGTCAACACCGCGGCGCCGGCGACGCTGGCCGAAATAGCCAGGTAGAGGTTCTTCTCCAGGCCACCCCACACAACGATCGCCAACAGGACAACCCGCGAGATGATCATTACCGGCAGATCCCGGTGAGACGAAGCGAGGGCCAGGATGGCGTGTTGGAACAGCATCGAGATGCCGTTCACCAGGAGGGAGGCCAACACCAGCCAAACCGCAACGAACGACTGAGAGGTCAACCCCATCACCACCCCCACCACGGTGGCGATGAGCACGGCGATCACCGATCCGGCGAGCCAAACCACCAGCGTGCCAGCGAGGATCTCTTGGGGATTCTCCTTCTCCAAGGCGTACATGCGGATGGCGATCTCACCGGTGCCGAAGTGAATGAACAGGGACAAAACGGCCGCCAGGGCAAAGGCGAACACATAGTCACCCATCGCATCCGGTCCGAGCATCCGGGCGACGACAATCCAGGCGACCATCGTGCTAACCAGCTCGGTTCCTTGAACACACATCGTGTAGACCGACGGAGGTAACTTGGGGAATCTCATGTTGTGTCTTCTTTATCGAGGTCCAAAATGTTAATCCAAATCGCTGCCTGGGCGTGCACGATGTAGACGAAGAACGTCCAGCAATGGGAGATGAACGACATTGCCACAAGCACACTGATTTGAGAAGCAAAAGAGCTCTTTTTGATCACGTTGACCAGCACTGAGGGATCGTCCATTTTGGCGTTCTGCATCCGCCATCCCCCCCTCAGGGTGAGGTACACCAGCATCATCCAGGGAATGAACCCCAAAAATCCCGTCTCAGCCAACGCCTTGATGAACGAGTTGTGCGCGTCGATGGGCTGCCAAATCGGCGTGCCCCGCTGATACCGCAAGTAATTATCGGGAAACATGCCGAAGCCCACACCGAGGATGGGGTTGCGATAGGTCATGCGCGCGCCGGCGCCCCAGGCGACCAGTCGCACTTCGGCGGACTCGTCGATCCCCCCTGACAACTCTTCCATCCCGCCACTGCGACGCTCGGTCATTCCCGAAAACAAGACCACGCCGACCAGCACCGCGCCCAGCAAACTGAACAAGACCACCTTGCTCTTGATGCGCTTGTACAACAGCACGCCGAGACCGGCGACCAGGGCCAACGTGCCGCCTCGGGATTGGGTGGCAACAATGCCGCCAATCACCGCGATCGACATCAACAAAAAGGCCAGGCGAACCCAACCCCGAGTATCCAAAAAACCGGTGACCAGGAAGGGCACGATGATCAAGAAGACCAACGCCAAATCGTTGGGATCCCCCAGTGATCCGTGATCGCTGATACTGGCGCGGGTTCCCTCGACGAGGTTGGTGCCGTACATCGACAACCAGATGGCGTAGACCCCCAACCCGGTGATCACCAAGGCGACGGTAAACTGGAACAACAAGCCGTGTTTGGGCGAGGTGACCAGGTTGATCGCAATGAGGAAGAAGATGATCACTTTGATATAGGCCTCGGTAAAGAACTCGAAGCTCTGCTCCCTGTCGGTACTGACCACCGAGGACATCAGCACCACCACCATCAGGATGAGCAGCCATTTGGTGTGTTTGGATTGGACGAAGGTCAAATCCCGGTCGACAATTTTGGCCAGAAACAGAAATCCGATCGACGCGGCCATAAAAATTTTACCCGTGGATAATCGGGCTATTTCCGGGTGAAATTCGGTGATGCGCGACAACAGCATCACCAGGAACAACAGCAAAAAAACGATGGGGTAACGAATACCGAGATAGGCACCCCAGGCGAGGACCATCAGCATCAACGAGGCGAGCGGATGAACCACCGCAGCGACGAGGGCCAACAGCACCGACCCGCCAATCAGGCACAGATACCCGCTACTTTTTAAGAGCGCCTCTCGCATGGTGACACACGTCCGATTTCCCGTCCCCAGACCGGCGATCGTCAGTCACGGGTGCTCTGACCGAACTCGTAGAGTCGCGGCAGGACACCCATCACTTTGGCGTCGGTAAAGGCTTCGACTTCATCGATACTGCGGACCCGATCGTTGACCAGTTCCCCCACGATGATGAAGGAGACACCGAACATGACACCGATGACCACCCCCAGCGCGATCAGAATCGACAGGGTCAGGCCCACCGGAGAAGTGGGCATGCGGGGCGCTTCGATCAGCACAATCTGCTTGTCCTCGTCGTACATCGACAGGGCTTTGGTGACCCGGGAATCCTCGTACTTCTCGAGCAGCGTGGTATAGGTGCTTTGCTTGACCTGGTAGTCCCGCATCAACCCGGCCAGGGTGCGTTCGGTCGTGGCGAACGATTTGACCGAGGAGAGCGTGTCCTTGCCGTGGTTGCGCAATGAGGAAACCGTCCCCTCAAGGGAGGCGATTTCCGCGTTGAGCGCCTTGTACTCCAGCAGATCACTGGTCACGATATCACTGGTGCGGTTCTCCACGGTCGATCCCTCTGCCGCCCCTGAGGAAGAAGAGACCCCGGTCTGCATCTTTGCCGCGCTCTCCAGCGCACCCAAATTGAGATCTCCCCCTTTCAAATTCGCCGCTTCCCGCTCGGCGGTGAGCTGTTTGATGTGCTCTTTGAGGGAAACGATCTCCGGATGATTTTCATTGTAAATCGCGCGGAGCTCACCGAGCCGGGTCCGCGACTCGATCAAGCTCGCTTCCAGCTCCCGGGCAATCGGGTTGTACAGGCGCAACCGTTGTTCGTAGTTGCGCTTGCGCATCCTCGCCGCGCGCAGATCGGTCTGCGCTTGAAGCAGCGACGCCTGGGTGTTCATGTAAGAGTTCAGGTTGGCCTGAAACACCTCGGGCAGCTCGCTGACATTTTCCTGTTTGAACGTCTCGATCTGATTCTCGATATCGGTCAGCGATTGGCGCACCTCGTCAAGCTGGGATTTCAAGAACCGGCTGGCCTCTTCGAGGGATTGTTTTTGGGGCCGCAACATGGCGTCGATCAACACATCGACGAGGATTCTCAACCCCCGGTAGACCCGCTCCGACGATCCGCCGGTCAACTGGATATTGACCAATCCCCCGCCCAACCCGTAGACGCTGATCTGCCCACGCAATTTGTCGATCGCTTGATCCAACTCCTTGGGGGCGACGTTTTCATCGACATCGCCCAAGTGCTTGAGCACCGATTCCAACGTCAACCGGCTGCGCAAAATAGCCTGAATCACCGGCAGACGTTGCTGCACGGTCCAGGGCACCTGCATGTCCTCTAAGAACGGATTGACCGAAATGCTCTCTTGGACGAGCACCTGCGCCGTCGCGTTGTATTTTTTGGGCAACCACCCCTCAGCGACGAGCAGTGCGGCCGGGACGAGCACCATCGGCACCACCACGTAACGCCAACGGTAGCCTATTGCCGCGAGCAAATGCCGAATGTTGAGCCCAATCGGTTTTGACGTACCGCCCATCTCAACCATCCTTTTTCAGTGAAGCGGCGGTGGTATCGCTCGCCGCGGCGGGCGGGTGAGAAGAGGTCGATGTCGAGCCCGTGATATTGACCATCTTGGAGACCGCCACGGTTTCCGCGACAAACGCCGGTTCGCTCCGTTGACCGACCGGTAGCGCCGAATCGGAGGTCCTGTCCGAGGCCGTCTCCTCCTCAGTGTCTGAACCGCTGGGTTCGGCAGTCGTCGGTTCCAGGGCGATCTCATTGAGAGTGCGCGGCGCCGTTCGGCCGATGCCGAATCGCCGCTTGAGGCGCGGAATGATATGCTCGAACGGCGGTGCGCTTCGCTCATTCCACAACAACCAGACGTGCTGAATGTGATAGGTCTTCAACCAGTCGACCAGGCGCTTCAACTCCTTGTGCCGGGTATGGCGTACCAGAACGATCACGACCGCGGCGTCAAAGGCGTTGAGCCATCGCTCCGGCAAGGTGTGCAATCCGTCAATATCCGAATACGCAGGCCCGTGGACGATCACCATCTGGTCCCGATAGTCATCGGGTGACGCCTCTTTGAGTTGAGCACCCTCCAGGGGAATGAAGAGGTTCTCGCCCATCTTTTCCAACTCGTTGTACAAGCCGTTGATGAAGGTCGCTTTGCCGTCCCCACTGCCGAACGAGGTTACCAGCACCTTGGTCGCCTCGACGCTCTGAACGTGGGAGACGAATTGTTTGGCCAACCGCCGCAGACTCATCTGCTGTTTGATCCAGAGGGGATTAGTCATTTGCCTGGGCCGTATCGGGAATTTCCCTTGGTGGACGGGCAGGTTTTTTTTGTGGCGGCGGAAGGAGCGTGAGATTGGCCCTTTCGTCGACCCAGATCAACCATCCCTTCCCGTCGTGAGTCCAGGGACAGCTGGTCTGCCCTTCGGGGATCGCCTCAACGCGGTGAACCCCGCGGGAGGTCTTGAGCTCGGTTTCGTCACCGTAATCGAGCGCACCGATCTCCTTGTTGTCCATCTTGAGCAACACCCGTTGATGGGTTGGGTCCTGGTGCCGAATGGTGATCTTGGGCGCACATGCCACACACAAAACGAGTGCTGTGACGCAAACGACGAGCAATGATTGCGATAACAAGTGGGATATCTTGAGTGCCACGCTACTCCCCTTCGTCCTGGAGGGCCAACGGTCCGATTTGTCCGGTGAGATTGAGCCACAGGGCAACGGTTGTCGAAAGCATCGCCATGGTTGACAAGATGCGCAAGGTATCTTCAAACGCCCGTCGGTTTCGACGGCCGATGACCACCGTGCTACCCGGATAAACCGGCGCTCGTCCGACCCATCCCCCGTTCTCCAAATAATCTCCCACGTCGAATTCGGTCACCAGGGTGTACCCGGGACCCTCCCGGATCACACTGACCTCGTGAATCTTGCCCTCTTCCATCGGTCCGCCGACGATGCCGATGATGTCGATCAGTTTAATCGGTCCGCTGACCGGGATCCGACCCGTGCGCTCGAACGGTCCGATCACATTGACGTGGGATCCCAATCGACTATCGATGTTCTCGGTGAGCGTGGGTAGGTAGATGATCGCTCCCCCATCGCCGGGCAGGAGGTTTTTTCTCAGTTTTTTTCCGGCCAGGGCCTTTTGCAGATTGACCACTACCCTCCCCTTCTTGGTGAGCAGGGTGGCATGGCTCAAATCCGCCAACGGGGTGGGTCCGCCGGCGAGGCTCACCGCTGTCAGCACATCCAAGGCATCCGAACGGTCGAACATTCCCGGCGTGGTCACCGCGCCGATGACGAACACCTTGCGCTTAATCGCCTGGTGCCCCAGGAACGCGGTCACCCCGTTCTGGGCCAGGGGCATCCCCGGCTCACCCGGTACGAAAATCGTATCCCCGGCGCGTAGGGAGGGCAGCGGTTCGGTGGAATCCCGGGTCAGAAACGCGCGGACATTGACACTCATCTCCAACCCGTTGCGCAGGACCGTCACCCGAGTGAGATCGGCACAGGCGGTCACCCCGCCGGCCTGGTGCAGGGATTGCCAGAGATCGACCCCCGAATCCACTGTGTGAATCCCGGGTTGAGCGACACAGCCGGTGATCAGCACGGTTCGTCTCGATTTTTGCAGCAGCACCGTCACCCCGGCGGTACTCTTGAGATACTTGCTCAGGTGGGTTTTGAGCAGCGCCTGGGCATCGTCGATGGAGTTTCCCGAGAGCTTCACCTTCCCGTGAATGCCCAGATCGACCCGGCCCGAAGGGTCGACGACCACGGTTTGATCCGGTGGCCGCAATCCGGGGATGAACACTCGCAGCTCGTCCCCCGGGGTGATAATGAACTCGTCGGCAGAGCTTACCACCGGCAAGAGAATCAGACTAAGGACAAGCGCCGACAGCGATACCCTCCAACCCCGTCGTTCGGTTGAATGAAGGATTGACCGGGCCGCTCGTGAAATAAGATCGCCATTCATGCTCGCCATACTCCCTTAATAGCCGCAACCTACCAATTCTATATTTTCAATCCTGGGGGTTTTCCAACGATTTTTTAATTTTTTAAAAATATCAATAAATAATAGCATTTAGAAGATCTATCACAAAAAATGAAAAAAGCACATCCCCGGCGAACGGGTGTCGTGAACAGAAGTTTAAGAATAGTTCTGGTGGTTTAGCGGGTTTTAGCGGGAATTGAGAAAATCGATCGCCGCCTTGTAGCGTTCCAGCGCCGTGGTGGCCCACCGTGCGGCGCTGTACCGATCTTTGAACATCGGGGCGAGGCGCACACTTTCCAGGGCGAACCGATATCGAGCATCGGCCAGTTGCTCGATCGCCCGGGCCAGCTTGTCCGGCCGGTCCGGTGGTACCAACAACCCGTTTCGCTCCGGCTGCACGATGTCCGGGATCCCGCCGACCCTCGACGCAATCACCGGCTTGCCGATCACCGCCGCTTCGATGAGCGCCATCGGCAGTCCCTCGGTTCGGGAGGGCATGACCAGCGCATCGCACCGGGATAGATAATCGGCAATGTTCGGTTGGAAGCCCTTGAACACCACCCGATCGCCGAGCCCCTTCTTTTGGGTCGCCCGCTCCAACTCGGGTCGCAGGGGCCCATCCCCCAACACGGTGAGTCGCGTCCCACAGCTGGCGGGCATGTGGGACAAGGCGTCAATCAGTACGTCCGCTCCCTTTTCAATACTCAATCGACCCAAGTAGAGTAGCTCAAGCGGATCGGTCGCTCCTTTTTCCTCTGTTTCGGTCGGTTCGGGCAGTGCATCAAAGAGGATATTCGGCACAATCGCCGCTTGGCAGCGGAGCTTGCCGCGCCGATTGAGTGCTTCTCGAGCCCCGTCGGACACCACGAACAGACAATCCAGTTGTTGGTAGAGCGCCCACTCGATCCACTCGTAGATCCGGGCGACGGTGTTGTGGGCCGTGGCGCCGTGATAGGTCGCGATAAGCGCCGTCCCCTCCCTCCGCACGGCAGAGACATAGGCCAACGCTTTGAATCCGTGAGCGTGGATCACGGTGTAGCCCCCCGCCCCGATGACTCTTCTCAGCCGGTTCATCAACCGGGTGTCGAGTCGCCCTCTTGCTTCGAACTCGGCACATTCAATGCCGTTCTCCTCGGCCAGGCGGGAAAAAGACTCACCGAGTTCGGGCTTGCGGGCCTCTTTGATCGCCGCCAGGGAGACATCGCAATCCGCATCTTGGAGCGCCCGCACCGAAGCGAGCACCGACTTCTCCGCGCCGGCAATGGGTCCGGGCGCGATGAGGTGGAGAATCTTCATTGATGCAAATCTAAAAAAGAGGGGGTGAACCGGGCACCTTTGGGGAGGCCCCTTAGCTGACCGGCGAAGGGGTCGCTACTCGGGCGGCAGTTTGCCGATCGGAGCGCGCTCGAAGTCGAGCTTGGCGATCGGACGGAACTGGAAGCCCGCCATGTCGAGACTGGTCGCCATCCCGGTAGAGAGAATGGCGTAGCGCAGCAAGAATCCACCGATCAAGCCGAGCACCGATGCGACCAGCGCCGCATTGGTCATCGTCGCCGCGTCCGCCTCGGCCATACCGAAGTACATCACAAAAAGGATGATTGCCGGAACGATCAGTCCGAGAATCAGATCACCGAAGATGAAGCTGCCCTTGCCCATCATACGCTTGGCCGACTCCCTGGAGTTCCGCACCCGGGTGGCCGAATGCAGGAAGAAGAAGATAACCAGCAGCTCGATCACCGCCAGGGTTCCCCCCACACCTGCCATCACGCGCAACTGCTCGGCTCCGATGAGCGAGCTGTCGATCGCCGCCATGCCGATGATGGTGAGGAACAGTCCGGTGAGCAGTCCCGAAATCATGAACAACACGGGCAGCGCGGCGGTGTTCCAGAAGGGATAGCCCTTGGATCCGCTGAGCAGAGCGCCTGTATAGAGCATGGTGAACAGCGCAAACAGCATCGCCAGAATGACCCCCGCTGCCGGAAACTCGATGCTCCCGGGGGAGATGACCCCGATGAAGTGGATAAATGACAACACGATGAAAATCGTCAGTATCACCACCCCACGCGAGATCCATGAGGATCCCAACTTAGAGGCGGAAAGGAACGCCCTCATCGGCTTGCCCAAGTGGGCCAGCAAAAATAGCATACCGATGCACACGACGGGGAAGCTCAGATACAGTCCAGCAGTGGTGACATGTGCCCAACCCTCGCCCAACAGGGCAGCAGTACCGGCGACAAAGTACGCTCCCGCGCCCAGTCCGCCGAGGAACAGGTAAATGGCGACCAATCCCTTCCATTCCTCCTGAACCTGCCGTTCTACTCTTGATTTAACTATGCCAACAGCCATGATACCTCCTGATTGATCCCTGTTTTAATACCTAGACCTACCTCGGAGGCAGGTAGTACACCTTGGGGTCGTTGCCCAACTCCGGTTGCAGAACAGCGCCACGACCCTTCTTGATCAGCATCGAGATTTCACTCAACGGATCGTCCAGGTCACCGAAGGTGCGCGCATTGGCCGGACAGGCGTTAACACACGCGGGAAGTCTCCCTTCGGGAAGCCGCTCCATACAGAAATCGCACTTGGTCGAGACGCCGATCCCGGATTTCTCTTCCCACTCTTTTTTCACGTACTCTTCGTAAGTGGACCGAGGTGCGCCATCTGGGAAATAACTCTCCCATTCTTCGACCATGTACCGCGCCCCATAGGGACAGGCCATCTTGCAATAGCTGCAGCCAATGCATTTTTCTTTTTCCACGACGACAATGCCGCCGGGTGCTGTCTGTGTCGCTCCCGTGGGGCAGACGGTCTGGCACGACGGATCGTCGCAGTGCATGCACAGGACGGGTAGCGCCTGTCTGACGACCGTGGGATATTTCCCGGTCTCACCTTTGAGAACCCGCGCCCAGAAGACACCAGGGGGAGTACGGTTCTTGGCTTTGCAGGCCATCGCGCACGCATAACAGCCATAGCACCGTTTGAGATCTATAACCATTCCGTATCGTGTCATATCTGTTCCTTCCCTTCTACTCGGCCTTGTAAATCTTCACACGGCAGCAAATGTCCTGGTTCAGGGTCAACGGGTCCGTGTGGGCCTTGTCCATCTCAACAAGGTCATTAAAGAAGGTTCCCTTGTCTTTGGCAATGGGCTGATAGTCACACCAGTGTCCGGCCACGGCCGCCACGGCGATGTGATTGGGCTCAATACCGTCGGTCAAGGCGACCCAGCCTTTAACGCGATGCCCTTCGGGATTCTCGAGCCAGATGGCATCGCCCTCTTTGATACCCTTCTTCGCGGCTGTGTCCCTGTGGATTTGGAGCGCGTACACATACGGGTCTTCCTGCGACAGCTCGTCCAGCCACGGATTCTGCTGGGTCAGCGAGTTGCAGTGAATGATCGCCCGCCAGTAGAATGTGTACATATCGTACTCCTGCGGCAGGGCTTCGTCATGGGTCGGGCAGGGATACCAGTCGGCCAACGGCTTGAACCGGGACCAATCGAGGAAATCGTTCGCCCCGAAGGATTCGCAGAGCTTGGTGATTTTCTCACCGCCGTCGATGAAATACTCGAAATAAACCGGAACGCGAACATCCTGGAACCACTTCCAGTAGACGTCTTCTTTGCGCTTGGGCCAGGTGAGCACGCCGTGTTTCTTGAAGTACTCCAGACCGTGCTTGTCGCCGAAGCGATCCCGGAGCAGGTGATCGGAGATCTCCTCCCAGGTGTACTCGCGACTGCCGTCGTCCTTGAGCATGTTTTTCTCTTCGAGGGGTCCGCCGTAACGGATCGGCACCGTCTCGTTGAGGCCTTTGTAATACTTATCAGACATGCCCAGCCGTTTCATGATGTCGATCATCACGACGTTGAAGTCGCGGCGCTCGAACAGGGGCTCGACGGCCGGCTGACGAACGGTCCATCCCCAATCGTCCTCACCCTGCGGGTGGGAGAAGGTCGACGGCCAGCTGACCGCGGGGGTGTACCGCTCCAGGTAGCAGGTGTCGGGGAGGATGATGTCGGCAACCGCATCCTCGAACTCGGTGATGTAGAGCTGGAAGGAGAAGATGAAGTTGAATTTCTTCAGGAAGTTCTCAGCGACGACTTCGGCGTTGCCCATCGTCATAATCGAGTTGGAGCCGAAGTTGATCATCACGTCCGGGCGATAGGGCACCTTGAACTGCTCGAGCAGGTCGAACCAATTGTCACTCATGATGGTGAACGCATTGTAGATCGACGTGGGGAACATATCGTGCAGGTCGAGCCGTTGGGGCGGACGCGGTTCGTGCAACGGATAGGGCAGGTGGTCATAGACCCAGGCGCCGGCGACCATCAGGCCGTCGGGGCAGGGATAGGGCATCTGCCAGGGCTTGGGCTTCTCGGGATCCGGCGCGTCGTCGCGGGGGAAGCCGCCGCAAACAGCCGCACCCAGACCCATCGCCGCGCCGTAGGTATCCGCCGCGCCGACCATATGGTTGATCATATCGATGGAGAGGCAGGTCCAACCGGAGTTGACGTGCCCTTGGGATCCGCGGAAGAAGTGGGTACCCACCGGGCGCTTCGGGATCTTTTTCGGGCCCTTGCTCGTCTCGACCGTCACCGTGGAACCGATCTCGGCAGCTTCGCCGAACTCTTTGGCGATGCGTACAATCGTTTCGGCGGGAATCCAGGTGATTTTGGAAACGTACTCGGGGGTGTATTTCTTGACGTGCTCCTTGACCAGCTCAAAGCCGGGCTTGCAGCCCTCGACCCCTTGAACGGTGAAGGTGCCCATCAGGGCCACTTCGTGAGCGGTGTCTTCATATTCGATGCGGTTGACCGACTTGTCGTCAAACACCTTGGGTCGCTTGTCGACCAGGTCCCAAACCAGCGGTTTGTTGGTGGCCTTGTCGCGGATGTACCGGCCATCCGACGGCCGGATCAGGTACGGCCCGTTGGTCTTGTAGGCCAGGTACTCCTCATCCCAAATGCCGTGAATGTTGAGCAGCGCGTTGACGATCCCCAGGGCGAGCGCCCCGTCGGTGCCGACGCGGATCGGAACCCACTCGTGCGCTTTGGACGCCTGAGCGCTTTGGAACGGATCGAATACGATATTTTTCGACCCGCGGAAGCGAGCCTCGGCAACCTGGGTGGCATTCATCACCGCCGAGTGTCCGGCCCCGTGGCCCTTGGAGCACCCGAAATTCATCGTGTAGTTGGCGTGAGCGAAATCGGGGATGATCGACCATGCCATATGCATGATGCCGTTCATGAAGTGGGCGCCGTTGCCACAGTGCAGCCCACCACCCGATACCCAGTAGTTTGGCGTACCGTATCCTTTCATGAAGCCAATAACACCGAAGCGGCACTCAGAAGCCTGGGTCGTGGTGGCCTGAAAGTAGACGCCACGAGGATCTTTCTCATGGGCGGCCTTGAGCTTGGCCACGACGGTCTCCAGGGCTTCCTCCCAGGTGATCCGCTGCCATTTCGGATCCACTCCCAGTCCTTTTTCGGGATTGGTTCGTTTAAGAGGGTAATTCACCCGATACGGATCATACAACAGCGCCGGTCCAGCCAACCCTTTCGGGCAGATCGAGCCTCGGCCTGTCGGTGAGTCCGGGTTCCCCTCAATTTCGGTTACGATCCCGTCTTGCCGGCGGACCTTGATGCCGCACATGCAATAGCATTGCCCACAACAAGTTGGGATCCAGACATCTTCCTTCACACGCGTGGAATTGGTTGCGACCATCGAGTATCCCTTTCTTCAGAAAAAAGAATCCAAAGATGAATTTTCGAGTTGTGCTTAAATTTAAGGTATTCGAGTAACAAAATTTTACCGGATAATAGTGGGCCTCCCAACCCCTGTCAATACTAAAAAAGTTCAAGATCGAGCGGGCGTTTCGTCCCATTTTTCAAGGTTTAAATTAATCGCGAGGCATGGAAAAAAAGGTTACATTACTCGCTGTTAGAACGATTTAAATTCACTGTCACGGCACAAAAACAAAATAGATTAATCAGTCAAATCTATAAAGATTAGTGCAATCTCGTAATTGATTGGGATCTCTCAAATGGCGGGACGACAATGAAAAAAAAACCTCGAGGGAAAATCTACATATTAATGAATTGGTTATATAAAGTAGAAAAGATTATTTATCTACATTATATTTAGGCAGCAATTGCGTCACGGTACATCCATTTTATGCAGCGCCGAGAATAAGCATCCCTCCGACCCCGTTCCCAAGACATTCTGACGTACACATCGGGAAAGCGCTTCAAGGGGTCTTCCCTGCCCCATCTCTCCCACAGCTCACTCACCCCGACCCCTTCTCATTGGGATCTCGCGATCGGCTGTCATCGACAAATGATTGGTAGTCCGCCGGAGTGTTCAGGTTTCGCAGAGAGTACTGCGTCGGCAGGTCGACAAACCGAGCCGCGCAGCGACCGACGATCTTGTGGGCACTCCCCCGATCCAGCCGAAGGACTTCGTCAAGCGCGTTCAGCGCACTCTTGGCGTACATCGCGAAGAGGGGCTCGATTCGCCCGCCGGCACTCCGGGGCACGACGACGTCATACCCCGGCGCCCGTCGAATCATCTCTCGAACCAATCCTAAATCCGTGTGGGGAATATCGCAGGCGTGGACGAAGCTCAGCTCATGGGCCGACGCCTTCAACGCGGTGATGATGCCCATCACCGGCCCCAGGTCGCCCTGATTGTCGACAACGATCTCCACATCCATCCCGGGAAACCGATCCGCCCGATCGGCGCTGATCAGTACCTGTCCGAAATGGGGCCGCAGCTGCTCGATGACATGCTCGATCATGGGCCGGCCGTTCACCGGCAACAGGCATTTGTCGGTCTTCATTCGCCGGCTTTGCCCGCCGGCGAGCACTATCGCGGTGAGGTTTTGAGCGAACTTCATTGCTGTGGCCATCGGGCTTCTTTCAGCTCATCAGCCGGGGCCGACAAAAGCGAATCTCCTGCCGCCAACCACAGTCGGCGCAGGCGTGTTCGAGATGGATTTCCGAACACTTGATTCCCGGCACCTGCCAAAT
This sequence comes from Myxococcota bacterium, assembly GCA_028278265.1. Taxonomy (GTDB): domain Bacteria; phylum Myxococcota_A; class Polyangia; order JAAYKL01; family JAAYKL01; genus JANQET01. Next base: position 26,616 of record JANQET010000213.1, read on the forward strand.
CCGTCGTTTCGTCGGTGCACCGCAACGACAAGCGGCCATCGCGACCACATCGAGAATCAAGTCGTCAAAGATGACCTGCTCTACGCGAAAGTCATATAGGCCGTCCTGGCGCAACGCCTCCAGCAAGTCCAATAAAAAGCGAACGGTTTGAGGGGCGCGGCGGCGGGCGATCTCTCTTCCGGTGGGGGTCGCCAAGCACCGGGGGGCGTGGCGGGCGTAGGTCAGCTCGATGGTCAGTTTCGACAACAACCGTTCGCTGATGCCCCGACCGCGCAGCCCTGTCTTGACAAAGTAATTGGCCACCCCGAGGGGGCCCAGTTTGTCCAGGTTGTCCGCGTCGAACAGCACCCGGGCCAAATCGATCGGCTCCGGATCATCCCGGTACAGCTGTAAAATCGCTTCGGACACCATCTCCACGGAATGCCTGGGCAAGCCGAACGGTCCGGCCAACTCCTCGAGCACCGCCACCGCGCGATCCTCCTCGGGGACATCTCCCTGGTGGTACTGCCCGCGCGCAAATTTCCCCGCATCGTGAAACAACCCGGCGAGTCGGCACACCGCCGGATCAACCCCCTCGGCCCGTCCGAGTCGCTCCGCCAGATTGGCCACCCGCACCAGGTGATCCCACAGGCTGTCGGCGACCCAATCCCGCTCGCCGGACTGGGCCTCCTCGGCCCGCACCCGTTTGCACAGCGTAATTTCCAACGGCGTGGCCCCGCCGGCAGTCGATTTCCCGGTATCCGTATCTCCGCGCTTCTTCATCACCGGTCGATTCTAGACGGCGGGGCGCCAATGAGCAACCCTAAGGCTCTGTCTCAAAAGTCCTCCCGTCGCCAGGTATCGGTGACCTCGCTCTTGTGGTAGAAACGGCACTCGATGAATCGAACAGACAGCTCACCCACCGGACGTTTTCAGACCGGCAGGGTTGCCCTGGTCGCCGGTGCCCATTTTCTGCACGACGTGTTTTCGGCCTTTCTTTCGCCGCTGTTGCCGTTGCTTATCCCCAAACTCGGATTGAGTCTGTTCAAAGCGGGCTCCCTCTCCCTGTTCACCAATCTGCCGCCCCTGTTCAATCCCCTGCTCGGATCGCTCATCGATCGGGGCGGCTACAGCCGCGCGCTGGTCATCGTCGCCCCGGCGATTTCCGGCACGGCGATGTGTCTGATGGGACTGGCGCCCAACTACGCCGTGCTGGCGGTGCTGTTGCTCAGCGCGGGGATCAGCATCGCCGCGATCCACGTGGCCGGTCCGGTGCTCATCGCCGAGCTGTCCGGCGAACGGGTGGGCCGGGGGATGGGATTTTTCATGGTCGGTGGAGAGCTGGCCCGCACGATCGGACCGATCATCGCCGTGCAGCTGGTCACCAGCCTGACCCTGGAGGGCCTGTGGCAGATCATTCCCACCGGCTTTGTCGCCTCCCTGGCCTTGTGGTGGCAAATCGGGCGAGTGCCGATCAGCCCCAGACGAGAAAGTCCCTCAGGTCTGCTCACCGTGTGGCGGGAGATGCGCCGGGACATCGCATCGGTCTTTGGCGTGATGACCGCACGGGCCTTTCTCGCCTCGGCGATGTCGCTCTTTTTGCCGACCTATATCTTCGAGCAGACCAACAGTCTGTGGCAGGGCAGCGCCGCCCTGTCGGTCTACCAGCTGGTCGGTGCCGCCGGTTCCCTGCTGTCCGGCACGCTGAGCGATCGCATCGGACGGCGAACGATGCTCTTTGCAGCGACCGCCCTGTCACCGGTGTTCATGCTGCTGTTCGTGGAAATCCGCGGAGACGCGATGTGGGTGATCCTGGCCGGGCTGGGCTTCACCACCTTGGCCACCACCCCGGTCCTCTGGGCACAGATGATCGAAAGCTCAAAAGCCAATCGGGCGGCGGCCAGCGGCACCTTTACCATGATGAATTTCGCCATCCGCGCGGCGATCGGCCTGGTCGTCGGCGCGATGGGGGACGCCTGGGGATTGCAGACCACCTTCCGCCTCTGCGCCTACCTGGCGGTTCTGGCGGTGCCCTTCGTATTTCTGATTCCCAAACCGACGCAGAAGAAGATCGACTAACACTGCGCCTGTTTGCGCTTTTTGCCGTGCCGACCCTTGTCGATCACTTTTTGGATGTACGCGGTGGCCAGCGGTACCTTGCAGGCGGTGTCTCCCATATCCACCGAGACCTTGCCGATCGCTTCCGCACAGCTCAATGCCTCTTTCTTCAAGCTGACCACATAGGACCCGGCGGCGATGACGAAGCCGTTCATCGCGTACCGGGTGCGGTTGCTCGAGTTGTGAATCGCCGTGGACACCCGATCGAGCAACGCCTCGATTTGGGCTGTCTCCAACTCTTCGTCCCGACGAACCGAAAGAACGCCGCTGAGGGTTGCCCATCCGGCAGCGGAGATGTGATCCTGCTTGGATTCGATCCACTTCAGTCCCACCGCCCAACCATGGGGGCTTTCGGCGGCCAGCCCGGCGACCGCGTACTCGGAAATCATATACCACTGGGCAGCCTTGGCCCAGCGATTGAGCTGCTGCACGGTGACCGCCTGGGCATCGGCGATCAGGCCGGCGAGATACATCGCATCTCCGTTGCCCGTGTCGAACAGGGACAGGGCGAGCGCGTGATCCTTTTTGATCTTTTTGACGATCTGCTTCATATCGCCGACTTTGACGCCGAATATCGGCTCACGAGCACCATGTCTGAGGTAGGTTTTTTTGGTCTGATCACTGCCCATCTTACTCAGTGCCGCCATCACCTCATCGAGCTGCATTGGTCACCTCCTGGTCACAGGTCCTCCCCCAACTATATAACGCCTCTGGAGGAACATGCATCGTCTCCATCGGAGGCCGCCTTGTCACCCCACAAAAAGACCAGTACTATCCGAAGGTCCGAACGATTTGACGACGAGGAAATCAGCCCAATGGTTCTTTCGCTGAGCGATCTCATTTTAGTCTGACCATTGTACTTCAATTCACTAGAATATGCTGTTCTGCTGTTAAGTGCGTTTGCCGGCTTTTGGCTGTTGGGCAACCATCGCCGACCACGGGTCCTGCTCTTGCTCACAGCGAGCTATCTGTTCTACGCCAGCTGGAACGCCAAGTACCTGGGGCTGATCTTCTTTTCTTCGTCTTGGGATTTTTTCATCGGCCAGCGGCTCGCCCGCACCGTCGGCCCGACCCGGCGCAAGGTGTGGTTGGCGATGAGTCTGGTCGTCAATCTGGGCATCCTCTGCGTGTTCAAGTATTTCAATTTTTTTGCCGGAGAGGTGGCCACCCTGTTCGGTCAATTCGGCTGGACCATCCGGCCGATTTACCTCGAGGTGCTCTTGCCCGTGGGCATCTCGTTCTACACCTTCCAGACCCTCAGCTACACGATCGACGTTTATCGCCGGAGACTCGAACCGGCGGCGGATTATTTCGAATACCTGCTGTTCGTGTCCTTCTTTCCCCAGCTGGTCGCCGGGCCGATCGTGCGCGCCAGCCAACTGTTGCCCCAAATTGGACGCACCCCCCGACTGACCGTGGAGCAGGGCAGCCGGGCGGTGTTTCGCATCGGTGCAGGGCTGGTGAAGAAGGTCGCCATCGCCGATTTCGTCGGCGCCCACCTGGTCGATCCCGTGTTCAGCAACCCGCAGATGTACTCCTCTGTCGAGACCATGACCGCGGTCTACGGGTACGCCTTTCAAATCTATGCCGACTTCTCCGCCTACTCGGACATCGCCATCGGTTCGGCCGCCCTGCTGGGCTTTCACATCCCCGAAAACTTCGACCTGCCCTATCGCGCCGCCAACCTGCAGGAATTCTGGCGACGCTGGCACATCTCGCTATCCACCTGGCTCAAGGACTACCTCTACATCCCCCTGGGGGGATCGCGGGGTGGCGCAGTGCGCACGGCGGCCAACTTGATGATCACCATGCTGCTCGGCGGTTTGTGGCATGGGGCGGCGGCAACGTTCGTCATCTGGGGAGCGATTCACGGGGTGGCGCTGATTTTAACCCGGGCAGTACAGCGGCTCCTTCCCGCCCGAAACGCCCGACCATCGGCCGGTTGGCACTTGCTCAAGGTGCTGTTCACCTTTCACCTGGTCTGCGCCTCCTGGGTCTTCTTTCGCTCCCCCACGTTGTCCGCGGCGTGGACCGTCTTCGCTTCAATCGGCACCCTCTCGACGACCACCGCCAATTTGTCGTGGCCCGTGCTCGCCCTGCTGAGCGCGGCCGTGGTCAGCCACTACCTCCCCAAAAAATGGATCGAGGATGCGTTCACCCTCTTTCACCGCGCTCCGGCTCCGGTTCAGGCCGCCCTGTTGATCGGCGCCCTGCTCGTGGTGCAGGCCATCGCCCGCACCGAAATCGCCCCGTTCATTTACTTCCAATTCTAGACCCGAATCTGCTAACAATTCGGGGAGGTGAAACTCGTCATTCAGATACCCTGCTTCAATGAGGCGGAGAACCTGCCCCAAACCGTCGCCGCCCTGCCGCGGGAGCTGGACGGGTTCGATGCGGTCGAGCTGTTGGTCATCGATGACGGATCGACCGACAACACCGCGGAGGTGGCCCGGGGGTTGGGTATCGAGCATCTGATCAGCTTCAGTGAGAATCGGGGATTGGCCAAAGCATTCATGGCCGGCATCGACGCGGCGATCGCCCTCGGTGCCGACGTAATCGTCAACACCGACGCGGACAATCAATATGACGCCTCGTGCATCCCCGCCCTGGTCCAACCGATTCTACGGGGCGAAGCGGACATGGTGATCGGGGATCGACAGGTCAACTCGATCGATGAGTTTTCAGCGACCAAAAAGCGCTTGCAACGCTTCGGCTCCTGGGTGGTGCGATTGGCCTCACAAGCGGATATTCCCGACGCCACCTCCGGCTTTCGCGCCCTGTCTCGACAGGCCGCTCTCGGGCTGTTCGTCACCAGCGATTTCACCTACACCCTGGAGACCATCATCCAGGCCGGCGCGGCCAACCTCAGGCTCGCCGCTGTCCCGGTCAAGACCAATCCGGCCACGCGACCGTCCCGTCTGTTCGGCAGCATGTGGACGTATGTCAAGCGCTCGGCCGTCACGATCATGAGGATTTACACGATGTACAATCCATTGCGCACGTTCCTCGTTGTGGCGCTGGTTCTGTTTCTCGCCGGCCTATTCGCCGGGGGACGGTTCTTGTATTTCTTCTTCACGACAGACGGCCAGACCGGCCACGTGCAGTCGCTGATCTTCGCCGCGATCTCCATCCTGGCGGCATTTCAAATCGGCATGTCCGGAGTGGTCGCCGACTTGATCGGGGCCAACCGCAAGCTGCTCGAATCGGTGTTGCGGCGGGTTCGCTCGCTGGAGGCCGCCGCCGACCAAGACAAAACCGATTCTGCGAAAAGACCCGAATGAACGAGGAATCCCGCGTCGGCAGCGTGCGCTGGATTCGCCTGGCCATCGCCGCCGGATGTTCCGTTGCGGTGGTGTGGCTGGCCTGGCCCTTCCTCTCGATGGAGTTGATTGGCCGTTCCCTCGCCGGGGTGACCATCGGACCGCTGATCGCCGGCGGTGGCGCCTACCTGGGGGTCACTGCCCTCAGGGCCCGGCGCTTCACCCTGGCCGGGGCCGAATTCTCCTTCGGTACGGCATTCGCTGTTGCCGCGATCCACTCCGCCCTGCTCCGGGTGATGCCCCTGCGCTCAGGGGAGCTGGCCTATGCCATTCTCCACAAACGACTGGGCAGGGGCGGACTGGGCAAGGGCATCGCCGTACTGGCCATGCTGCGGTTATTGGATCTGATCGTCATCCTTCCCCTCACCGCCGCGTTGCTCAGCCTCCTGTTCACCGGCGCCCCCACTGCCCGAATAGTCGTCGCCCTGGTCCTCGGCTCGCTGCTCCTCATGGGGGTGTACTTTGCCCTGGGACTCGTGAGCAGGCGGTTGGGTCACCGTTGGGTCGGGCCCGAAGAAAACCCGTCCGCCGGCCGAATCCGTTCGTTTCTGCGCACGTTGGTGCAGACCTTTTCCATTCCCTTGAAGACTCGATTGTTACTGCTCGGCACCACTACGGTGATGTGGGCGCTGGTGCTGCTCTGGTTTCACCTGGTGCTCAGCGCGGTCCAAGCGGATCTCACCCTGGTTCGCGGTTTCGCGATCGGCATCATGGGAGTGGTGGGGTCGATGCTCCCCCTCTCCCTGATCGGCAGCATCGGTCCGATGGAGGGGGGGTTCGCCGTCGGCCTCGCCGCCTCGGGCCTCGATCCGGAGCTGGCCACGGCCCGCTCTCTGGTCGCCTCTTCCTGCACGCTGGCGCACAATTGGTTGGTCGCCCTGGTCGCCGGAGGTTGGTTATTGGTAACTAAGCGGACGAAGCGTTATTGAGCGCCCGATCAATCGCCTGCCGTCGCGTTCGCAGCACGGTCGCCCGATGTGGGGGGCCGGTCAGTCTGCTGGCCACCATCTCCCGTACAATTTCCAGCGCCGCCAAATTGGATTGCCCTTTGGACAGGGCGTACTCCGAATAGGTGATCTGTACCGGCTCTTCAGCCCAGCTGAGTTGAAGTGCGGCGATGCGAGTGATGATTTCCGAAGCGTGCGCCATCCCATTCTGGGTGAGCTCGAGCCGGGCCGCCGCCACCCCGGTGAAGGCGCGAAGGCCGTTGTGGGTGTCGGTCAAATCGAGACCGGTGGTCAGCCGGGTGAAGGCCAATCCGCCCCGGATCATCAGGTGACGCACCCAGGGCATACCGAACCGCCTCGCCGGGCCGCGGGTGCCGAGCACAACGTCCAGGTGTTCGCGCATGAGCCGGTCGACCATCCGCACCGCATCCTCGACCCGATGTTGACCGTCCGCGTCAAATGTCACCAGATGGGTCGCCCCCAAACGAAGAGCCACTTCGATCCCGGTCTGCAGCGCCGCTCCCTGCCCCAGGTTGATATCGTGTCGCACCACTGTCGCTCCGGCGCTGCGGGAAACGGCAGCCGTCTGATCGGTCGAACCGTCGTCGACCACCACCGCCCGGTCGGCCACCTCGAGTACCTGACGCACCACCTCCCCGACGATTGCCGCCTCGTTGAGCGCCGGAATGACAAATAGGACGCGCGCGACCATGGGCGCACTATACGCGAAACCGATGAAAGGTAAAAAACCTTTACAAATGACACCCCTGTTCGCAAGATGCCCCGGGGGAAAGCGCCGATGAGCAACACCATCTACAGCCGTGCAGCGTCACTCGCAACCGATCGTCGCCTGTGGTTCGGACTGGTTCCCCTCGGGGTTGCCCTGCTCGGCACATTGCCCCACTGGTCGCAGCTGCAGGACCAGGTGGCGATGGCCCATCAATATTGGTACGACGCAGTGGGTCACATGTACCTCAGCGCCGAGCGGTTCGAATCCCTCACCCTGGCCCACGGTTTTTTCGATTTTCGTTGGTTCCATCCCTACGGCAGCACCGGAACTTACAACGAACCCGCTTTGACCCACGGTGTGCTGTTCGGTCTCTATGCCCTTGTCACCCCGAGCGAGCCCTTGGCCTTCAACCTGGCCATGGTGACCATCCTCGTGCTCAACAGCACTGCATTGTACCTCCTGCTGCTCGATCAGATCCGCTGTCCCTGGATCGCCGCCATCTTTGCCCTGGCAGGGGGGTTGAGCCCGTTTTTATGGGTCCGCTACGCCCACCCGCCGAATACGGTGATCTTCTGGGGTATTCTCGGTCTCACCTTGCTCCGCCGAGCCGCGCGGTTCCCCACCTGGCGGCGGTGTATCGCCGCGCCACTGATGTTCTTGATCCAACTCTACTCCAGCTTTTATGTGGGAATGTTCTGTGTAGTGCTGCTGGTGGTCTTCGTTCCGGTCGCCATGTTGCGCGCGCGGGCGCTGGGCCACGGTCGGCGGCTCGTCCTGCGCTGTGGGCTCGCCTGTCTATTGGTCGCCCCCCTGTTGCTGGTGCTCCAGCTGGCCTACGGCCAAACCCGCGCCGAGCTCGGCAAGGTCAACAGCTATGAGTATGTCTCCAACTACATGCGTCGCACCGCCTCCGATCTGCTCCCCC
>JANQET010000254.1 GCA_028278265.1 Myxococcota bacterium
ACGATCAGTTGATGATCCCCGTCCTCCCGCCGCACGATGCGCACCGGCACGACCGCCGCTCCACTCCGCAGCGCGAGCAGGGCCGGTGCCGTGTGGGTCCAGGCGGGGACCCCCATGAACGGAGCGAGGATGCCCCCCTCCTGGGGAAGCGCCCGCTGATCGACGGTCAGCCCGAGCACCTTGCCCGACTTCAGCCACTTGAGCACCTGTCGTGCAGCGCCTTCTTTGAAAATCGTCAACCCCGCCGCCTGTCGCGTCTCCATCCAAAACCGATTGCTCCCCTGACCGTGTAGCTCTTTGCTGACGATGGCCAGGGGTACCCCACGGGCCGCTTGAGAGCAGGCCAGCAAATCGAAGTTGCCGAAATGGGCCGTGATCACAATCACCCCGCGCCCCCGATCGAGCGCCCGTTGAAAGTGGTCCAGACCAGTGGTGTGAACCCGTCCCCGAATCTCCCCGGCCGACATGCGGTTCATCCGGAAAAACTCCATCGCCGTCATGCCGAAATGCCGGTAGGCTTGGCGCGCGATGCTAAAGTGGTCGCTTATCCGGTCGGGCAGGGCCAAGCGTAGATTGTCGAACACGGTGGAACGGCGAATGCGAACCAGGTGAAACCAAACCAACCCCAAAAAGGCACCGATTCGCTGCGCTCCCTGCCAGCTGAGCAGTCCAGCGATAAAGGCCACCCCCTTTAGCAACCCGGTCGACATCTCAAGGTCCTTCGTGTTATCTTATCTCTTGTGTGCATGAAACACCATGGATGAAACGAACCGCGATGGATATCTCGCATAAACCAGTTAAAAAGGGATTGATACTCTTATCATTGCTGGTTGTCCTGGGCTGCGGGGGCGCGACGAGCCAATATCCATCGTACAGTGAGACGATCGCCAAGTATGCCCCACAGGCGGATTACACACCGGTAAAAGTCGAAAATCCGCGGGCCTACCCCTCCTCCCCCTACTGCGACTGCCCCTATATCTGGTACGCCGGACACCGCACCTTCTGGTACCGACACCATTGGATTTTCTGGGATCACGGGTGCTGGTACTACTACCCCTATCTCTACGTGTACTATCCCTATCCGGGGAGTGTTCCCGCGGTCTATCGCAGACCGTCGCTCAACATCACCCAGGGGGGACCGCCGGGACGAACGCTCCCATCCGGTGCTCAGCAAGTGGGACGACCCCGCGGGTCGATCATCGAACGCCCCATCGAATCGTCACCGACGAGAATCCAAGCGTCGCCCCCGCGGCGCATCCAACGCGCCCGACCCACAATCCAGCGTGCCCGACCGACACCCCGGCCAGCGCAACCGGTCAGACGGGCCGATCCCCCTCAACGGTCACGGAGCAACACTCAACAACGAGACTAGCCCCTCGACGCGACCACCCATGGAGAACCAGATGGCCAACTTGAAAAAAGCGTACAAGTCGATCGTTTCCGATGATTTCCCCGATGAGATGACCATTTCATTCGGCGACCAGCGGTTGCGGTACCACAAGCGCACCTGGACCATCGCCACCAAGGACGGCGAAGAACGGCGGGGCCTGCGCTACGGTGAAAACCCGGGCCAACAGGCGGCGCTCTATGAGCTGATTGACGGCAATCTACAGCTGGGAGAGTGCCGGTTCATCGATCCCCAACGGGGGCTCGTCTCATCGCTCGACGAATCGATGCTGCTCCAGTTCGGCAAACACCCCGGCAAGATCAACCTGACCGATGTGGACAGTGCGCTCAACATCCTCAAATATCTCATGGAACAGCCCGCTGCCGCGGTAATGAAGCACAACAACCCGTCCGGGGTGGCCCAGGCCGGCTCCTCCGGCGCCGCCGTGGAATGCGCCTTCATGGCGGATCGGCTGGCCGCGATGGGCGGTTGTGTGGCCGTCAATCGCCCTCTCGACAAGGCAGGTGCCGAATTCCTGGCCACCAATTTCATCGAGGTGGTGGTGGCCCCCGGTTTCGAAGAGGGGGTGATCGACCGACTGGGGGAAGCCAAGAACCTGCGCATCATCGAGGTCCCCCGCATCGACCGGCTCGCGGAATACCGTCGGATGAGGTTCGTCGACTTCAAATCTCTGATCGACGGCGGCATCATCGTGCAGCAATCTCTGGCCAGCACCATCGAAAAACCGGAGGATTTCATCCCCGCACAAGTAAAATCCAAGAAGCGCTCGGCAGCCTGCGAACGCACGCCGACGGCCGACGAATACGCCGATCTGATCTTCGGCTGGAACGTGGAGCTGGGCATCACCTCCAACTCGGTCATCTTCGTCAAAGACGGGACGACCGTGGCGATTGGGACCGGCGAACAGGACCGGGTCGGCTGCGCGGAGATCGCCGTGCAGAAAGCCTACACCAAACACGCGGACCGGCTCTGTTTCGAGCGCTGCGGGATGCCCTACAACGACCTGGTGCTGGCGATCGAAAAGGGTGCCGATCGCCAGACCGAGCGGGACGAGATCGATCTGGAAACCGCACAAAACCGCGGAGGACTGGTCGGCTCGCGGATGATCTCCGACGGGTTCTTTCCCTTCAGGGACGGGGTCGACGTGGGGATTCGCCAGGGCATCACCGCCGTGGCTCAACCCGGAGGGTCGATTCGGGACGCCGAGGTCATCCAAGCCTGTAACGAAGCGGATCCCCAGGTGGCGATGGTGTTCACCGGTCAGCGCGCTTTCCGTCATTAACGAGGGCCACCCCCAGGGGTCAACGCATGCCCAGCTCTTTCATGCGCATCTGGAGCCCCCGCTTGGAGACTTCCAGCTCGTCGACCATGATATCGAGGTTGCCGTCGCAGCGGGCGAAGCTCGCGGCGATCTCCTCGCGGGTCAAATCACCGGCTTTGCGCACCTTGGGGCAGTCATCGATCAACGCGTAGAGTGACGCGCGGGAAACGCCGAGGAGATCGGCGGCCCGTTTGAGGTTGTAGCGGCTCTTCTTCAACGCCGTGAGCAGCTCGGCCTCTTCGACCTCCCACGGTTCCCGATACGATGCAGGCCCTGCGGTGGATATCGGTTTGCGCGGGGCACCGGGCCGCCCCCCCACTTCACCCGGATCCGGGGTATCCAGACCGGCGAGGCGCCAGACCGTATCATCGATGTGCGCGGACCCGTCGTCCCTGCTGTCGATGACGATACGACGCACCACGTTCCGCAGCTGGCGAATATTGCCCGGCCAGGCCGAGAGGGCCAGGTGGCTGACCAATTTGGCCGGTAACCACGGTTTTCCGTCAGGACCAGGATCGGTCAGCTTGGCTTTTTTGCAGGTGACCAACTCGGTTTGGAGAAAGTGCAGCAACAGACGGCCGAAATCCTCCCGGCGCTCCCGCAGGGGAGGGAGGCTGACCTCGAAACTGGCCAACCGATGAAACAAGGGCAGGCGAAACTCCCCCCGTTCCACAGCGCCAATCAGGTTTTTGTCAGTGGCGGCGATGACGCGGACATCGACCTTTTGGGGCTGCTCGGCACCCACCGGCTGTATCTCGCCTGTTTCCAGCGTGCGCAGGAGCATTACCTGGGCCTCGGACGAGGTCTCACCGATCTCGTCGAGAAACAGGGTGCCCGTGTCGGCGCGCTGAAAAAAACCAGGCCGGTTGTGATCGGCGCCACTGTATGCACCCCGCTTGGCACCAAAGAGCTCCGACGCCGCCAGGTTGGCCGGAATGGCGCCCATGTTGATGCTCAAAAACGGCCGTTCCTGTCGATTGCTCAGTTGGTGAATCGCACGAGCCACCAGCTCCTTGCCGGTTCCGGATTCCCCGATGAGCAACACCGGGCCCTGCAGCTCGGTAACCTTGAGAATCTCCTGTTTGATTTTGAGCAGACCGCGACTCTCACCGATCAGTCCCAACTCGGGCAACCGCTTCTGGGGCGGGCTCTGCAGATGAAACAGCACCACCACCCGCTTGGCCAGCAGCAACACCACGCCGGGCTCCAGCTCTTCGGGCGCGATCACTACACCGGTCTGAACGGGCGCGCCATTGACCTCGACGGAGGTGTTGGAATTGCCCCGATCGATGTGGATTCGCCCCTTTTTGTCGACGCTGAATTGAATCGGCTGGCGACTCATATAGGGATCGGCCAAGGGGCGCCGCGTGGTGTGATGGGGGGCGATGAAATCCGGTTCCAGTCGCGACACCGGAGTCGGCGACTGGGCCGATAGTTTGGTAAACACCGTGCGCTCTCCGATGCGGAACGGATTGGGATGCCACAGTATCGTCAGCCCGGGAACCCGAATCGCGCTCGCATCGATGTGCTCGCTGGTCGCCGAACGGGTGGTCGTGCCCAGCTGGCGCTGCCAGGTCTCGAATCCGTCCAGATTGGTCACGGTGTTGGGAGGCCGTGTCTCTCTCTTATCGCGTTTCATCGCCGGCCCGCGCTGCTGTGGGGCACAGCGAGGAAGAGGTTTATTTGCGGTTTCTCTCTCATCCCGTCCACAGACGAAAGATTATTCCGTTTTCCAAATTAATCAACGGTCAATTGGGACGGGCAGGCGTCGCCAAAATCCTACCGTGTCACTGCAATCAGACCAGCAAAGCCTAACAAAATCCGCCGCCCCGCCGTTCAACTAGGTATGGTTCGTCTGGTGCTGATGATGGTCGGGATGCTCGTCTGCGCCGAGATCCGGGCCCAGTCCCCCGGGCCCGCCGATGCCGACGGATTGCCGCGAGAGCTCGCCTCGTCCAACGGTCGCGAGCGCGCTCAAGGCATTAAAATCATTGTCGCCAAGCGGCTCATCTCAGCCCTGCCCAAGCTGGAATCAATGGCCCGCACCGACCCCGGTCCCGGAGTTCGGCGGTTTGCCTGTTGGGCAATTGCCGAGCTCGAGCTCAAGGCGGGGATCCCCACCTTGCAACACGTTTTCAAGACCGACACGGTCCCCGCCGTGCGGAAGGCGGCTGATCAGGCGCTGGCCAAGCTGCGCGCGCCGCGTCAAACCCAACCACCGGCCCCGCCCCCTCAACCCGCTCCCCGACCGGAGCCATCGGTTGAGTGCCACAGCGATTTGAGTTGCAGTCCGGGTCTTCGCTGCGTCGACAACCACTGTGTCGACGAACCCAAGAGCCCTTCTCCGAGCAACGGCTCGGCTGGGATCGTCACCACCGGATGGGCGCTCGAAGCGGGGGTGATCGGGCTGATCGGCGCCGCCGGGGTGGGGGGCCTCTCGATAGCCGCAGCGATCAAGAAAGAGGAGATGATGCCGGCTATTCCGATCGCCATCGGCGCCTCCCTGGTCACTTTGATCGTCGCCCCGTCGATCAAGACCGGCAGCAAGTCCGCCCGCAAAACAGAGGGGGTCAGCGGCTCCCTCACCATGCGGGTGATCGGCTGGCTTTCGTTCAGCGTACACATCGGCGGATCCCTGGCCCTGGGGGCCCTGATTCCGCTCTATTTTGTCGACGAAGCCAAGGGAGAAGAGGGGCAACCGCCAGAAACATCTTGGATCATCACCAACGGGGCGTTGGGCATGGTCTCGCTGATCGCCCTGTCCATCGACGCGCTGATCGCGCGGCGCCAAGCGTCGAAGATCAAGCAACGGCTCAATGCGTCGGCGGGGGCAAAGACCAGCTTGGAGTGGCGGCCCTACATCTCCCCGACGGTCGATCGGTCGGGCATTTCGGGTGCCACCGCCGGTCTCTCCTGCCGTTTCTAATCCATCAAGGACCGAAGATCGGCGACCAGGCTCTCGGTGCCGTTGCGAAAGAGCTTGACCCACTGACCGGTGAAGCGGCTGCGCGCGAAGTAGTCCTGTTTCTCGTCGTCGACTCGTGCAGCGGAGATGGTCAACCGATCGAGGCTCTTGTCCCGATTCCCCACGGTGATCCGGGCCACCGGGGTGAGCGGCGGCAGCTCGTCCTCAACCTGATATGCGCCGGCCGAGAGGCGAAACAGAGCTGCTATCCAATTGGCGACCATCACCTTCGGCAGACCGGGATCATCGCTCGAGACCCAACTCTCCTCCGCGCCGTCAGCCCTTCTCGTGCGGAGGTAGTCCACTGTTCGGCCCGCCATTTCCACTCGGACCCGTTCGACGGCCTGGGAGTCGACGCCGAACAGTCGGCGCTCCTGAAACTGCGGTGCGATGAAATCGGCCCCGCGCAGCAAATCGGTCGAGACGAGATAGACCGAGTCCGAAGGGGTCGGTCGCAGATAAAAGGTGGCCCCGCCAAAGGTGCGCTCCCCTGCGACAAAGGAATGCAGCCCCTTTTTGGTGCGAATTTCCAATACGCGCCGTTCACCGTCGAATCCGAATTTTTCCCGCTGCTCGACACCGATGGGGCCCAAGTTCCGCTTGGCCTTGAGGGGCAGCAAGGCCTGCCAGCGCTCTTCGAATCGCTGATCCAGACGATACCGATCGGTCTTGACTGGGGCCGGCTCGCTGATGCCCCCATCTCTCGCCCGTGACGGGCGTTGCTCGGCAATGGATGCGGTCCACCCACCATCCGGGCGGGATTCGATACGGACGGTCTTGGTGGGGGTGACAAAGCGAATCTCCTCGACCTCGGTGAGCTCGACGCTCAACAGCTCCACATCGCTCGACCGATCCTCCGGGGACGAGGAGAAAGCGAGAAAGGCCAACACACCGGCGCCGATCAAAGCGGCAAAATGAACCATCAGCGGTAGGGATGACTTCATTTTCATTCCCTCACCCAGCCGCGACCGAAGCGCGTCGCGAATCCCAGCAGAATGATCAACAGGGGGAAACCAAACACGGTGGCATAGAACCACAGGGCGTCCTCGTCCCGGGTATGGGCGATTTTGATGTCTTGTTCGCCCTGGGTCACACCGGACACGCTGCCCTCCTTGACCAACCACTTCATCCCATCGACGAGCAGCTTGAGATTGCCCGGTTGCCCGCCCATGCCGATACGAACACCGAGAAACTTGTCCGAGAACAGATCCGTGTCGGCGACCACGATCACCCGCATCTCGTCGGACACCGATCGATCGGGCGATTCGTCGGCGACCGGGGCCTGCCCATGGGCCGACGGTTTCGTCGCAGCGACCGGTTTCACGCGGCCGGTGATGGCGGCGACCAAGTTGTGCACGGCGAGGGATTCGTCTTCGTCGCGGGTGAAATCACCGTCCTTGTCGCTCCAGGTCTGGGAGGTCGAGCGCACGGTGAAGCTCACCTTGTGCTTGGCGTCAGGGCGACGGTCGAGGGCGCCGACGCGCGGAAACAGGACCAAGGAGTGTTTGCGGTCCGCACCGAGGGACTGCACCGCCGGGTGGGTGGAAAACCCGTTGGTGATCAGGTTGTACTTGTCCGCCGGGGTTCGGGTCAGGGGGAGATAGGCCCGTTCACTGGCCAGTTTCACCGGATCGAAACTCACCCCGAGGAACGCCATCAGCTTCTCCAGCTCCGGGTTGCTGTCCGGATCCAGGGTGAGCAGCATCCGCCCACCCCGCTCCAGGTAGTCGATCACCGCTTCTGTCTCGCCGGGAAAAAGAGGCAGCCGGGGATCGGTCCACACCAACAACGCGGCGTCATCGGGTACTGCGCTGGTCAGTCCGTCGGTGGCCCCGAGCTCCTTGACGGTGAGGTTGCTCCGCTCCGCGTACTCTTTGAGCGCCTTCAGGGGATAGCGGGTATCATCGCTACTTCGTCTGGCAGAGCGCTCCCCGTGGCCGACGATGAAGTAGGTCGTACCGCGCTTGGCGGTGAGTTTGAGCACCGCTTCTTGAAATTTGGTATCGAGCCGGCTCAGTTTTCGACGCGCTATGCTCAACTCGGTCCCGACGGGAATTCGCTGTCTGGCTTCCCCGCGGGCGATCACCACCGTGCCCTCCTTGCGCACCCGATGCTGTCGCACCAACTGGGGCGCTGCCGCCGAATCGATGGCCCGGATACTCAAATGGGTCGAGAGGCCGTCCATTCCGCTGAAATAGGCTCGCACCTCGCTCAGCACTTCGCTCTTGGGTGGAAAGAACATCAGCACCTCGGTGTCCGCATCCATGCCCATCACCAGCTCACGGGTCGTCTCGGAGGGCGCTGCGGTTCGAAAGTAGCTCAAATCCACGTGGCGATCCCGGCGATTGACCGCCGCGTTGAGCAGGAAGAGGGTGCAAAAGAAGGCCGCCGTCATCGCTCCGGAAACCGCCGACGCCCGCACCCGCGGCCCCTCGATCCCCCTGCCGCCGGACATCGAGCCCATGCTCCACTGAACGAACACCAATGGAACGACCGCACACAACCACAGCACCGGCCACAGCGCCGCCAACACCTGCTCGAGGCCCATACCGGTGGCACTCTGTCCCCCCTTGAGAGGGGTGCCCGCAACCAGCTCAGCGTTCAAGAAGTACAGACCGAGCGCCGCCAGCCCCGCACCGGACAACAGCGCTGCGAGGCGTTCTGTGCGCCGGGCTTCTCCATCGGATCGCCACCAGGCGATCCCCCACAGGGCACAGGCAATCGCGCTGAGCACGCCCCCTGAGGCGCTGACGGCCCAGCGGCCCGCCCCTTCCCCTCCGATGACCCGTTCCCCCACGAAGACCGTCGCAGTACCCGCGAGATAGGCGATCAGCAGGTAAGGCCCACCCGAGGTGCTGGGAAGGATCCGCCGTTGACCCGTTAACGCCATCGTCGCGACTCCAGCACTCGAGTGGCGGCGAACAGAAAAAAGCCACACACCGAGAGGTAGTAGACCACGTCCCGCAAATGGATCTTGCCCGTCCGAAAGGTTTCGAAGTGAATATTGTGTAGTGCGAGATACATGAACACATCGTCCAGCGGCGCTTCGGTCACCTTGGCCACCAGCCAAAAGAGCACCATCGCCATCAGGGCAAAAGCGGTGAGAAACGCCGCGATGATCTGGCTCTTGGAGAGCGCCGAGCTGAAAATGCCGATGGCGAGACAGGCCGCGCCGAGGAGCATTGTCCCCAGATAGCCCGCACAGAGATGACCGATGGAGATCTTGCCGTGAATGACGATCAACGCCGGGAGGTAGAGGGTCAGCAGGGTCAGCAGGCAGAGAAAGGCCAGGGCGCCGAAAAACTTGCCGAGGATGATCTGGTAGTCTTTGATCGGTGACGTCAGCAGCAGCGTCAACGTACCCCGTTGTCGCTCCCCGGCCAACAGACGCATGGACAGGGGGATACTGGCGATCATCGTCAGGCCGGACAGATCGAAGAAGAACTGGGTCAACACTTCAGTGGAGTACTTCTCCCCACCGCCGAGCGCGCGGGTGTGAAAGAGCAGGCCGTCCGCGGCGAGGACGAGCGCGGCGACCACAAAGCCCAACGGCGAGCGCAGGATCGCCATCAATTCGCGACGGGCAATCAACCACAGAGCGGTCATGATCGCTCTCCGGTCGGCTCCCCGGTCAATCGGAGAAAGAGCGTTTCGAGCTCGTCCCGTTTCTGTTGCAGATCGAACAGATCCAATCCGGCCTCAATCAATGTGCGACTGAGCTCGGGACGCTTGTCGGCGGCGATCTTTACCTCGGCCTTGACCGTGTTGTTCTCGCCAGCGCTGACCTCGGTCTGTAAAACCCCGTCGAGCTGCTCCAGCGCTTGAACCACTCGTTCCCGACGGCCGCCCAGGGTGGCGACCACGGTGATGGTGTGCTCAGGCGAACCGAAGAGTTCGGTGGGGGCACCGCAGGCGACAACGCGACCCAAATGCATGACCAACAGCTGGTCACACAGCTGCCCGATTTCACCCAACATATGGCTGGAGAGAATCACCGTATGAGTGCCCTTCAACGACAGCAGCAGCTCGCGGATGCTGACGATTTGCGCCGGATCGAGACCGGCTATCGGTTCATCCAAAATCACCAGGGCGGGTTGGTGGATGATCGCCTGGGCGATTCCTACCCGCTTCCGATACCCGAACGAGAGGTGCTCAATGCGGCGATGAAGCACCCCTTCTAGTTGACACTGAGCTCCCACCCGGGCAATCCGCTCGGCCACTCGTCCGCGGGGTACACGGCGCAATCCGGCGGCAAAGGCGAGAAATCCTTCAACAGTCATCTCTCCGTACACCGGTGGGTTCTCGGGCAAGTAGCCGATCTGTCGGCGCACGGAATGGGCCTCTTCGGTCACATCGGCGCCGGCAATGGACAACTGTCCCGAGGTGGGCGTGAGCACGGCGCTGATCATGCGCAGCAGGGTGGTTTTTCCGGCACCATTCAATCCCAACAGGCCCACGCACTCTCCGGCGCGGGTTTCAAAGCTGACGTCGTCAACCGGGCGAACACCCCGAAAGAGTTTGGTCAATCGTTCACACTGAATCATCGTTATCCATTCAACCCAGCTCGGTACCCATACCTATTGAGCTGGCTTTTTTTAGATAATATTCCGCCCCCTGTCCATACTCCGCGGCGGGTTTTCCGTTGTAATCGAGCCCCAAAGATGGTTGTGTACAGCTGTGCGATGAGTCTCTCAATCCTCAACGGTCTCACTGACTTGCTCTGGCCCCCTCGATGTGTCGCGTGTTCCGCTCGCCTGGCACCGACACCGGGAGGACCAACAGAATTATCGTTTTGCGATAGTTGCGCACCCCACGTCATCTATTCCCAATCGCCAAAGTGCCCGAAATGTGACATTCCCTACTCAGGAGAGGGGGACGACCACCTCTGTGGTCAGTGTATCAGCGACCCCCCGCCGTTCACGTGGTCCCGCGCGGCGATGCTCTACGGCGGTCCCGCCGTGGACGCCCTGACGCGATTCAAGTACGGCCTCAATCCGGCGTTGGCCCGGTCGTTGGCGCTGATGATGCTCCCCGTACTCGAGGATACCGAGCTGGACGCCATTGTGCCGGTACCCCTTCATCCCAAACGGTTGAAAGAGCGCGGATTCAATCAATCGGCCCTACTGGCTCGCGTCCTGGCCAGTCGACTTCGGCTGCCGTACCACCCGACCGTGCTGAAACGCATCAAGGATACCGTGGCCCAAGCCGGTCTCTCCCGCACGGCGCGACTGGCCAACCTCAAAGGGGCATTCCTCGTCCCCCGACCGCGAGCCATCCGGGATAAACGATTGCTCCTCGTCGACGATGTGGTCACCACCACGGCCACCATCCGCGAAGCGTCTGCCACCCTCTGTCGCGCCGGCGCAGCCACCGTGTCGGTCTGCGCGGTGGCCCGAGCGGTTAAAACGAATTAAAATGTCTTGATTGTTCTTCGGAGATAAGGAATAGCTCCACGAGAAAATACATCTTTCGGTTTGGACCAGAAAAGGGGAAATGTTCACATTCACTCCGGTGCCTTGAAAGATGGTTTACCCATTCATCAGCGGACTTCAATCTCGCTCGACAGATGCCGATGATTGAAGTTATGCTTTGGATCAAAGGGTAATTTGAAGAGAATGAGATCAAACTATACAGACGAAGAACTCGAAGATCTTCTTGAGGATCTAGAGTCTGATTTTGCAGAACGCAAAGAATCCTGGAGAGGTGATGCACCGGACAAGGGACGCCAAGCAGTGTGCGCCTTTGCTAATGACCTTCCCTGTCGTAGTCAACCCGGTGTGCTTTTTGTCGGCGCTGCAGATGACGGCAGTCCATCTGGACTAGCCATCTCGGACGAGCTTCTTCAAACTCTGGCTGCGATCAAAACAGACGGCAACATACTACCCCCTCCAACGATTCTCGTTCAGAAGAGAATCCTCAAGGGCAAGGAATTGGCTATTGTTATTGTTCATCCAGCCGACGCCCCGCCAGTTAGATACAAGGGTAGAGTCTGGATTCGTATTGGATCCCGGCGCGGCATAGCCACCGCTCAAGACGAACGAATACTCAACGAAAAACGACGGCATGGTGATATTCCATTTGATATGTATCCCGTAACAAGGGCCACAGTTGGTGATCTCAATCGACTTCTCTTTGAACAGGAATATCTACCGAACGCCTTTGCACCCGACATTCTCGCTTCGAACGATCGATCATACGAGCAGCGGTTGGCATCCTGTGGAATGGTCTCAGCGGCCGACGATCCTATTCCCACGATTACAGGGCTTCTGGTACTCGGCAAGCGTCCCTTGGATTGGATCCCAGGGGCCTATGTTCAGTTTCTTCGACTCAGCGGCACCAAACTATCGGATCCGGTGAGTGATGAGAGAAAAATCGACGGCCCATTGGCTCAACTTCTCGGTCGGTTAGACGAGAAGCTCATAAGTCACAACCGCGAACAAATTGATATTACATCGGACAACAAGGAACGTCGCTCACCCCAATATCCGCTGGCGGCCCTCCAGCAGCTGGCGCGAAACGCCGTTTTACATCGGACATACGAAGGAACGAATTCCCCTGTTCACCTATATTGGTTTGATGATCGTATTGAATTTATCAGCCCGGGCGGTCCTTTCGGCCGTGTAACCGCTGAGAATTTTGGGCAACCCGGCTACATTGACTATCGGAATCCACACTTAGCTGATGCAATGAAGGTTTTCGGATATGTGCAGAGATTTGGTATCGGCATACAAACTGCGCAAGCAGCATTGATGAATAACGGCTACTCACCAGTGGAATTCATCGTGGATCAGTCCACCGTGGTGTGCACGGTTAGGAGGCCGAATTGATACCGGTAATCACGTTCTTCAACAACAAGAGTGGCGTGGGTAAGACCTCACTAGTGTATCACCTTTCATGGATGCTGTCCGAGCAAGGTACTCGAGTTGTCGCAATTGATCTCGATCCTCAAGCCAACCTGACCGCGGCTTTTTTGGACGAAGATCAAATGGAACAACGATGGGAAGGGAATGAAGTCAACACAATATACCGAGCAGTTCAACCGCTTGCAAGGGTCTCAGACATCCAAGAGCCCTCGTTGTACGAAGCCTCACCGGATTTACATTTGCTCGCCGGTGATGTCGCCCTTTCCAGCTTCGAAGACATACTATCCGACGCCTGGCCATCCAGTCTCGGAGACGCGAACCTCTATCGACCGTTCCGGATTCTCACGGCGTTCTGGCAGGTGATGCAACGAGTGGGCACCAAAGTGAATGCAGAACTGCTACTCGTGGACGTCGGACCGAATCTCGGTGCAATCAATCGCTCGGTACTGATTGCAACCGATTTTGTAATCATTCCGATGGGGGCCGATCTCTTTTCCATCCAAGGCCTCAAAAACCTCGGACCCACACTGAGAAGTTGGTGTAGTCTTTGGGAAAAGCGTTTAACCAACTGGAAAAATCCAGATTTTGAGCTTCCTACCGGGAAGATGCTACCGATTGGCTACATCTGCCAACAATACAGTGTCCGTCTCAACAGACCAGTAAAGGCGTATGACAAGTGGGTCGATCGAATACCGGCAACCTACCGACGTTATGTACTGGACAAAAGTCCAGGAACGATGAAGCCGGCAGAGGATCCTCTGTGCCTGGCCACTCTCAAACATTTTCGCAGTCTAATTCCTTTAGGTCATGAACACCGAAAGCCGATTTTCCGGCTGACGAGTGCGGATGGGGCAATCGGTTCCCACGCAACATCTGTTCAGGATGCCTATGAAGATTTCCAAGTACTCGCCCAAAAAATAATGGCGCGACTGACCTGGCCTGGAACCTTGCTCAGCGGCGATAAAATCGCTACATAGCTTGGGCGATGAAAAAAAAGAAACCACCGGTGGATCCCGATGTGAAGATGATCTGCCGCAACCGGCGGGCCAGGCATGACTACCACATCGAGAGCACGATGGAGGCGGGGCTGGTACTCACCGGGACCGAGGTCAAGTCACTGCGCCAGGGCAAGGTCAGCTTGTCCGACAGTTACGCCACGGTGATCGAGGGGGAGATTTTTCTCGTCGGTGCCCACATTGCCGCTTACGAGATGGCCTCCCATTTCAACCACGATCCCAAACGACAGCGCAAACTCCTGATGCACAAACGGGAGATTGGTCGGCTGGCGATCAAGATCCGCGAGCGGGGGTTCACCTTGGTTCCGCTGGAAATGTATTTTCGACGAGGCAACGCCAAGGTGCTGCTCGGCTTGGCCAAGGGGCGCAAGCAATATGACCACCGAGACACCATACGAAAAAAACAGGAACGACGAGAACTGAGAGAAACCGACTGAGGTCTGCCAATGACGACAGCTGACGGGCAACCGACCCTCGAGGTCGAAAAACTGCTCTCCTGCCAAGGCGATGTAATGGGCATCTTGACCGGCACGGGCCTTCCGCCGGGCTCCCGTGTGACCCTCGCCCTTGACCACATCATCGGTGCGCCACTCCGGTTGAACGGAAAAATCACCCGTATCGATCGCCACGACGGAAACCTCTTTTCCATCGTCGTCCGGCTGCACAGCGTCACCCGGGAGCAGCGGGAGATCATCAACACCCTGGACCCGTAAAGCGGCGTCCCCATCCATTGACCGGATCGCACAACCAGCCTACTATCCCATCGATGGATGAAAACGATCAGACCATTGAGACCGCAGAACGGTTCTACAGGGCCGGACAATACGGTAACGCGCGACGCTTGGCCAGGCAGATTGCCAAGTCCGCCTCCTCCACCGACGAAAAAAATCGCGCCGCCCACATTCTCAAAGCCACGGGCATCGATCCCGCCGCTGTCGTGGCGTTCGCCGTGACCGGAGGGTTGTTGCTGTTCCTCATATTCCGGTATGTTTTGTGAGCATCACTAAACAGTTCTTTTCACCTGACGGACCGCTGGCGGCCCACTTCGAAGAATACGAAATGCGCGATGCCCAGATCC
Organism: Myxococcota bacterium; assembly: GCA_028278265.1. Classification (GTDB taxonomy): domain Bacteria; phylum Myxococcota_A; class Polyangia; order JAAYKL01; family JAAYKL01; genus JANQET01. The sequence goes on from JANQET010000254.1 coordinate 14,652, forward strand.
GCATGGCGGTTCAGGTGGAACAGATCATTGAAAAAAAGGGCGTCCTGCTGGCAGAGGCGGGTACCGGCACCGGAAAGACCCTGGCCTACCTGGTCCCGACGATGCTGATGGGGCGGACAGCGATCATCTCCACGGGCACTAAAAACCTCCAGGAGCAAATTTTCTTTAAAGATATCGAGATGTTAAACAGCATTCTCGAGACGCCAATCAACGCGGTCTATCTCAAGGGTCAGGAGAACTACCTCTGCTTGCGGCGACTCGACGAGCTGCGTCGCTCCCCTCGAGTGCTCTCCTTTCCACCGGAACGGGTCGCCGAGCTCAATCACTGGGCGCAGCAGACCCAGACCGGTGACCGAATGGAGATCGATGGACTGGCTGACGACGATCCCCTCTGGGGAGAGGTCTGCTCCACTCGGGAGTCGCGAATCGGTCCCCGGTGCAAACAGTTCAACAACTGCTTCGTCACCCGCGCCCGCAAGCAGGCGATGCAGGCCCAGCTGGTGGTGGTCAATCATCACCTCTATTTTGCGGACCTGGCGACCCGGCTGCAGGGGGGGTCGATTCTGCCGGAGCACGGGGTGGTCGTGTTTGACGAAGCCCATTCCGTCGAGGACGTGGCCACTGAATTCTTCAGCGTCGCGGTTTCATCCAGTCGCGTGAAGCGCCTGCTCGACGACACCCCAAAAATCATTCGCAGCGCCAAATTCGGCGACGACCCGGCCGAAGAACGGCGAAAGAAAATGATCAGTGCTGCACAACAGGCCAATACCGGGTTGTTCTTTCGCTTCCGCGGGTCGGCGGGCAGGGCAAAGCTCATTCCCGAAGAGATCGACGACCGGTGCCACGAAGCATACCATCGACTGGACACCTCACTCGACGCGGTAGAAAACTCCATCCGTGCTCTCGAGGGAACCGATGATGTGGTCGACCATTTGAGCGATCGCTTTGCCGCACTGCGCAGCGACCTCGATCAGGTATTGAGTCGTTCTGCCAGGGGATTTGTGCATTGGGTCGAGAACCGACGACGGTCAGCCGTGCTCGGCGCCTCCCCGATCGATGTCTCCGACCAACTGAGGGAGGGCATCTTTTTTGCCATTCCCAGCGTCATCATGACCAGCGCCACCCTCTGTACAGACCGGGATTTCAGCTTTTTAAAGTCCCGCTTGGGCATCGACTTCGAGGCGACGGAACTATCGGTAGACTCGCCATTTGACTACAGCAGACAAGGGTGTCTGTTCCTCCCCTCACAAATCGCTGATCCGCGAGACGAGCGATTCGTTGATCAAGCAGCGGAGACTGCCCGCACCCTAATCGAGATCACCGACGGCGGGGCGCTCGTGCTGTGCACCTCGCTACGAAATATGAAGGCGCTTCACGAACGGCTCTGCGATACCGTCGATGGACCGGTACTGCTGCAGGGGGAAGCGCCCAAGAGCTCACTGCTCACCCGATTC
>JANQET010000264.1 GCA_028278265.1 Myxococcota bacterium
ACCAACACCCCTTGTGCGTCGCTTTATTCTTCTTCTTGAACACCTTTAACTAATTTACCATGTCTGCCATATTACAGGCAATCCTTTTACAACACCCTCCCTGATGGAGAGGGGCCAGGGCGTGAGGTTCTCCCTTCCCATTGTCCCAAAGGCCAAATTTGATATAGTACCCTGGTGACTATTCCCGAAGATGCGATTTTTCTGCTTCCTAGGCTCGAACAGCTCGGGGCCGAGCTGGGCATTGCCGTGCGTTATGAAGATTTGAACCCGGATCCCGAGGCAGCGGTCAGTACCGGTGGGTTGTGTCGCGTCAACGGTGCTCACCTGGTGCTGGTGGACGCCAATCTGGGTCCGGCGCAGCGCTGCAAGGTATTGATCAACGCCTTCAAAAAGCTCGATCTCTCGACGGTGTACCTCCCGCCGCTCCTTCGACAGCTGCTCGACGAATAATCCAGCTCGCTACTGGACACGGTGCGATTTCCCGGTTGACCATCACCGGCCCATGCCCTATGTACCAGACGCTATGGATCGGTTTTTGGCACATCTGGACCGGGGTTGGGACTTGGTCACCAAAGGGGATACCACCGGTGCGTTCATCTCCGCACGCCAGGCGCTGGCCATCGATGAGGAATCGGCCGAGGGATACAATCTGCTCGGTTATGTCTACGCCATGGACGGGGATCTGGATCAGGCCCTGTCCTACTACCGAAAAGCGATGAATCTCGACGAGTTCTATCTCGATCCGGTGCTCAACGCCGTGGAGATCCTGGCCCACGCCGAATTCGACGCCGAAGAGGCGATCAACCTCTGCCAGCGAATTCCCGAGCTGAGCACCGAAGCCGACGACCTCATCGAAGCCGCGATCCTCGAAGCCAACGCCCTGCTCAGCTTGGGCCGAACCAAAGAAGCACGACAACGACTCGAAAACATTGATAATTTGTCCAGTCTTCCCGCACCCCAGGCGTTGCTGGTCGGACGTATCTACTATGAGTTGGGGGATCTCCACGCCGCGGGACACCTGATCGAGATGGCCTGTGACGCCGAGAGCGCCAATCCCGATGCCTGGTATTATCGGGGTCTGATCGCCCGGGAACAGGGCCGGATCAGCGACGCGATTGACGCCTTCTTGGTGACCAGTGAGCTCGACGGCCACGACCCGAGAGTCGATCAATCGGCCAACAGTCTCCCGATTAACAAAATCGTCTTGCGAGGGATGGCCTGTTTGGATGTGGCCACCGCAGCCCGCCTCGAGCACACCGAGCTACGGCTGGAGGCACATCCCTCGGAGCGGCAGATTCGCAACGATGTGGATCCTCGTCAGGTAATCTTCATCGACGGGGTCGATGCGACCCGAGGAACCGTGAAAACCCTCTGGATTTTTTATCACAATCTGGTTCGCTGTGTTGGCGCGACAGCCACTATAGACCGGGAACTGGCCGAGATGATTTTACAAGAATTGGAAATTATGGACGAACGGTTAGCGAATCAAGGGTTTGACAGTCCCTGTAATAGCCCTATACGATCTCTTTAGAACTACTGCGCGACGGTTCATCGCGGATACAGTTTTGGAAACGAAATGGATATGAATCGACTTTTCTGGTCGCAGGAGCTGCTCGACCGCTGGATTCTGGAGGAGAAGATCAGCCTCGATGACGATCGTTTAGTCATTGCAGACGATCAGCGCGCGTATCGGGTTTGCCAGGCAGTGTACTTTGTCTCCGACGTGGGAGACGGGGGAGATACCCACAAGCTGGTTGGACGCGTCAAAGAGGTAACCAAACTGGAGGACATGGGGGCAGAGCACTACATGGACTCGGTATTGGTCGATGAATCGGCCTACCAGGTCGTCCAGGGGTTCGTCGGGATGCCCTATGCCAAGGAGGCGAGTGATGCTGCCGACCAACCTCGCGATCTCTCCGGAGCGCTGACCATTCAAGCCGGGGGAGAGGATGAAGCAGAGGACGATCGCGAACTACTCGCAAAATTTTTGATGGAAAATTTATAGGTGAGAAGCGTAAATATCTGGGTCGGGCACTGGTCCGATCCCGCTTTCACGAGTATAAATGATATAATATCGTTAAGAAGCGACTGGGACGAGCGGCAATCCGAACGACAGCTAGTTCAACTGGGGTCAGGATAGTACATAGCGAGGAGTAGGTTTCGATGAAGGATCGCTTGTTGGGACGAGTTATCGCCGACCGCTACCGGCTGGAAAGTCGGCTCGGCGTTGGGGGCATGGGAGCGGTCTATCGAGCTCGGCACCTGCTCATCGATCGCGTGGTGGCGATCAAAATCCTTCAGCCGGAACGACGGGGTGAGGAGCATTTCCGCGCCTGGTTCCTGCGCGAGGCGCGGGCAGTCAATCGCATTAACCACGCCAACATCGTAGATATCAATGATTTCGGTGAAACCGAAGACGGCTTGGCCTACCTGGTGATGGAGCTGTTGGTCGGCGAGGCCCTGTCCGAACCGATTTCTCGCGGCCCGATGAACATCGCCAGCACGGTCGATATTCTCGAGCAGGTGACCGCAGCCCTCGCCCGCGCCCACGACCTGGGAGTGGTGCACCGGGATATCAAACCGGACAACATCTACCTGATCAACCGCAGCGGTCGCCGCAATTTCGTCAAGCTGCTCGACTTCGGCCTGGCCCGCCTCTCCCGCGACGGTCGACTCGCGGCCAAGGGAGCGGTGTTCGGTACGCCGGAATACATGTCCCCCGAGCAGGCGCGCGGTGAAGACGCCACGCCGCTCTCGGACCTCTACTCCCTGGGCATCATCTTTTACGAAATGGCCACCGGCCGCCTGCCCTTTGTGGCCCGCGATCGGGACGGTTACATCGAGAGCCACAAGAAGGCCCAGCCCACAGCGCCGGAGGAATACAACGCGGGCATCGATCCAGCGGCCAGCCAGCTGATCATGTGTCTGCTCGAAAAGAACCCATCCAAGCGGTTCAAGGACGCGCACCATCTGCTTGAAGAGTTCAAGGCGCTGCAGCGCAAGATCGGTCCGGCCACCCCCTGGGAGATCAAGCAGGGGCAGGAGCGACCACAGAATACGCCGTCATCAAACAGTCAAATCTCGGGAATCCCCAACGCTGCGCTGCTGGACGAAGTGGCCCACTGGGCACTCAAAGCCACGATTTTCGGTCGGATGGTGGCCACCTCCTACCCCAACGGCGGGGCGCCGGACAAGGTCGCCGAGTCGCTCAATGACTTGTGGCGCCTGGCCGCGGCGAGCACCCGGTTGGAAGGAGAGCTGCAAGGCGAGCGGCGGCGCAACGACGAGCTCGAACGACGGGGCCGCGACTTCAGGGCGCAAATGGGTCGTCGCATCGAGGATTTATCCCGGGAGGAATCCCGTTTGAAGCGTGAAATCGCCGCGGCCATGGTGGACCTCAATCGCCTCCGCGATGAGTACGAACGGGCCGGTCGAGAATTGATTCAGGCGCGCTCGGTGATCGCCTCTATCGACAAAGGAAGGGACGAAATGACCGCGGAGCTGCGGGCGGCCTACGAGACCACCGGTGCGGCAGCGGCCCGGCGTCAGGCGCGCGCCGAAGCGGTGGCCAAAGTCGAAGCCAAGATTCAAAAATGGCAGGACGAGTGCGACCGCATCGACACCCAGCTGGGGGAATACCGCAAACAGCTCGACAACCACTCATCGGCCATCGAGGACGACTTGGAGTCCGGCCGACGCCGCCTGGCGACCAAGGTCCAAGAGCGGGACAACTACGCCACCTCCCTGTCCAATGCCTCGGACCATCTCGTCAAGCACTTCAGCAACCGCCGGGAATGCCGCACCCTGCTCGAGGAGCTACGGGAGCTCAACCGGGTCACCACGGTCAGCAGGATCGAAGAGATACGTCCGCGCGTTCAATAAAACGCCACGCCGCTCGAGCCTTCCCCACATCAGAGCAATTTGATGGTCTCAATCGAGGTTAAAGGATGTGTATGGGTGATGCGCCGTGCACGCAGGGGGAGATCTACGGCTCGAGCTGATTGAGAACGTCGCAAGTGTAGCCGGTGGCAGTATCCGGGGTGACGTCCACTTCGGGATCCATGCCCACACAGGTGTGGTGCCACATGATCTTTCCGGTCTCCTCTGCCGTGGCAGTGATCAGCAGGTCGTACGACGTATCGAGTATCGGAACCTCCTCAAAGGTCAGCCAGTCGAGACACTCCGTGCCCTCATCGAGGGGCACCTCGGCCGCGACCCAGCCGTCGTTGCGCAGCAGGAATCCCATCGTGTCCACGTTGGAGTTATCGCAGTTGTCAAAATATCCCCCCTCGGTTTGGTGCCAGATGAGGTTGATCTTCAACACCCCGAGGGGCTGAATCAGAGAGCTGTCGAAAATGGTGGCCCACAGGTTGCTGTCATCGTCCGGGGTCTCCACCAACACGCCGTCAATCCCGCCGGGCACGCCTGTCTCATCGTAGTACAACAGCACATCTTCTTGACCTTCCACCTGATTGTAGAATCCCAAGTAAAACTTGTAGGTGCCGGCTTGGAGAAAATCTTTGGCGAAAATTCCCGAGTAGATTTCGTTCCCCCAGATGGCGTCATCCGCCGGATTGTCAAAGGCTTCGCACTGGACTTGGGTGACCTGGGCATCGGTCCACCACTGTTCCCACACGTCGTTCCAGACCCACATGTTGACGTAATCGATCTTCAATTGCTCACAAATAGTGGCGTTAAAAGGCGTCGTATCCTCCCAGGGGTCCTCCACATCCCCTTCGGCCCAACGCCACTCCCAGGTCAGGGTGGCATTTCCATTCACGGTGGGATCGTCATAGACGCCGACCTGGAATTCCACCTCCCACACGGGATCGATCATACCGGGGGCGAATTCGTGAGCAAACGTAGTTGTGGATAGCGGGACATCATCACTGGTCACCAGGTCTATGGTTACGTTAGCCGCGCCGGTCGCGATACCCCATCCGGTGCCGCTCACGCCACTTGCCGCGCTGCATTCCCACCACAGCTCGTGGCTCTCGCCGGCAGAATCGGTGATCGCAATCCGAGTGAACGCCGCCTGGACATCGGCGCAGGTGAACGTCGCAGCGTTTTCATCGACAATGGTCCAGGACCATTGAATTTCGACTTCGTCTTCGTTTCCGCCCGTATCACTGTCGTCGTCGTCATCCCCACCGTTGGTGGATACCGTACAGCCAACGGTCAGGCTAAGTATGAGTGCCAGTAGCACCACCAGTTTATCGCGCATCGTCTTCCTCCTTGTGCGTCCGGGTTTGCAGACTTTTATACCCTGAAAAATCCCGGCGTCTACAGTTGAGTTTGTTTTCTCGTTTTGAAAACCGTAAGTCATTTTAAGCGATCTTCCGAATTTTTGACCATTAAGTTCCGCGGATTATTCAAATCGTTCACGTCACGCCCCCATCTCGAGACGCCGCCTTCTGATGGGGTTGAGTTATTCCGCTGACTTCAGAAAGGGACCCATCGACATCGCCGTCGTTCTGTTCTCGAGCACATCGAGGGCGCCGGTGGCCAGGGCGACCATCTCGTTCTCCCCGGGGTAGACGATCACCGGCGCATCGATCCATTCGAGCCGTGCGACCAATTCCTCGACGAATCGCTCGGAATAGGCCACTCCGCCGGTGATCACGATGCCGTGAACCGTGCCCCCGAGGGAGGCCAACATGGCCCCGGCAGCTTTGGCCAGCTGAAGCAGCGTGGCGTCCAGCACAGTACGAGCGTTATGATCACCAGCGTCGATCATGGCGTAGATATCGCGCACATCGTTGGTCTTCAAATGGGCTGTCCAGCCGCCCCCATTGAGCAGCAGGTGCTTGATATCGTCGAGGGTGTGCCGGCCGGAAAAGCAGAGTTTGGCAAAATCGAGCACCGGCAGCGAGCCGGCCCGGGTCGGTGACATGGGGCCCGAAGCGGTGGCATCGTTGGAATCGATCTGTTGCCCCTGCTGTTGAGCCGAGACGGTGAACCCGGAGCCCAGATGCATGGTAATCAGATTGATTTGCTCGAACGGGCGGTTGAGCTCCCGAGCCGCCTTCTTGGCCGAGAACTTGAGGCTCAGGGAGTGGGCCAGGGCGCGCCGGGGAATCTCCGGCAGACCGGTGAGCCGGGACGCATCGCAGAACTCATCCACATACACCGGATCCACGATGACTGCCGGGCAGCCCGCGGGTTTGGCCAATTCAGCAGCCAGGGGCGCACCGAGCAGGGAGGCGTGATCGATCAACGCCTCTCCGGAGGCGATCGCGGACAGCATCGTTTGATCGACCGCAAACGTACCGCTGGGTACTGGGCAAAGCGGTCCTCCCCGGCCGGCGACGGCACTGAGCGCGGTCAAGTCGACCGAGTGGGAGCGAAGCACCCGACGAATCGCCTCCAGACGCCAGTCAAACTGCTCATTGACGGTACCAAATGTGGCCAGCTCCTGGCTGTCATGGCGAATATTTTCAACAAAAACAGACTCTTGACCGTCGAACAGGGCCACCTTGGTGGAGATTCCCCCGGGATTGACGACGAGAATCCGATGGTCTGGTGAACGCTGGTTCATGGCGATTGGCCCTTCTTTTATAAGGAAACCCGATTGTTTGAAAGGACTAAAAGGTCTTTCCGACGACAAAAATGAACTCTGAGACCCCCCCGACCATCAAGCCGCGGGCGTACCCCAGGCGAAAGGTAACGGGCAGAAAATACCCCAGATTGAGGGTCCACACCAGCTCGGCACCCACACTCGATCGCCAGTCGTCCTCATCGAACTCCTCTGAGGCGATTACCACGTTGTCGGTGAACACCCCGATGTGCAACTCTTTTAGGAAAACGGGAATCGTGCCGTGGGCCAACTCGGGAAAGAAGAGGGGAAACCGATACTCCACCTTGAGCGCGTGGAGCTGGCTGCCCTCGAAGGCGTCATGAGGATAGCCTCGTAGGGACGGGTTCGAGGCGGCTTCGTTGTCCCAAATTCGATCGACAATGCTCTCCTCGGCGTACCCTCCGGCCGAAAAACCGGACGTGTTGGGGGGATTGGCCACGTGGACACCACCGCTCAGGCGAATGGCCAACACGTGGTGGCGCCACCAGGGGAGCAGCACGTACTCCCGCCAATCGTATTTGAACACGGCCAAGGTGCGATTGCCGCCCAGGACGGGATGGTACAACTCCACCTTGGCCGAGAGTCTCCGCCCCTTTTCGCGAGAAATGCCAAATTCGGAGTCGAATACGTCGGAGTAGCTCCAGCCCAACTCCATCCCTGCCCGAAAGTAGTGATCGGGAATCTCGGGTCGTTCGTCCTGGGGGTTGTAATCCACGGTCAATTCGTTCCGCGGCCTGGCGCTGAGCACTGAGTAGCCCAAGGTGAGCTCATGGCTGCGATCGATCGCCAAGATGGGAAACCTCAGTCGGCAGGAGGCGCGAAAGTCATCCTGAGTCCATTCTTTGGACTCCCCGGCGACCTGATAATCGCCATCCCGCTGTTTGGTTTCGTAGGAGGCCCCGATGGAGAGGCGGGGGCCCAATCCCCGATAGGAGTACGATGCACCGGCCGACCAAATGTCGTCCTCCAGCTCATAACTCCCCCGCACGCCGAGCCGATGGCGACTGGTCGAATCGGCAAAGGCGGTCTCAGCGCGCAGGCGCATTTCCTCGAAGGTGTTGGAGCTCCATTTCAAATTCCAGTACTGGGGTAGGAAACTGGGCAAGGGGTTGTACGGGCGAACCGGCGCCTTGCTCGGCGGGGGAACGGGCGGGCTCCAGGCAGCCTTGGTAGTGACCGGCGGTGCGGGAGGGGCTGTCTCGGGAGCAAACGGCATGGTGTGCAGATCGTATCCCACCGAAGAGAACTTGAGAAAGGCCAGGGTCTTTCCGTCCGGCGAAACGGCCGGGTGGTACGCCCCGGTGACCACGTTGGTGAGCTGCAGCAGTTTGTCCTGCTGTCGATCATAGGCGAGGATGTTGGAGATGCCGGTCCTGGCCGAGGAGAAAACGAGGTAGCGGCCGCTCGGATCGAAGTTCGGTCCCTTTTCGTGTCCCGGGTCGTAGGTGACGAACTTCAACACCCCGGTGGCCACGTCGATCAGCCCCACATCCACTTGGGCACCCCGCCGGATGATCGCGGCGACCGTTTTTCCGTCCGGAGACCAACTGGGCATGTACACCTGATCACCCGGCGCCGAATCGAGCAGTGTGCGAATGATCTGCCCCCGGGAATCGGCCAGCACCAGCTTGGTCGTACCGGCATTGTTGACCACCAGGGCGAGCCGATCCCCGCTCGGAGCGATCCCTGCCGACCGCACGCGCAGGCCGTGGGTAATTCGTCTGGGCTGTTCCGTCGGTGTTTCCAGGGCGAACAGATCGGAAAAATAATATTCGTTCTTAAAAGGTGCCGTGCGAATGTAATACAGCGCTCCGGACCGGTCCATCGAGGCGGGGGACCAGCGTGCAGCCAGGGCCACCTGCTCTTTGGGCCTCCCGTCGAGGGGGATGCGGTACAGCCCGTCCCGCTCCAATTGATTGCTCATTGAAAGAATGACGCTTCGTCCATCGGGCGCGAACACGGGAGGGCCTTTGTACTCCCCGTCCCAGGTGATCCGCCGGGAGGGGGTGAGGCCCCGTGAGGCCAACCGCTCCTTGAGCTGCTGTGCCTCGGCGGTCACCTCTGCGGTCCAATCTCGATACACGGTCATCAGGTCCACGCCGTAGACCTCCTTGAACATCCGATTCATACCCCAAGGCATCAACCGCCCGCCGATATGGTGAAACATCTGGGTTACCTTCTTCATGCCGAACCGCCGCTTGAGGTAGTCGAAGAACATCGCCCCGTACAGGTAACGCGCCGTGCCCCGGGGAAACGCGCGGACATCGTTGGAGAGGTGGGCCAGCGAGAGAAAGGTGCCCTCGAGCGCTGCCGTTCGCACGACCATGCCGTACTCAGCTGATCGAATGCGCCCCTGGCTGGTCTGGTAGGTCTCGTTGAGCACGGCTATTCCTTCCCGGTACCAGGTGGGCAGCACCCCGTTGGGCAGAAAGATGGTGCCGAAAATCGCATTCACCACTCTAGCGAAGCCGGAGTGAATTCGGAGGGATACGATATGCACGTATTCATGGACAATCAGGGTGCGCAGCCAATGGTCGTACTGCTGGGTCTCCCGCTCGATGCCGGGCGCCGTGGCGAACAGTCTGATGCGGGGCCGGTACCGCGACCTGGCCGTCCCGTTCGCCGCGTCGGTGAAGTCGGTGATCACCACATCGGTGGTTTCGATCACTTCCCAACCGAACATGATCGTCAACTCGGTGTGGACCTCCTCGAAAATCGTCGCCGCCTGTCGGGCCACCGGCTCGAGCCCCTGGTGAAAGTGAATGCGAAAATGCTCGGTTTCAATGGTGGAAAAAACCAGATCCGGGTCCCCGGCTCGGGCGGTCGTGACGGCCAGCACCCCGATGAGCCCGGCCAGCCAGCCGATCCAGCGAAACGCAGACTTCAAATTGTTGCGAGCACCGATCACGTTGAGTTCGACTTCAATTCCCTGTTCGCGCCACTTGACGCAGATACTCCATCAGACGACATTTTTGCATCGAATGACCATCGATGTACATCTAATTTCACCGTCGGCAAACAGCCATTGCACTGATCACCGTTATCCGCCACTATTCAAATATGACATCTGACATTTGGAAACCAGTCGATCAACTGGCTGAAACGCTGCAGGACCGGTTGGGACACGCGCCGGAAATCGCCCTGGTGCTGGGCTCCGGGCTCGGCACGCTGGTCGATGCACTCGTCGGCCGACGGACCATCGAAACGGATAAACTGCCCCATTGGCCCTCCTCAACCGTAGACGGGCACGCGGGCTCGATCCACTGGGGGCAGCTCAATGAGACACCGGTTCTGGTTCAGCAAGGCCGCGTTCACCTCTACGAAGGGTACCGGCCCCAAGAGGTGGTACGCCCCTTGAGAGCAGCGATCACCTGGGGGGTCAAGACCGTCATCTTGACCAACGCCGCCGGCGGGATCAATCCGACACTCGATCCGGGTGGGCTGATGCTCATCGTCGACCATCTCAACCTGACCGGCGCCAGCCCCTTGCAGGGACCCAACGACGACCGACGGGGACCGCGCTTCCCGGATCTCTCCAATGTTTACGATTCCGGGCTGTGCGAGCAGCTGCTGATGTGGGCCGCCAGGATGGATGTCCAGCTCAACACGGGCATCTATGCCGGGCTGCTCGGCCCGACCTACGAGACACCGGCCGAAGTGCGCATGCTCAGCACCATGGGGGCCGACGCGGTGGGCATGTCGACTGTGCTCGAGGCAATCGCGGCCACCCATCTGGGCGCGCGGGTTGTGGGCATCTCCTGCATCACCAATCGCGCGGCCGGGCTCGAGGGGGCCAAGCTCGACCACGAAGACGTCCAGCGGGCCGGCGCACAGGCGGTCGACGACCTGACGGCGCTGCTCACCGTAGCCCTGCCCTCTCTCGGAGCGGCATCATGAGCGCCGGTATCGACTGGGAGGCGCTGACCGAAGCGGCAACCCAGGTCCGACAAAATGCTCACGCCCCCTATTCCAATTTTAAAGTCGGAGCGGCCATTCAGGCCAACGGCACCATCTTTGTCGGCTGCAACGTGGAAAACGCCTCTTATCCGGTGGGATTGTGCGCTGAGCGGGCCGCTCTTGCCGCCGTTATCGCCGCCGGTAAACGAAAAATCGAAGCAGTGGTAATCACAGCGGACCGCCCGATCACCCCTTGCGGAATGTGTCGCCAGGCCCTCGCCGAGTTCAATCCGGAAGTGCCCCTGCTGATGATCAGCGAACAGGTCGAAGCCCAAGCCACCCTGGGTCAACTGTTGCCCGATCCCTTCGCTTAACCCGCACCAAGGTCTCCCTTAATGATAGTGTTGATAAAGAAATTCGTTCAAAGTTTACACCATTGGCGCGAACGGGGTTCGGTGGAGCTCCTGCTGCTGATAGGGGGGCTTTGCACCATCGCGATTTTTCTGGCTGTGCTCGACTACCTCCCGTTCCAGGACGTACCGGCCCATGTTCATCTCTTTGCGTTGGACGGCAGCGTTGCCGAGGCTGAGGCCGGCTACCTGGCAAGGCCTCCGCGGATCAGCTTCAGTTACAATCTGTATTTGTGGCTCTATCGTCTGTTTGGCTTTGCGGTCTCTGCCTCGGTAATGGTTCGAATTTGCATAATCCTCGCTGCCGTGGCCCTGCCGCTGAGCCTGGTCTACCTCGCTCGCGTCACATCGATGCCGATGGCGTTGAGCGGCCTGCTGGCCTTGCCGATCGCCCTTTCGTGGTCCTTAAAAATGGGATTCGTGCCCTTTGCTCTGGGTATTCCCCTCGTTTTTCTGACCGTCGCCCTGGCCATTGGGGCCTGTCAAAAAGAGACCCTGCCCCGCTATCTCGCCTTGGCCGTAGCGGTTGTGCTCTGCTACTGTGCGCACGCCCTGGCCTACGCCGTGGGGGGCCTCGCCGTGGGTGTGGTGTGGCTGGCACTCGGCAAGGGGCGATTCAAAATCGCGTTGAAACTGATTTCGGCGCTGTTCGCAGCTCTGCCGTTCCTCATCGCCGATTTTCTCGCCGGCGCCTTTGCACCGGCGGCGGACAGGTTCGACATCATCCCCGCAAGCCCCCTCTTTTTCCGGCCGGTTCAACAGGCCATCGCCCAGCTGGCGACCAAGACTTACGGCATCGCCGGGATTGACGAGCTGTGGTGGTTTATCCCCTTGATCGCCCTGCTCGTTATCGGCACGGTCGGTGCGTTGCGGCAACTGCGGCAAAAATCCCACCCAGGATTCAAACCCCTGTTCTACCTGGCCGGCGGTGCCCTGGTCGTCACCCTCGCCGTGCCAGAGGCGATGCAGCTGCTCTATTATCTCGGATCCCGCCTGGCGGTCTTTTTCGTCGGTTTTTCGACGGTGTTGGCAGCTGCATTCTGGGCCAAGAGTACCCGCTGGCAAAGAGGCCTAGTTGCCGGAGGGGTGGGGCTGGCCCTGGCCTGTCAACTGCTGTCTGTGGCAAAGCGAGAGGCGGTGGTGAGCGAAATCCTCGGTCTGGAGAACGCCCCGGTGTTGCGAGGAAAATACCTGACCGCGCATCTGGCGGATTGTCCGGGATACGGGAATTCCTGGGGAGATTACGATCCTGTACGGCATCTATGGGCCTACACGCTGGTCCCCCACGAAGGCATCACGCCGTACTTGTTCGCCTGGAACGGCTACCACCCGATTCGCTACAACGCCGCTCGGCTCGGACATGACATGCGCGCCCCCTCCGAGCATATCAACAGCAACGGTCACCACGGTAAGGCGGGATGCCGCAAGGCGAACCTGATGCGCCTGCGCGGGGCGACACAATGGCCCGGCTATGATGGCGCAATCATCATGGGCCGACCCACCATCCTCAACAAGGTAATGGAACAAGCGGAAATCAAATCTCGGCGCCGGCTGCGTCCGGGGATAGTCCTGGTCAACCCCCGAACCGAGGACAGCTCGTCGGTAAAGTTGGAATTGGGCACCTACGCCGCCGCGGCCAATCTGGGCAGTGGATGGAGCTTCGAAGAGTACTTCGCCGGCTCATGGCGGCGTTGGGCCTTAGGCCATCGCTCACAGTTGCGATTCACGCTCGACGTCTCCGCTCCGACCTATGAGTTGGTATTCAGCGCCAGTCCCCACAAGGACACCGTGCCGCAGACGCTGATCATCGAACTCAACGGGCGATCCATCGTCACCATCCAGATGGGGGTCCAGTGGGGGGATTACCGAATAAAGGTCCCGGCCGGTCTTTTCAAACCCGGGATGAACACCATGACGCTCAATCACTCGAAGAGTGTCAAATCCGGGGAACCATCCGACCGGCTGTCCGCGTGCTACGCCCAATTCCAATTGGTGCCCCTGGATCCCCAAATGGCCACTATGTGACCCGGGGGGCTTCGCGGCTCGGAACGCCGATTTTTTTGCTTATCGTCGGGTACGTCTTTATCAAGCAGGGTGATCTGTGCTATCGGTGGCAGACTTTTGGCAAAGGAACAAAACATGGCCCAACAAAAAGGCAAAATAACCACTCAATCCGAGAACTTTCCCCAGTGGTACCAAGATGTGATTCGCGAGGGCGATTTGGCCGAAACCGCCAAGGTGGTCAAGGGCTGCATGGTGATCAAGCCCCACGGCTACGCCATTTGGGAGAAGATCCAATCAGAGCTCGATCAGCAGTTCAAAGCGACCGGGCATCAAAACGCCTATTTTCCCCTGCTCATTCCCAAGAGTTTCATCACAAAAGAGGCCGAGCACGTCGAGGGGTTTGCACCGGAACTGGCCGTGGTCACCCACGCCGGCGGCAAGCAGCTCGAGGAGGGTGAGGAGTACGTCGTCCGGCCCACCTCCGAGACGATCATCGGCCACTTCTTTGCCAAATGGGTCGACTCCTATCGGGATCTGCCGCTGCTGATCAATCAATGGGCCAATGTGATACGCTGGGAGCTGCACACCCGGTTGTTCCTGCGAACCACCGAGTTTCTCTGGCAAGAGGGACACACCGCCCACGCCACCCATGAAGAGGCCCACGAAGAGGTGCTGCACATTCTCGATCTCTACGCCGATTTCGCCGAGAACACGATGGCCGTGCCGGTGATTCGCGGACTGAAGACCGAAGCGGAGCGGTTTGCCGGTGCCCTGTCGACCTATTGCATCGAGGCGATGATGCGGGACGGCAAGGCTCTGCAAATGGGGACCAGCCACGACCTGGGGCAAAACTTCGGCCGGGCATTCAACGTGACCTTTCAAAACGAGAACAAACAGACCGACTTCGTCTGGCAGACCTCATGGGGTGTGTCCACCCGGCTGATCGGCGGATTGATCATGACCCACTCCGACGACACCGGACTGATTCTCCCGCCGAAAATGGCACCGATTCAAACCGTAATCGTACCGATCTTTCGCAAGGCCCACGAGCGGGAAACAGTGATGGAGACCGCGACCAAGCTCTGTGCCGAACTGAATGATGCCGGTGTGGTGATCAAGCTGGACGACCGGGAGGGCAAGCGTCCCGGAGAGAAGTACTACGAATGGGAGCGCAAAGGGGTACCCCTCCGGCTCGAGCTGGGCCCACGGGATATCGCTTCGGGAGAAGTGATGTCAAAGTTGCGCGTGGCCGAGGAAAAACAGAAGCTGCCCCTCGATACATTGACCCAGGCGATTCCCCAGATGCTCGAGGATTTTCAGGGCGCACTGTTCGAACGAGCGGTCCGTTTTCGCGAGGAAAACACGGTTCAATTGGATTCTTGGGATGATTTCGTGGATACGTTCAAAGAGGGCGAATCCAAATTCGTCTGGGCCCACTGGGACGGCCAGGCCGAGTCCGAAGCGAAGATCAAAGAAGAGACCGGCGCGACAATTCGCTCCATTCCCCTGGCCGGCCAGGGACCGGCCCCGGAGCCGGGTCAATGCATCAAGTCGGGCAACCCGTCCAAGCAGAGAGTGCTCTTCGCCAAGTCGTATTGATATCTGATTCATGAGAAGCAGTGACGATGATCGATTTCACGGGTAGCCGCGAGGGCTACCCCTACACGCAATTTCTAGCCCGCATCCCCACACCAGCTAAGCAGTGTTTTCCTTTCTCCAGAGGGGACCTCACCCCCTCTCCATCAGGGGAACGGGACCGATTGAGTCTGGATTTCTCTTCCGGCTCCCCTCTCCGCTTGACGGAGAGGGGCTGGGGG
>JANQET010000283.1 GCA_028278265.1 Myxococcota bacterium
AATTTTGTGCCATCATCGTAAACGACTTGTTCTTATCTTGTTTCATTCCTTCCGGCAAAAAACCGAATCCAGTATTCGAAACCGCATACTCAACACCAGCCCTGCCGTTCCTGACCCAGCTCACCGCCGATGCTGATCTCGCTCCGCCTCCCCCTGGTTGATCTTCCTCAACAGTCTGAATCCAAAAAAGAGAATCGCTCCGATGAATACGAGCAATATCACTAGCACCAGCACCGTCGGCAGCTCGCCGAATAGTGAACAGATGGCCAGTGTTCCTCCCAGCAAACCGATGACCAAGATCCAGGAGACCAGATGCTCAATCAAGAATCGAAGTATTGTTTTCATTTCACAAAGGCCATTAATCCACCTTCTTCAATGCGGTCAAGGGATATAGGTGGCACTCTTTTTTTGTCCCATTTTTTGCTCATCGGGGACCGTGGAATACAGGAGTGCATTTCTGCAGCTATCACTGCGGTTGAAAGGAGCTTGTATGCCCCGATTTACCACGACCCATCTCGCCTCTCTTTTTCAGACCCTCTGCCTCACATCGGGATTGATCGCTGTTTCTTTGGGATGCGCAAGAATTCGCCTCGCCGATGACCAGTGGGCCATCACCGATGATTCAGATGGTTCTGATGGGGACGCGGATGGGGACGCGGATGGGGACGCGGATGGGGACGCGGATGGGGATGCGGACGGGGACGCGGACGCCGATGCCGATACGGACGCCGACAGCGACAGTGACAGCGACAGTGATTCGGACAGCGATACCGATAGTGACAGCGACAGTGATTCGGACAGCGATACCGATAGTGACAGCGACAGCGATGCCGACAGTGACACGGACTCAGACAGTGACACGGACTCGGACAGCGACACGGACTCCGGCGGAGATCCATGCATTGAACTATCGATTGAGTTTGATTTTGAAAGCGGGGCTCAGGGCTTTACCCACTCCCCCCTAAGTGAGTATCCGGTCGATGATCCGTGGGAACTGGGCACCCCAAGCTATGGGCAACACGCCTGTCACACCGGCGACAACTGCTGGGTCACAACCCTGTCGGATCACTATGCCAATTGTCACACTGCGGAGCTCGTCTCCCCGACCATCGATCTGTCCAGCTGTGCTGATTCTCCCGCCACTGTCGAGCTGCACTTTTGGCACTACTATCTCTTCGAGGACCAAGGTCAGAGCGGCAAGTACTTCGATGGTGGGGTGCTGCAGTTTTCCGCCGACGACGGGTCGACCTGGAGTGACATCACCACCTCTTGGCCCTATCAGGCAATAATAGAGGGGGACTATTCCTACTGCTATCCCACTCCCGAGATTGGCGGGCATTACGCGTGGACCGGTGACATTCCAGCCTCCGATTGGGTCGAGGTCATTGCGGTGATCTCTGCCCCCTACAAGGTAACGCAATTCAAACTGCGATTTCTTTTCGGCACCGATTCGACGATCATGGATGCCGGCTGGTTCATCGATTCAATTTCGATCATCGCAAAATAGCCCGACCATTTTCGTCCTCGTGTGCTATCTGTCCCGCTTTCCCGGCCGTGGATAAATATCGCGAGCCGGGCTATACTCGGCGCGCCGATGCCCAGCTTCTTTAAAAAAAAAGGCGCCCACGTTCTGATGATCGTCGCGGCAACGATTGCCGCCTACTGGGGGGGTTGGCACAATGGGTTTGTCTACGACGACCACGATCTGATTGAGAAGAACTCGCTGATCCAGGAACAGTTTTCGCTCAAAAAAGTGTTGACCACCGGATACTGGGAGACCACCCGGGGGGTGAGCAACTACTACCGGCCGCTCACCATCCTCTCGCTCAAGCTCGACCACAGCTTGTACGGAGATAAACCGGCCGGATTTCACATCAGCAATCTATTGTGGCATATCAGCTGCGCCCTGCTGTTGTATCTGCTGGCGCTGCAGTGGCAGGCCAGCCCCGAGATCGCGCTCGTCGCGGCGCTGGTGTTCGCGGTGACACCGTTTCACACGCAGAGTGTGGCCTGGATTTCCGGGAGAACCGATGTCTTGGCAACAACAGCCGCCCTGCTGGCGCTGATCTGTTTTCGCGTCGCCAGGCTCAGGGGAAAGAACGACAACCCGCTGGGCCGATGGCTCCTCTTCACTGCGGCAGGGGTACTCTACTTCGTCGGTCTATTGGCCAAAGAGATCATCATCGCTCTCCCCTTGGTCGTTCTCGTTCAAGAGGTGTTGTTGCGGCCCGCACCGCCACTCAAGCGCCCTGGATTCTGGTTGCCGTGGGGAGTCTTCATCCCCGGACTCGTGGTCTGCTTCTATCTGCGGTATCAAATCATCAACAGCTTGTTTTTCTTCGTGAACACCCCGGAAGCCTGGTGGGTTCCGGCTGACGGACAGTTGAGTCGATTGGCCACCGTGCCCAAGATTTTGTCTTGGTATCTGCTCAAAAGTGTCTTTCCCTGGCCGTTGGTGTTCGAGCGCGGTGTCGAGATGGTGCGAGGGATTGGCGATTGGACACTGTACCTGGGCCTGATCGGACTGGGCGGGTGGATTTACGGAATACGCCTCTGCCTCCGACGAGGCGCCCGCCAAGCCGCAGCAGGTCTCGCCTGTTTTCTGACCGCGCTCCTGCCGATTGCCAACATTGTGCCGGTCTTCGAACCGTGTATGGAGCACTTCTCCTACTTTCCGGGAATCGGCTTCGCCCTGTTTGCCGCATTCGCTTGGATGGCCCTGCGCCGCAGGTTCGAGCAATCCCGCGTTCTCCGGTACACCATCGTCGCGCCGCTCATCGTGTTCGCCGTATCGACCCAGGACAGGGTGACCGAGTGGCAGGACGATCTGACCATTTTTCGCGACACAGCAGCCAAACGCCCCCATCTCTATCGCGCACAGACCTCCTACGGGCTGGCCCTGCTCGCCGGGCGGCACTACACCGAAGCGATCGTCCCGCTGAAACAGGCGGTCGAGCTGAAACCCACCTACGGCCGCCCCCACTACAATCTGGGCCTGGCCTACCGACGACTCGGCCGAAACGAGCTGGCTCAAACGGCGTTCGAAAACGCGATCGAGTGTGATCCCACATTGATCTCCCCGATGAACAACCTGGGGGTGATTCACTACGAAAGAGGCGAATACGGCAAAGCCGGGTACTATTGGCAATCGATATTGAAAATCGATCCGGACAACCACATGGCCAAAAACAACCTGATGCAATTGAGGCGCATGCGCCCACGCCGTCAATAGGCCGTCAATCCCGCTCGACGACGAAACTCGACAGATGCTCTGTGTGGTTGAGTTGGGTCAGGGCGAACCCTCGCCGTTCGTCGTGGGTCACGACGGAGATGGAGGCGTTGTCGAGGTGGAACCGCCAGTAATAGTTTTCCCTGAGATCGATTGCGGCGGCGATCAGGGTTTTCAACACGCCCCGGTGGGAGACGATGGCCATCTTCTCGAAGTCGACGGTTTCGAGCCCGGCAAGGAACGTTTGCACACGGCGATAGACGTCGGCCAGCGACTCGCCCCCTTCAAACAGCAGGTTCTCCGGTCGGGTGACCCATTGGTGCCATAGTTCGGGATGCTGCTCGCGGAAGCGTTTCTTGGGTTGCCCCGACCAACTGCCCATGTCCAGGTTTTCCAATAGGGGTTCGACCTGAAACGCCTGATGGGGAAACAGGATCTCCGCCGTCTTCCTGGCGCGCTGCGAAGGGGAGCTGATGACCCGATCGATCGACATCCCGTCGAAGTAACCCTTGGTATCCCTCGCCTGAGCCACGCCGTTGGCGTTGAGTGCCACCTCGTTTCGACCGCGGAAAACATCGTCCTTGTTGGCCTCTGTTTCACCGTGCCTGATCAGGTATATCTGTTTCATGGTCGGATAGTAGCCAATCTGAGGAACGAAATACAGAAAACCAACCCACTTGCACCACCAATGCCAGAGGCGAAGTGCATTGAAAGTGCTCAAAAACGCGCTTTGATCTATACTGTTTTGGGAGCGGTTTTATCATGCGCCGAAATGCGCCGTTCTCATGACAGCCCAAATGGATGACCAGTTCAGATATAAAAAACGGCCCTGGTTTCGAAAAAAGCGGACCCGAGATAAGATTCAAGAATTCGTGGAGCGGGCATTTGATCGACGGCATTCAATGTAGGTGCTCGACGCGATCGCGGCGACTGCAGATTGGTTGAACCAGATGAGTCATAGAAACAAAAGAGCGTTTCCTTGGTGGTCCCTCGCCGCCGTGGTTTTTTTGAGCTTCTGGGGCGGAGTGTTATTCATCATCGGTCACGACGCGTTGATCGAAGTTGCGCAAACCGAAACATGGCCCTCCACCGAAGGGGTGGTGCTCGAGGCGACGGTCGAAGCGGAAAGTGTACAAACCGGAGAGATCAATTCCACCAGTTTTTACCCCCATGTGGTCTATCACTACACCGTGGCCGAAAGGCAGCAAACCGGCGATCGCATCACTTGGAACAACGACCTGTCATTCCAATCAACCCTGCAAGCGAAGGAAGTGCTGGCCGACTATCCAGTGAATCAGGC
Source organism: Myxococcota bacterium (assembly GCA_028278265.1). Lineage (GTDB taxonomy): Bacteria > Myxococcota_A > Polyangia > JAAYKL01 > JAAYKL01 > JANQET01. Next base: position 4,530 of record JANQET010000283.1, read on the forward strand.
GGTTACGGTCTACTACAATCCACAAAATCCCGGCCAAGCGGTGTTGCGCCGCGGTGGGGGAGAATCGATGGAGATCCTGCGGGGCTTGGGCATCATCGTTCTCGCTGCCGGTGCACTATTTCTCTGCCTGTTCAGCAGAAGCCTGCTCCTCTGGTGGCGGGCGTCCCATCGCTGAATATCGACCGCTTGGATCGCCAGAAATCTCTATGGAGGTTCACCCATGAGCTTGAGCCAAATTACCAATGACGGTGGCATCACCACCCTCACCATGACCCGGGGAAAAGTAAACGCGCTCAACGAGCCTATGGTAGAGCATTTAACCGACCGCTTCACCCGGCTCAACGAGGATCAAAACGTCAACGTTGTCGTTCTCACCGGCCATGGAAGTTTCTTCTCGTTCGGCCTGGACGTGCCCGAGCTCTACCAATACGCCAAGGTCGACTTCATCCACTTCCTTAAAAAATTCACCAATCTGTACACCCTGCTGTTTACCTTTCCCAAACCGGTCATCGCTGCAATCAACGGCCATGCGATTGCCGGAGGATGCATGTTGGCGACCGCTTGTGACGCGAGAATCATGGTAACCGGCAAGGCGAAAATATCGCTCAATGAAGTCACCTTCGGCTCCCTGGTGTTTACCGGATCGGTTGAATTGCTCAAGTGCTGCGTGGGACACCGGGCCGCCGAAACGATGCTGCTCGAAGGTCGAATGTACGACGCCACACAGGCACGGGCACTGGGATTGGTCGATCAGATCGCCGACGCGGATGATCTGATGAAGACTGTCCGGCGTGTCGCCGAGCGCTATCTGACCAATGATGCACGCGGCTTTCGCGCGCTCAAACAACTCATCCGCGATCCCATCGCCACCGAGATGCGCAACCGGGATCCCCAGGGCAACCGCGATTTCGCCGACCTGTGGTACACCCCCCACATGCGGGAGAACCTCAAACAGATACAGATTCGACGATAACGAGAACAAACGAGAACATGCCTCGAGATTTACTCCCCGGCAGTTCTATTGCCGGTTCGAATGGAATCAGTCGGCCTTTTCTTCGGGGCGGATCGCGACAATGAGGTCATCGAAGAACTGATCTCTTTCCTCCTTAGTCAGGCCCTCACACCCTTTTTCGACCATCACTGCCACCAGTTCTTTGGCCAGCACGAGCCGTTGATCTTTGGGCAATTTCCCCAGCATCATCGAAAGTCCCTGGGGCATCATCTTGGTCATCATCTCCATCCCCATGCCCAGGGTCCCCCCCATCATTTTGGACATCATCTCTGCCATGGTGTTCATCGGGTTATTGTTGTCCATCATCGCCCCTGCTCCTTTGTCCTTAAATATCGTCCTGTCAGTCACCCTGCCCGAGCGACTTCAGTGATCCACCGCTCAGCCATCTGCCGCTCGAGCCTGTTGAATATAACACGGGGCACTCAAACGGCGTAGCCGAGATACCATCCCCGCCAGGCTCTGGCAAATGGACGTAGTAACCCACCATCGCCGGTTGACGCCTGTTCGACGAAATGCTTTATTCAACAGGTTGGTTGAAAATCAGCAAGCACCAGTACTTTGGTCTATTGCAATAAATGTGAGAATTATCGGATGATACGTCCGGCATTAATCATCAGTCTGCTTGTACTTTCACTCGTGGCCCAAGGGTGTTCCGGTGGTGGTCCGGCGCGATCCTCGGGTGAAACGAACGCGGTCAAAATCGAGGGACCGGCGCAACAGCTCGTCGGCGCGTGGATTTCAACGGAAGTGCAGCAGCGGTTCGGGACTCCGTGCCCCTGGATCTTCGAGCTGTTCACGGACGGTAGCGTGGAGACCAACTTTTTGAGCGACGATCGCGGTGCGGTCTGTGCGATTCACCGGGTTCGCTACGACATCGTCACCGAACACCAGCCACCCCTGCTCCGCATCGGCGGTCAGCTCAGCCGCTGTCTGTTCGAACGCCGAGACGATCGGCTGCGCCTGAGCTGTGAGGATCACGGGGTACCCTCTCCTGACACCGAAGACTGGATCGCCTTCGAACCGCTCCCCATCGAGCCGATGACCTCTCTCTCGGGAATGGTCGGCACCTGGCTGGCCGGCGGCATCATGGGCGGCCCGACCCTTTTGAAAATCGACGCCCAAGGGGTGATGTCTATCGAAGAGCGGGGCAACCACACTATTTTGGCGCGCATCGAGCTCGTCGGCGACGATCGCGCCCTATTTAAAGGACAGGCGGGAGAGGAGAAATGCCTCTTCCGCGCCACACGCCATCGACTCTCCCTGCGCTGCTATCCGGCGACCTCGGACTGGCCCAAGGCGTTCTTCGACGCTACAGGCGAGCGGGGCGGGAAAGAGACGATGGTGTTTTACCGACTTCCCTCAGACTTCCAACCCTGAACAAGCACCGGAATTCAGCTGTTAAGAGAGTGTTATGACAAATCTTAAGCTTGCCATGTTGATGATGGTTTGGTCACTGATCAATGGGGGGTGTTGGCCCCTCGATCCATTGCCCTCCATAGATTCCGGTGTCGACGGCGGTGGTGACACCGATCCGGACACCGGAGCAGACACGGACACGGATGCGGACACAGATACAGATACAGACACAGATTCGGACACGGATGCGGATGCGGACACAGATTCGGACACCGACACGGGCCCCCCGCCCGTTCCCTGTACCAAGTACGTCAATCTACTCTCCACCGCGGTTCAGCCAGCGGGCACCCGATGGTCCGATGCGTTCAGGGCGATTCAACCCGCGATCGATCTGGCCGCATCGGTTGTGGGCAGCGCTGAGTGTCCCGATTCGGTCGCCGTGTGGGTCGCCACCGGCGTCTACTTACCAACCGACGGATTGTCCGCTCCGTTGCCACTCAACAATCGGGACGCCTCATTCAAATTGGCATCCGGTGTCTATCTGTACGGGGGATTCGGCGGTGATGAAACGGCGCTGGACGAGCGCGACATCGACGCCCACCCGGTCACCCTGAGTGGGGACATCGGTCAACCCGGTGACAAAACGGACAATGTGTATCACGTCGTAGTCGGTGCAGACGGTGCGTTGATCGATGGGTTCACGATCACCGGAGGATACGCCGACGGTGGACTCAGCAATGTGGAACCCAATAAGCGGGGCGCCGGGGTCAACTGTGAGGGCACCTCGCCGACAATCGCGAATTGCAGGATCATTGGGAACAAGGCGTATCTCCACGGGGCAGGGATATTCATTGCCGCTGCCGAGCCACTGATCACCGGCTGCCGAATCGCCGACAATAAATCCGAGCAATCGGGTGCCGGCATCTATATCATTCACGGATCATCCGTGACTATCAACGCCAGCGTTTTCAGTGGGAATGACGCACAATGGCGCGGTGCGGCCATCGCTACTTCCAAAACGTCTGAAGTGATCCTCGATGGGTGCCAGTTCATTGAGAACGACTCCAAACAGGATGGAGGTGCGCTGTACACCATAGACTCCGAGCTGGTGGCGACCGGTTGTGTTTTTGACCGCAACAAATCCTCAATCGATGGAGGGGGCGCATACGAATACAATTCGACAACGAGCTATCTGAACTGTGCCTTCATCGACAATGAGGCAAACCGTGGTGGAGGGGGAATAAAAGCTAAGGCAGGAACAATCACCGCAGTCAACGGTTTGTTCCGCCACAACACCGGTTGGCAGGAAGGGGGTGCCCTGCGAAACGTAGAACTCGACTCTGCCTCCCGGTTCATCAACTGTATCTTCGACGGCAATCACACCAATGTCAGCGGTGGCGCAGTGTTCAACTACACGGCCGAGCCCATCTTCAGTAATTGCACGTTCGCCAATAACACCGCCAAGATTTGCGGTGGCGCCATGGCCAGTGTAAGTTACTCCAAACCGGAGGTGACCAACAGCATCCTGTGGGGGAACTCGGCCGGTTCCGAATCCTGCCCTGGAGCCGGCCAAGTATGGAACGACAACTGCCCGGCCGTCATCACCTTCAGCGATGTGCAGGGGGGATGTCCGTTTCCGGACTGCACGAATAACACGACCGGAAACTTTGATGCTGATCCACGATTTGCCGATAGCGAGCTAACCCTGGCCCCAGAATCTCCCTGCATCGACAAGGGGAGTGATGAGGCGCTTCCGCCGGACATCGTTGACCTCGACGGGGACGGCGATACGGATGAGCCGTTGCCACTCGACCACTTCGGCAATCCCCGTCGTTCAGGAGACGCCGTCGATGTGGGCGCCCATGAACAACCGCCGACCGCCACCGGCGCTCCAACCGATTAGCCCGATGACCCACTGACCGCTCCGGGTTGCCCCTCAACTTATTTCAACCAGTACCGATAAAATAAAATAGTGATGATCAAAACGGGTTACCATGTCCAGTAATCGCGCCCATGTTTCGATCGTCGGCGGTCCCAAAGCCTCCTCCGACGAGCTCAACGCCCAGCTGCGCTCCCTGGTCAATCGCTGTGAATCGGTGCTCACCAACCGTCCCGGAGAGGCCACCTTTTTAGTAGGTCTGGGCGAGGTCAACCTCAACGGAAAAAAGGTCCCCTCACCCGAGGGCCCGCAGCTCACTTTTGTCTGGTTCGAAGAGGTCGCCGAAGCTGAGATCTACACCAAGATCATCGATACCTTCGGCCGGGTGCGTTTTTTCCACGCGACCCAGGGGTTGTTCGAGCTCGAAGAGATTTTAGAGGAGGCCGGGGTGCTGGAGAGCGAGCACAAGGCCGACCCTTTGGCCGAGGACGCTCTCTTTCGGCTCAAAGGGGAGTACCTCAACCGCATCGAGCAGGCCTTTGAGCGAGAATCGGCCGAAACGAAGCGGAATCGCCGCGCCGGTTCGGAACAGTGGCAACAACTGGTGCGCCAGATTGTCGGTTCGGCGGGCAGCTACGAATTCGAGGCCCTGTCGAGGACCGCTGCCGAAGTACTCAGCGCGTACGAAAAGAAAAAACCGCTGCCTTCGGCGGAAGCCGCCCTGCAAAAGCGGTTGCAGGGAACCCTGCAAGACGAAGTCGAAACCTACCGCCGAAAGGTGGAGGAGTGCCTGCCCCAGGTGATCGAGCTCGCCGTCCGCCAGCGGGTCCTGGTCTGCGCCGACGACAACCAAATCGTCAATCAGCTCCGCTTTGCGCTGAGCCACAGTCGGATGCAGATCATCCTGCACGAAGATCCATCGACCCTCCTGTCGATCATTCACTCGGTGCAACCCGACCTACTGGTGGTGCAACAGTCGATGAAATACTTCGACGGGGTGGACCTGGCATCGGTGGTTCGCAAAGTCGAACGATTCGAATCGCTGCCCATTCTAGCCCTGCTCAAAGAGTCGTCAGAGGCCACCTTGACGCGAGCGATTCGCGGCGGCGTGGACGGCTGGTTGACCATTCCGTTCACCGCAGCCAACGTGGCGCTCAGCGTGCTCAACCACCTTCGCCGGGCCGAAACCGCCCGAAAGTTGGGCGGCCGGGATCCCCTCACCGGCCTGTACACCAAGGAGTCGATGTTCGATCGCATCAAGGGGGATCTGGCGCGGGTCAGTCGCAGCGGCCAACAGATCGGCGTGCTGCTCGTTCACCTGACCGATACCGACTCCCCGCGGCTGGCCTTCCTGGAAATCACCAAGGAGGCCAACCGGGTTTTTCGCCAATCCGACATCTTGGCCCGATACAACGAAGCGACCCTGGCCGTGGTGCTCCCGGGAGTGGATATGACCAGCATCGTCTCGATCGTCTCCCGGCTACGGCTGCGCTTCGACGAGAGCTACAACGTGACCCTGGCGGCGACCATTGCCGAGGGCACGATCACCCCGGAAACCCTGCTGGCCGACGTGGAGACCCGCCTGACCCGCGTGCTGGGCGGCGCCCACGACGAAGCGATCGGATTCCTGCGCACCGACCCGGACAAGAAGCCGCTCGAGGCCCCAAAAATCCTCATCGCCGATACCGACGAGGCGATCGTCGACCTGCTCCGGTTTTTCTGTGCGCGAGAGGGATTCGACGTAGATGACGTGCGCACGGGCACCGATGTGCTGCAATACCTCGAAGAGGCGCGGGCCAAGGACGAGCTCCCCCAGGTGCTGCTCCTCGAATCGTTCCTGCCGGGGATCGACGGGTTCCAGATCCTCCAGCAGGTTCACGATCAATTCGGCAGCCGGGTGGCGGTGATCATGCTCTCGGTTCGTCCCAGCGAAGAGCGGGTGCAAAAGGCGTTCAAGCTCGGGGCCACCGACTTCGTGGCCAAGCCGTTTCGCGTGCCCGAGATCATCGCCCGGGTTCGCAACGGGCTGATTCGCGCCTCGGCGGTATAGCCATGCCGCATCGGCGGTGCTCAATGGTCCGGACGGTGAGATGAGTACCGACGCCTACCTCTGGGAAGAGCCCCTCTACCGCCTGATCCTGCAAATCACCACTGTACAGGTCGTCATTCTCGGGCTGATCGTCGTTGGTATTGTCTTGGTCCGCGCCGTGCGAATGCGCCGAGAGAAAAAAGATCAATTCGTCTCCAAAGCGCTGCTCCAACCGCTGATGAGCTACCTCGCCGGCGACGCCTCGCTGGATGATACCCACCGAGCTGTTCGGCGCTATCGGCGTCGAAATATCTGCCTGGAGTTGGAGCGCTACGCCACGATGCTCGGTGGAGGCGCGCTGGCCCGAATCCGCGCATTGTACGAGCGGCTCGATCTGCGCAACTACGGTATCCGGTTGTGCTACTCCTCCTACTGGTGGCGGCGCCTCGAAGGGGTGCGCATCCTGGGCGCCGGCGGCGGTCACGACGTGGTCGACGTGCTGCTCGAAAGTCTCGACGATAGCCACGCCATTGTTCGGCTCGCCGCGGCCCGGTCCCTGGGGCGCATCAAAGCGACCAAGGCGATCAAACCGTTGCTCGAGATGATGGCCGAAGCCAAGCAGATATCCCGGCGTCAGTTGGCCCAAACCCTGATCGCCTTCGGACCGGCGGCCCATCCGGCGCTGCGTCGCATGATCAGCGGGGGAGCGTTGAGCGATCTGGACCAACGCCTCGTCGCTACGCTAATCGAGGTGCTGGCGCTGACCGGGGACATCGACTCAGCACCGGCCATTCGCGCCGTACTGGACTCCGACAAACTCGAAATCCGCATCGCCGCATTCAAGGCGGTTCAGCTGCTCCACGTTCCGTTGACCTCCGAGGAGATCAGACAGGGATTAACCGACGAGCAGTGGCCGGTAAAGGCCCAGGCCGCACTGGCCGCGGGCAAGCTGGGGGATCCGTCGGTGATCTCCCAACTGGGCACCTGTCTCACCGATCGATCCTGGTGGGTGCGCCACAATGCGGGCCAAGCACTCTACATGCTCGGCCGTCAGGGCATTGCCGAACTGGAACGAATCGCCCAGCACAGTGACGACGGCTTTGCCCGGGACATGGCCTTCCGCACCTTGACCAGTGACGCAACCTATCAATTTCAACGGGAGCTGAACCCAGACGATCCGATCAAACCACGCGCTACCGCGACCTCGTTCGATCAGGTCACACCGCCCAGGAGCGAGCCCTGATGGAAAATATCGTCATTCTCGTCGATTGGTGTTTTCTGATGTTCTTCTTCTGTTTGAACAGCTCCTACTCCTGCCTGCTCTTCCTGTCGCTGATCGACATCATCCTGCGCAACCGGCGACGCATCGAAGCGGATCTCGACTACTCCCTGGAGAACTTTTACACCATGCCGGTCTCGATCATCGCCCCGGCGTACAATGAGGAAGCCACCATCGAGGGATCGATAAAATCCCTGCTCTCCCTGCGCTATCCAGAGTTCGAAGTAATCGTGGTCAACGACGGTTCAAAGGACGACACCATCGGTGTGATGAAAAAGGCGTTCCAGCTCTACCCGATCCACACCATTTTTCAAAAACAGGTGGAGACCAAAGAGGTCCGGGGTATCTACCGCTCCCGGATCGAACCCCGGCTGACCTTTGTCGACAAGGCCAACGGGGGCAAGGCGGATGCGCTCAACTGTGGAATGAACGTCGCCAAGTATCCGCTCTTTTGCGCGATTGACGCGGACACGCTCATTTTGCCCAACGCCCTGCTCAAAGTGGCCATCCCGTTCATGGAGGACCCGGAGAAGACCGTGGCCAGCGGGGGTACGATTCGAGTGGCCAATGGCTGCGCGATCGACTCGGGAGAAATCAAGAAAATCGGTTTTCCCAAGAACCCCCTGGCCGCCTTTCAGGTGGTCGAATACCTCCGCGCATTTTTGTTCGGCCGCATCGGTTGGAACCTCTTCGGGGGAACGCTGATCATCTCCGGAGCGTTCGGCCTATTCAGTCGCCGCACCGCCCTCGAGGTGGGGGGGTACGCCCATGACACGGTGGGGGAGGACATGGAGCTGGTGGTGCGCATGCACCGCTACCTGAGGGAAAAGAAACGGCCCTACCGCATCGTCTTCGTCTGGGATGCCGCCTGCTACACCGAGGTACCCGAGGATATCGGCGTGCTCGAACGGCAGCGCAACCGCTGGCACCGGGGATTGATCGACGTCATCTTTCGCCACCGTCGGATGATGCTCAACCTGCGCTACGGGGTGATCGGGTTGATCGCCTATCCCTTCTTCGCCATCTTCGAGATGCTCGGACCGCTGGTGGAGATCGTCGGGATAATCTTCGTCTTGATGACCTACTTCCTCGGGCTGGCCGACATCACCTTTCTCATCCTCTATCTCAACGTGGCGGTGCTGTTCGGGATCATGCTCAGCATCGCCGCGGTGCTGCTCGAGGAGCTCTCGTTCTACGCTTATCCGCGCTGGTGGGACATTCTCAAGATGTGCCTGTTCGCGGTTGTCGAGAACTTGGGGTATCGCCACCTGACCCTGATCTGGCGCATCAAGGGCATCTTCAGCTATTTAAGTGGCTCCAAGCAGTGGGGCGCAATGACACGTAAAGGATTCGGCGGCCCCAAATGAACCTCAAATCCCTCACCACCACCTGCCTGGGATTTGCCGTCGCGCTCTCTCCCTTGTGGATCTCCCATCTGTTGTGGCGATTCCAACCCCTGCGCGAGATCGATCTCCTCGTGGTCGACTACACCGTCCCCACACCCCGCTACAGCCACCACCAGGGATTGTTCTGGTTGCTCAACTACCTGCGAATCACCAACTCCACCGGTGAGGCCCATTGGAGCGCCGAAGCGGACTACGTCGGCTATCGGCCCGGGGTACTCGGCCGGCACCGCCGGTTGCATCAGACCAACACCTCCTCCTACCGCTGGATCTACCTCGCCGATACCTACGGGGTCTATGACACCGACCTGGGATCGGCGCGGGACGTCTATCTGAGCAGTCTGCAGGGATCCAAATTGATCTTCGGCGGTCTATCGCTCCGGGACGCTCAAACCCTGCACCAGTTCGTCGATCGGGGGGGAAACGCGTTCGTCGAGTTCAATTCGTTCGCCGGTCCGACAGTCCCGGGAGCCCGCCGCCTTGCCGAGAAAGTGGTGGGGGTTCGATGGAGCGGATGGTGCGGCCGGTTCTTTGAAAACCTGAGCGACATCGACAATCTGCCCCGCTGGTTTCCCGCGGTTTACGCCGCAACCTATCCCGACACCCCGCTACCCGAGGGACCGGGTATCGTGCTCATCCACCATTCGCCGCGTATCGTCGTGCTCAGCGGGGAGGAGGTTCGTCGAAGCGCGCCGAGCTTTCACCTCACCCCTGCCGGGAAGGCGTCGTTTTCAGGACCGTACGCCACCCCGCCCTATTTCGGCTGGTTCGCCATCGTCGAACCACAGCCCCAAACCGACGTGCTGGCCGAGATCGTGCTACCCAACGTTCACCGCTGGCAGCTGCACTGTTTGAAGGCCAAGGTGCCGATGACCTTTCCCCTGCTCACGCGCACGACCAACGGCCAGTCCACACGCTACTACCTCGCCGCCAATCCGGCCAACCTGGACGACCCACCGGGAAGCTCCCAATTGCTGGGCATCCCCCGCCTGCAGGCCGCGGTGCACCGCCGCGCGGACGACATGACCAACCGACCGGCCTATTGGCAGTTCTACGTTCCGATCATCGGCCAACTGTTCGAGTCGATCGCCCAAAAGCGTCCCTGACATCTCTCTCTTGTCAAACACTGGCGCGATGGAGAATGGGCGAAAGGGCTACCCTCTGGCTCGTCGGCCCCCTCGCTGTCTTCGGCCGGCGCCGGGCCGGGGAAATTTTCGATCGGAATGGTCCTTCACACGACGGCGCGGCCGCGGCGTTTTGGGACTCGGCCGGGCATCGGCACCGGTCGCGTGCATCGATCGCTCACAGTGATAACGATGGTGGCGATCCACCTCGATCGAGATGCGAATGAACTTTTCGATGGCGCGCAGGTAATCCCTCTCCGGTGCGCTGCAAAACGAAATCGCGTTCCCGTCATCACCGGCTCGGGCGGTGCGACCGATACGGTGGACATACGTTTCCGGCTCCACCGGCATATCGTAGTTGATCACATGGGAAATGCCCTCCACGTCGATCCCGCGGGCCGCGATGTCCGTGGCCACCAACACGCATACCTCACCCGCCTTGAACTCAGCCAAGGCCTTGGTGCGAGCGGTCTGGCTCTTGTTACCGTGAATGGCAGCCGCGCTGATGCCGGCCCCCTCGAGCTTGCGGGCGACCTTGTTGGCCACGTGCTTCATTTGGGTGAAGACGAGAACCCGGTCGAGCCTAACGTCGTCGAAGACATCGATAATCAGATCATCTTTGCTCATCTTGTCGACGAACATCACCTTTTGGTGGATGCGTTCTACTGCCGGTTTCTCTGGATCGATCGCGACGTGGACCGGATCGACCACCAGCGTTCGCGCCAACTCGACGACCGGTGGTTCCATCGTGGCCGAGTAAAAGAGCGATTGACGCTCCTCGGGCAGCTGGGCGACCACCTTCTTGATATCGTGAATGAACCCCATGTCGAGCATGCGATCGGCCTCGTCGAGGACGAACACCTCTATCCGATCCAAACCGATATGCCCCTGGTTGATCAGGTCGAGCAGGCGGCCCGGTGTGGCGACCAGAATCTGGACCCCCCGGCGCACGGCGTTCACCTGGGGCTGCTGCCCGACGCCACCGAAAATAACGGCGTGGGTGGTCTTGGTGTATGTCCCGTACTTTTTGATGCTGTCGCCGATCTGAGCGGCCAGCTCGCGGGTCGGGGCCAATATCAGCACCCGGGGTTTTCCGCTCTGCGGTCGCCGCCAGTTGAGGGCGAGATATTGGAGGATCGGCAGGGAAAACGCTGCAGTTTTACCGGTGCCGGTTTGGGCGCAACCCAGCATGTCCCGACCGCCGAGCAACGGGGGAATCGTTTTCTGCTGAATCGGCGATGGGGTTTGATAGCCGGCGCGATCGACCGCGCGGCGCAGCTGGGGCAACAATAGATCAAATACGTTTTCAGGAGATTTGGGGTTTTTCAAGCGTTCATCCAGTCCGGCGATCACTTCTCTTTTTTCTGCTCGCCGCCGGGGGAGGAAGAAAAATGGACAGCGCCATCAGCGGCGTGTCAAGGCACAATCTAGGCGCGTGTATCTAACCATCGAAAACTGATATGTCAAGTCAACCCCAACTATCCCGCTACCGGCGAGTGCCCGATCGAGGATCTACAACGCCCAGAGGGCTTCAACCATTGGACAGCACTCACCCGCCGCTTTTGTGGATGGTTCTGTCTGGGGACAACGGATCGGCTTCCCTCCTGGACAGGTGGTTTGCTCGAGATCGGCGCTCCATTTGCTTCGATCGCCTTGGATGGATCTTTTGTCGACGATTTGTGGTGGAGCCCCTGTGGCCTGTTCAACGTCCGCCCCTGCCTCTGCTCGATATCCCCGATTGAGCAAGGCCAGTCCCAGGAGCAGGCGATCCACTCTTCGTTGATCCTCCAATTCAATCGCGCGTTGAGCCGTTTGCAGCGCCCGGCTCAGTTGGTCGGTATCTTGACAACCGAGACGCTGCTGGAGCACCGCCCGGGACAAACCGGTCGACGGCGAAACCCGGTCGAGATCCAGCGCCACCGTTTGCTCGAGCGGATTCAACGATACCGGAGGCTCCTGTTGCTGGAAGGTCCGGTTCAACCCGGCTGTGATCGCCGCCGCCAACCCGGCGACCAGAATCACACCGCAGATCAAGCTGGCGCCCGGCCTCCTAGCCATCCCCATAAACACGCCGCTCAACAAGCTGTCCCACTTCGGCCGGCCGAATCTTCTTGACAGTCGAGTGTCGAGCGCCGCCGCTGCACCATGATGCGTTCTTCCGGTCTCGTCAGCGACCCGTTGCAGTTCCCGCTTGAGCTGCGCCATCGATTGCTGCCGATCCTGGGGATTTTTGGCCAGCGCGGTTTGTACAATACGATCGATCGCCGGCGGCAGCCCTTTTCTCAACGCGGTCGGCGAGCGGGGCGTGTCAAAATGCAGCCGCTTCAACAGAGAGGAATCATTGCCCCCCCCGAACGGCTGTTCCCCGGTCAGCATCTCATACAGTACGATCCCAAAAGAAAAAATGTCAGACCGGGCATCCACCGGCTGGCCCATGGTTTGCTCCGGCGACATGTAAGCTGCCGTACCCAACACCTGACCCTGAGCAGTGGATATCGTCTCAATTGCGTGGACACCGGCCTCCAAATAGGTCGCCGGATCGAGCTTGGCAATTCCGAAGTCCAAAATCTTTATCTGACCCGCCTCCGTGATCATGATGTTTTGCGGTTTGAGATCCCGATGGACTACGCCTGCAGCGTGCGCCGCGGCAACCGCGTCGACGATCTGAATCGCGTAGTCGATCGTCTCCGACCAGGTCAGCCGGTCCTCGTCCATCCGCTCGGCCAACGATTGCCCCCGTACGTATTCCATCGCGAGAAAGTCGCAGCTCTGGTCGCTGCCCACGTCGTACACGCCCACAATTCCGGGGTGATTGAGCGCAGAGGCTGCTCTGGCTTCCTGCAGGAACCGCCCTTTCAGCCATTCGGTGGTACTCGATATCTCCAGCACTTTGAGCGCTACCGTCCGGAGCAGCCGCCGGTCGCGCGCCTTGTACACCACGCCCATTCCTCCCCGGCCCAACTGGGATAAAATCTCGTAATGGGAAAGGGTCTCATCGATCATCATTGCACTCGGCTTCCATTTTTCCATAGACATGAGTCGCCTCATCAGCTCGATAAGCGGTTTATAGGAGAAAGTGATGCCGGGGTCGGATTCGTTTCACGCAATCGATGGTTTGTTCTCAAAATTATCGCTGAAGCACCAGCTGAGGTATCAGCTGCGGCGTCGGCTGTGGTTGCAACATGGGCTGTGAGATCAGCTGCGGCACCGGATGATTCAGGGGTAGCCGCGAGGGCTACCCCTACACGTATCGTTCTGTGGTACTAGTGGGTCTTGGTTTACGTCTTACCTTGAACTCTCAGTGAACGGCGCGCCGGACTTGCCGAATCACCTGCCAGGTTTTATCTAGACAGCCCGTCGGCACAGCTGGTACCTTAGCGCACTCAATGTGTAAAAGTTGAACAATCGGCAATTGAATCGTGGAAAATATTTTTTTACCGGATTAAGAATTTATTGAAACGATCGGGCGCGTTGGATCACTGGTCTTTAGAGCCATTGATAAGGGCTTGCGCAAGAGCCGCACGGTAAACGGAGGTCAAATCCACGTGTCGATAGCGTATTTACCATGTGATCGAAGAGGCACTGTGGACCGACAGGTTTTCGATACTGTCTACATCGACGGTTTACGGGCCGGCGATCCGGACACTGAGCGCCATTTTGTATCGTATTTCTCCAGTCTGATTTTAATCAAGGTGAGGTCTCGCGCATGGTTGAAACCCTTGGCCGAAGACATTCGCCAGGAAACTTTGCTTCGAGCGCTCGCCGCCGTGCGGGCCGAGGACGGCCTGCGTGATGCCAAAAAGCTCGGTTCCTTTGTGAATGCGGTCTGCAACAATGTCATGATGGAGCTGATGCGAAAGGACAAACGCCACAACCAGGTTCCCGAGCAGCCGGGACAATCCCCAGGGCCCAGTGTGGCGACCACCCCCGAGGACCAATTCATCACCGAAGAACACAAGGCCATCGTCCGAAGCATCATCGGCGATCTGGCCCCGCGAGATCGGCAGTTGCTGCAAACGATCTTTCTGGAGGAGCGGGAAAAGGAAGAGGTCTGCCAAGCGCTCAGCGTGGATCGGGACTATCTCCGCGTCCTGTTGCACCGCGCCAAGGCGCAATTTCGCAATCTCTATCTCAAAGAGGTGGTGACCAGCGGAGGGTCCGAGCATCTCGCCTCACGCGGCCCGAGGCCAAGGCGGGCAAAATGAGCACCATGAATCACAGAGATGTCATGATCAAAGGGCTCACCGAAAAATACCTGCTCGGTGAGCTGAGTGAGGAAGAACAGTCCGAGTTCGAGGAACACTTCTTCGACTGTCCGGCATGCGCCGAAGATGTGAGAATGGCCGCCCTGTTCAAAGAGAATGCCGCAGCCGTGCTGGAGACAGAAGCGTTCGGCGACACCCCAGCCGAACCGGTGGGTCGATGGCAGGCCATTTTTCAACTCTTTTGGCCCGTACCGGCCGGCGCCGTAGCGTTACTCGTCATCTGTTTGGGGATCATCGGTGTCCAGATCCTGGTGGTGGTTCCCGAGTTGCGCGGGGAGCTGACGCTGGCCCAGAGTCCTCAAGCTGCCCCCTCCTATTTTTTGGCGATCGCCCGGAGCGGCGGTAGCGAGTCCCCGGTCGTCACGGTACGGCCGGAACACCGGATGGTGGGACTGACGCTCAGCCTGAGCACACCCGAGGCCACTCCGTACTATCTCGTCGAGGTGCTCGCGGCCAGCGGCGAAGTGGTCCAAACCGCCGTGATCAGTAGCCCACCCCCCGGCGAGGAGATCCACCTGTTGCTGCCGCTTCAGCAGCTGGTACCAGGCCCCCTTGCAATCGTCCTCAACGGGGTCGATACCCCGGGTGGTCCGGTGGTTCGATCCGAGTTGGCAAAATACCCATTTGTTCTGCAGATCAAGTCGTAACCAAAGGAGGCGCGAAATGTCGAAGCCATTTATCTACAACGCACATGCAGTGGCCTTTGCGGGGGAGATCACCCATCCGCAGCACGAAATCCTCGAGATCCAAGCCGCTACGGCACTGCCGGTCACCGGCGGCTGCGGCTCGTCCCTGGTCGAAGAGTACAACTATAAAAATCTAATCAGTTTCAAGTCCGCCCTGTCCCAGGTCTCGGGAAGTGAGCATCACGACAAGTTCAACAGCGTGACAAAGGTCGCCATCGAAGATCTCAACGTGATGGACATCGTCACCGCAGACAAGGTGGTCGGCGTGCTGGTCTCCGAACAATCCGTCAAGTCCGGCAAAGAGATCGCCATCTGGCCGATGGGGTGTTTTTTCGAAAATTTACGCATCGCCGGCGAAACGGTCGAGTTCGAAATGAGGAAGAATCTGCAGCGGTGCACCGCCTTTTCCCGCATCCTCGAGCAATGCAAGAAGGACGCTTCCGGTCGATTTACGCCAGGTGATGTCGAGACCCATCAGCCGATGACCGACAAAATCCATGGATTTTTCCGTGAGGTTGCCGAGATAGCAGACGTGGCACAAAACAAACTGGAAGAGATCAGAGACCAGGTGCTGGGCATCGCCGACGAACGATCCCGCGCAGAAGAAAAGATGTACTTTTATGACGGCGAGGGCAAACCCTTCTGCTTTGACGAATCAGAGGTAAAAGAGATCGAAAAACAGCTGGCAGAGGTGAGCCCGGATCAGACGGGTACTGCCCCCAGCCGATACACCAAATCCCTGGATATTCATCTCGACACCTCCCTATTCAAACCGGCAACTGCTCTCGTCCCCTCTATCATCGCGAGCCACGGCCCCAAGGGCGGCATCCCAATCGACGGCTTCGGCACCGTCTACTTGGGGGAGTACGACATTAGTCCCGGCGCGCGGCGTCTGACCATGATGCGCATCGAGCTCGGCTCGCCGATTCACGGTACAGTGGTCCTCGGTGGGTTGGGCGGCAACGGCCACATTCCCGATTGAGATGCCGATCCCCTCGAGGAATTCCAACGGGCCAAGTGTCGTCGCAGCCTGCGCAGCATCAATTTTGCTCGTGGGCCTCGTTGGCTGCAGTCGCGAGCCCCCCTCGCTCGAGCAGCTGCACCAGCGGGGGTACCGCAGCCTGCAGCAGGGTCGCCTGAAGACCACCCACTCCATCGCCAAGTCGGGGCAAGACCAAGCGCGGGATCAGAAGCAGCTCAGCTGGCTGGCTGTGTTTCAACTGCTCGAGGCCGAAGTGCTGGTTGGCGAGCGCCGGATCAAGGAGGCCCTGCCGATCTTGAATCGGTTAATCGAAACCAAAACTGAAATCAATCCAGTTTATCTGCGGGCGTTGATGACCCGCGCCCATGCCAACTGCGTCTCCTTCGGTGGGGAGGAGAGCTTGCGCGAGGCCGACGAGGCGCTGGTCAACGCTTCGACGTTGGCCTCAAAAATCGGGGCCACCGATCTGCAAGGCGAAATCGTCTATCGCCGCGGTATCTGCCGCATGGTCGCCAACGACGCCGCAGGGGCGGAGTCCTCCTTTCAGGAGGCACTCGAGTTTGCCCGACGGGAGCAATCGCGATTTCTCGAAGCCCGGGTGGCGATGTGCATCGGTCTGCTGCGAACCCGGACCGACCGGTTCGACGAAGGCATCGATTGGTTGCAGCGTGCACTGAAACTCGCCCGGTCACTGCAGGCGGAAAAGTTGATCAGCAAAACCCTGGGCAATTTGGGGTGGTGCTACTACCGATTGGGGGATTACGAACGGGCCCTTCCGTATCTCAACCAAGCGGTTGAGTTAACGACCCGGTTGGGATTATCGGGCGACCGCATCACCGCGCTCAACAGCATCGGCAACACGTACGCCGATCAAGGAGATCTCAATCAAGCAGTGGTGCACTACAACCGCGCCTTGGCCATCGCCCGGGAGCTGGACAATAAAAACAACATCGCCTATCTGTTGGGCAATCTGGGGGAAATAGCCCTCCGTCAAAAACTGTACACCACCGCGACAACCCATCTTACAGAAGCGGTTAAAATCAGAGAGACGTTGGGGGATGAAATCGAACGGCTACGGCTGATGGTGCCCCAGGGGGACATCCTCGCAGGCCAGCATCGAATCGACAAAGCCGAAAACCTCTACAACGACGTTATCGCCTCCCCCCATGTCAATGCCGAACAGGCCTTCTACGCCACAGCCGCGTTGGCAGACCTCTATGCCCGGATCAATCGCAAGGAAGAAGCCAAATCGCAATTTCAACAGGCGCTCGCCCTACAGGAAAAGGCGTGGCAACAGATCAAAGCGGCAGAGCACCGGATACCGTTTTTCTCGTCCTGGCGGCTGCGCCGGGTCTACCAGAGCTATGTCGAACTGCTCGTGCGCGAGCAGCGCATCGGTCAGGCGCTCGAACTGGTCGAAAGCAGCCGTGCCCGATTGATCCGCGAGTTTTTGGTGGAAGCAGGGGATCCGCTTCCCGGCAGGATTGACCGATTTCAGCGGACCGCTGGCGCACTCAACGCGGTTCTTCTCGTATATTGGACGGCTCCGGAGCGATCCTATCTGTGGGTGGTAACGGCGAATGACTGCCAGTTGAAATCGCTGCCAGGGGAGAAGCGGCTGGGAAGAGAGATTGAAACCTATCGAAAACTCATCCTCAAATCGCGGGATCCGGTGCAGGAGGCTAATCCCCTGGGCCAGCAGCTCTGGCAGACCTTGATCGGTCCCGCGGCAGATGCAATCAGGCCGGGTATGAGGGTGGTGGTAGTGCCTGACGGGCCTCTTCACCGGCTCAACCTGGAGACCCTCGTGGTACCGGGCCGCAATACCCATTATTGGCTCGAGGACGCCACCGTGGCCGTTGCCCCCTCGTTGACCATTTTGGAGGCCGCGCCGGAGATTCCACCCTCGACCGACCCGACTTTGTTGCTCATCGGCGATCCGCTCTCGCCCACGGCGGACTATCCACACCTGGCCCACGCATCGTTGGAGATTGATCGAATTTCCGAGCTTTTCGACACGGGTCAGCGCTCCCTGTACACCCGGGCAAACGCCAACTACTTGACCTATCGCAACGCCGCCCCCGGACAATTCAAGTACATCCACATTGTGACCCATGTGATGGACAACCACGAGAACCCACTCAAGTCCGCAATCATCGTCTCCAAAAAGGACGATCAGTATAAAATCTACGCTAAAGACATCATCGACATTCCGCTGCGCGCCGAGCTGGTGACGGTACCGGGATGCCGCAGTGCCGGATCGCGGACTTTTTCCGGCGAGGGATTGGTCGGCATGTCCTGGGCCTTTTTACGCGCCGGGGCCAGGCGATTTATCGGCAGCTTGTGGAATGTGGAGGATGCCTCTTCGGCAGAGTTGATGGGAAACCTCTACCACCACATCAAGAGCGGCGTCGACCCGGTCTCGGCCCTACGCCAGGCCAAATTGCAGCTCCTGCGATCCTGCACCGCATACCGCAAACCCTACTATTGGGCGCCGTTTGTTCCGTACGTCCGTCAATACACCCAACCCCACCATCGAAAAGAGCCGGCCGAGCAGAGCCCGAGCTGCCCTTCCCCACCAACCGTCCCCGCAGATTCAAAGTAGAAGACCCTCCGGCACGGCTGCGACATCCTTGCTATCGGCCAATGAGTGTGGTCAACATGAGAGAGAGTCCAGAGTCGATCACGACTGCCGATGTGACGGAAAGAGACTGGCAATGAAGCTTTCGGAAATTGATCAGGCACTTGCCCAATCGTTTGAAGATCACCGACTGTCCAGCGGGGAGAAAACGGCGTTGCAAGCCCTTTTTCTAGAGCTGACCGACTCACCGGAACTGCTCAATTTTGCGAGGAACAAATCGTTCGATTTGGTCAACGCCCAACTCCGCCAATCGCGACAGTTTCATCAAGAGGCGCTCAAGTGGCTCGAAAGAGTGGTGAAATCGATCGACGCAGCCCGCGTGACGAAAACGAACCACGAGATCTCCGCTCACTTCAGTCCGGGCCGCAGTTGCGTCCAACGAATCGTCTCCTTAATTGGGTCAGCAACGCGGTGTATCGATGTCTGTGTCTTCACCATCTCCGACGATCGCATCAGCGACGCATTGCTGGCCGCCCATCAGTCGGACAAAAGGATCCGCATCATCACCGACGACGACAAGGCCTCGGACAGGGGAAGCGACGTGGACCGTCTGGTCAGACAGGGGGTGGAGGTGAGAACCGACGACAGCCCCCACCATATGCACCATAAATACGCCATCTTCGACGAGACCATTTTGCTCAATGGCAGCTTCAACTGGACGCGAAGCGCCTCGACGAACAATCAAGAAAACATCGTCGTCTGTGACGATCCGAGATGTGTGAATCCATTCAGAGAGAATTTTTCACACCTATGGCAGCTGTGCATTCCCCGAGTGCCGTGACGAAGCCGCGTTCGTGCGCTCTTTATAAATCAAACGCGTTCAACATAAAGACCAACGTGTTCCGCACGGCGCCGCCGCTGCGGGACGCGGATGTGAAACAGATCATCGAAACGATGGCTCGCCAGGAGGTCCGGATTTTGAGGCGGCACGATGTATACTAAGTCTCGCAATTTTCCCCTGCTGCTCGAAATCCAGTGTTATCGAAATCAAAAATCTGGGTAAATGTCTAAAAATGTCTAACTAATCTGGTTTAGACATTCGCCAAGACTTCCCTATACAATTGATTTTATTTACATTTCTCATTGACTGAAGCAAATTCTTAATCTTATTTTTCTTCTGAGTTTCGTCTAACGCGTCCGATATCTTATCCATTAAAAGCGTCTCAAAATCCGCTCTTCTTCCTTCGCCGAACTTCTTCAAATAGTCGATGATCATCTTCCTCAGATAGTCATCGTTCATGCCTTTCAACCTCAAATACTCTGCTCTTTGCTCGGTCTTGCTGGCCACATTCATAGAGATGTGGAAATTTGGCTTACGGCCCTCAACAAGTCTCTTCTTTCTAAGATGTTTGATCTCTGTATCATCGAGCAGATTACCCTTTTGCACTTTGTCCAGGAGCATAATTTCCTCGAGACTCAATTTGGGCATTTGGGCGAGTTTTCGGGCGTAGTTCAGGTCAAGCACTTTCCCCGTAACGGTCACTTTCACCTGATTATTACCCAGATCGTATTCGGGTAATGGGAAGAACTTGTTTTTCTGAATCTGAAACATCCGTTTGATACCACTGCCGATGGTGTCTATCATATTCAGGTTAACCATGGCGTTTGCCAAAAAAGCGTTGCGATACCTAGATTCGGGGGCATCTGCCTGAATTACCTTTTCGATGGACCCGGGAATAAACAAGCCGAGATTTGTGAAAACGAGTTGGCTATCCTCTCTTTCTACAATGATGATTTTCCCACCCATGGAATAGTCCTGATGGGCAATGCAGTTGTTTAACGCCTCTCTGATGATATACGGGTCGTAGCTATCGACCTCATCGGGGAATAACGTCTCCTCTCGAATGTATCGATATTTCAAATTGCGAATCTTTGCGTACGCCTCATCCACGCTGAACAGAAACGGGCAACTAAAGTGGGCGTAGTCTTTCTCGATGTTGTCCCTGTCTTGCAGTATCCAACTGATTTTTGCGAGCCCGGGGCTCAAGAAGTGTTCCGATTCAGGTTTACCCAGGAGTAGTACCGCGGTCCGCGAGATTTTGCCGCCGACGCAGATCTTGGCCTTATTAAGAAATGTAATATCATCCCAATCTCGAATAACACTTTGGAGATGGGGGTTCTTAATTGCAAATAACCCACGGGCTCTCAGAACTGCTGCTTCAGATAGATCCTCAACGGTTGCGTTTTCGCAGATCTGAATCGACCAGTCATCTTCAATCCGTTGTGCTCGAATTCTCTCGTACTCATTCGGATTAAGGGCGCCGGTGCTCTCCCCTTCTCTGCCATAATAGTGACCGGACCAAGCGACCGGGATTCCAGATGGCGCAGGCGGTATCTGAAACATAACAACTCTTTTTCCATTCGCGGCAACAACTTCGTGGATTTCGATAAAGGTAATCCGCTCCGTGGTCTTGTTCGAGATCTCATGCTTCAGGCTCTGAAGATCGGCAGCATCACGTCGGTAGTTCGTGCCGACAACTGTCCTGTTATCCGGTTTTACGCCAAAAACCAGCCAAGCTTCTTTTTTTCCACGGAGATTAGCTTCGTTAGATAGCGCACTGAAGTACTTCCCCAACTTTCTGAAATCGTAATTATTCGAAGCTGTTTTAAACTCTAAAACCTCAGTTTCAGTTCCCTGAGAGAGCAAATATTCAAGAGTGTCAGTTATATCAGGCATTGTTGCCCCTCTTTGGTGATCATATTTTCGGAAAGTCCAAACAGATACCCCAACCGAATCTCGTCGTCTTTTAATGCTTCTCTGACTGTTCGATGTTTATGAACTCACCCAACAATATCATGGTCGTTCTTCGCATAGATAAAATCGTAGGAAGATACATGATTTCCGTCAACTATCTGAATGATTTCCATCCATAACGACGGAACGTAGTGTGTGGTACGAGTCAAAATAACCGAGTCCTTTGGCTTTGCATCTGTGAGCCGTTTGTGTCCAACATCAATGTTCCGGAAGCAGGCTAGACAGGCCTATATTTAGCCGACGCTTTCGCAGTGCTGCGCGCCGCGATCGCGCTCTTTTCAGATCAAAAGCGGGTGTGGTATGTTCTCATAGGCCCATTGTCGAGACCTGGACCGAGGTAGCTGACATGAGTGAACCATCACACTGCGCTTGTTCAACGATGTGCATCCCAATAAACAGAGAACCGACGCCAGTGCGAGCGGCGGACACCAGGCACTGCCGGGGCGCTCCGTGGGTACTGCTGGTTTGTTGTGAGGTGTTGCTGTTCGGGTGTGACCCGGCACCTGCACCGTCAGTACCCAATCACCACCTGATCTTTTCCCTAGACGGCGAAGGCGTTTCGGATCACTCAAACGCACCCACCGCAGCGCCGCGCCAGTTGGTGGTGCAATTTCGCGCGCAAGGCAAAGCGCGGGTCACTGAATGTGCCCAGACCTGGTTCAGCAACCGCCGCTCCTTCGGTACGGCGACAGCAGATGGGTCTGGCTCACTCGATGACCTGTTCAGACGATATCGGGTGCAACGCATTTCGGCGTTGGTGCCCCTGCGCGTGGGCACAAACACGAGGACAGCAACCGATCGTTTTCTGCACTCAGTGGTTCACCCGACCACGCCCCGATCCCCTGTGCTGGCCGGCAAACTGCTGAACACCTACTTGGTCGACCTGACATCGGAGGGGGAGCTCGATCGGATTGCAGCAGCATTTCAGCGGGATCCCCACGTGGTGTATGCCCACCCGAACTACCCGATGGAACTCCACTACTCGCCGAACGATCCCTACCTGAGCAGCAGCGGGAGCTTCGACCAGGCTTACGACGATCTGTGGGGCCTCAAGCGGCTGAACATGGAAACCGCCTGGGACACGGCCCGGGGGAAGGGAGTTGTCGTCGCCGTGGTGGACAGCGGGGTGGATCGCTCGCACCCGGACCTCAGCGGCAACAACTGGGTCAATCCGCTGGAGCTCGACAACGGCATCGACGACGACGGCAATGGATACATTGATGACTTGTACGGCTGGGACATGTTCAATTCGGACAACGATCCGATGGACGACTACGGTCATGGAACCCATGTGGCCGGCACGATAGCCGCCCAGGACGACAACGGATTCGGCATCGTGGGGGTGGCACCGGATGCCACCATCATGGCGGTGAAGGGCCTCTCCAAAGCAGGGGGCACGGCTTTCCAACTGGCTGCCGGAATGCTCTACGCAGCCCAGAACGGCGCGCAAGTGATCAACAACAGCTGGGGCTGTTCCAGCCCTTGCCCCTCGGTTCCGTTGCACGAAGACGCCGTGGCATTCGCTCACGATTTGGGTATTGTGAACGTGTTCTCGGCGGGGAACAATCACGACGATATCGCGGTCCGATCTCCGCAAAACTATCCCCTTTCCATGGTGGTGGCCTCGACCAATCCCGCGGACGAACCCACCTGCTCGTCCAACTACGGTGCCCTCGATGTGGCCGCCCCGGGCAGCGGATTCAACCTGGGACCACCAGACTTTCAACCGATCGATGGGGTGCTTTCGTTGCGGGCCTCCCAGGCTGCGGACTATCCGGTACAGCTACTTGTCGGCGATCACTGTCTGCGTTCGTCCGGCACCTCGATGGCCGCTCCCCATTTGGCCGGTTTGGCCGCCCTGATTCTCTCCCAGCATCCGGGCTACACACCCGAGCAGGTGAGACAAGTGGTGCGCCGTTCGGCGGTGGATGTGAATCTCGACGGCTTTGATAACCGTTGCGGGTACGGACGCCTCGATGCCCAAGGTGCGCTCAAAGAGCCGGAACCGTTGGAGGTGCTGATCACCGCTCCTCTGGCGGTCACTCAGCAGAGCTCCGAGGTGCACATTGCAGGCATTGCCCGGGGGAGCGATTTTTCCCAATTCGAACTGGCCTATGGACACGGCACGGCACCGACCCGCTGGCGCACGATCGCCACCGGAGAAACGCCGATACAGAACGATGAAATCGCCCTCTGGGACGCGAGCAGTGTTCCCGACGGTACCTACCTGTTGCGACTGACGGCCAGCACCCACAAGGGTCGACTGTACCGCGACCACCAGCCGGTGTTCTTCGACCGATTGTCGCTCGAGCTGCCGGACGAGTCGATGCATCGGGGCGGTGAACCGCTGATCATCGAGGGAACCGCCGCACTCAGCGGCCTGGTGCGGTTCAGCCTGCGGGTGGAAGATGCGAGCACCGGTGTTCCGATCGATGCGGCGATAACCCTCACCGGCGGCGGGACCGAGCCGGTCAGCGATGGGGAACTAGGGCGCTGGGACACCACCGACGTGGAGGTGGGGTTCTATCCTAGAGTTTCGCCATTTTTAAGGACTCCCTCTCCTTTCGTAATGAGCACATTTTTGCAGAATTGATCACGATCGAGAGGACGAGCAAGTGTCTCCCCC
>JANQET010000301.1 GCA_028278265.1 Myxococcota bacterium
CAACCGCCCCTGATCGAGCAGCGAGGCCCCGGGGGCCGTGCGCACCGAGTCCGGGTGCTGGTAGGGCAACATCACCACGTGAATGTTGCGCTGCCGTGTGAGGGTGAGGATCATCGTCAATCGGCGACCGATCCCGTCCAAACCGATCATGGTGCAGTGCATGCGACCGTGCCGCTCGTCACCGTTGGTCAGCGCTCGCAGCTCCGCTTCGAAGCGAATGCGGTGTTCCTCGAGCAAACGCTCACTCAACGACCGATTGAGCAGTTGATTCTGCGGGATGCCACAGAGGTTGGCCACCTTCCCGCTCACCTTGATCACGTCCCCATGCGGATTGACGACTATGAACGTACTTTCTTCAGGCATAGACCATTTCTACTTGGAGCGCGGCCTCGTGTCACGGGGTTTAGCAGAGTTTTTCACCGATGGGTCCAAAGTGAACACCATCAGCCGGAGCTGTGCCCGCCCAGCAGGGTCGCCTGCTCCGGCCCGTTGGACTGCGACAACGCGCCATGCTCCTTGCGGCGAGGCGCAGGTCGTCAACAGGGCCGGGAGGCCCGCTCCCGACCATTGGGCCGCCGACGCGGACTCCTGGAGAATCTGCACCGTGTCGAGCGCAATCGTCGAAGCGACCGCAATGCCGTGACACCGAGCCTGACTGAGATGCAGATCCGTGGCCCAGTGCCCCCGCTTGGTCAGCGCCATCTCCCGGGGGCGTCCCACGGGGACCATTCCGTGCCGCGCAAAGCGCTCTTTTGCCTGGGACAGTTGAACGGCCAACCCCGGTGCTGCCTGTCCCGGCTCGATTCGAGGGGACTCCGGCAACGGGGTAAACGCATCGGTATCGACGAACAGCGGTGGCCCGACCTGGTCCAGCACCGTGTCCCTCATGGCGGAAAACACTCCCCAGGCGATTGTACCCGAGCCGGCGCGGACCTCGATGACGACCCGTAGCCGTTGATCCTGCTCACTGCAATACTTGACCCAGGCCTCGGGACGACGGCTCAAGTCCGCCACCACCAACCGCCGATCGGCCTCCAGCCGCAGCTCGATATCATCAATTCCCGCCGTGCCTTGGGCCGCGAACGCATAGCACCGTCCCTGCCGGAGTTGTTCGACAAAGGAGAACCGCTCATGGCGAATCGCCATGAACCGTCGGGGCGGCGCGACCGGTGCATACCCCGTAGCGCTGAGCTGTTCGATCACCCTCTCGAACCGACGCTGATAACGGGGATCCGCATCAAACAGACGGTTGAGCGGACTCGGCTCGGTAGAACTGGGCTTGATGAACGCCCCGACACGATACTGTCCGCTGCCGTCCGAGGCTCGAACCTCGATGGCGTACGTTCTATCCTCCCGGGCGATCCATTCGACTGCAGCTCGCCGATCGGGACTGACGTCGCTGGTGACCACCCCCTCGCGCCCCACTTGGCGGACGACGAGATCCAGTGCCATCCGTGGTGACGCGCCGATGGCCACCAATACCACCCGCCGTTTGGTGTCAACAGTAAACCGATGGATTTGCGCCCGCTCCGAACCGATCGCTCCCTGCCTCGACCACCGATCGACGATCGGCGTTGTCTGGGCCAGGACGCGGTCGATCGCCCCCATCCGAGACCGCAAATCCCCGTCGACACCCGACTCCGCCTGCAACGACCGACCGGTTTTCTCGCTCGTCGCGGTGAGCTGATGTCCCCGGGCACAGGCCAACGGGAGCAGCAGTAGCACCATTCCACAGCGCACCGAAGCGCCAGCCTTTCTCGATGCCCTGCGCCGGTACAGCTCGTCCTCCGAATATCAAGTTGAAAAATTGAGTGTATTGTTGTCAACTATACACTGGTTCTGATTGCCGTTCTAGGCTTTGTCTCAACAGTCCGGACCGAGCCAGATGCTCAGCGGGGCGATCGGGGCAAGGCGCGAGGGCGAAGCAACACGACGACGTGTTTCAAGCCCCGAGCAACGCAGAACTGGTCGTTGCGAGGAGTATCTGGCGACGGGAGTACTTTTGAGACAGAGCCTGATGGATGGAGACAGAAAAAATGCCGACCACCGGTGAGCTGCTCGATGCCCTGTTCGATCTCAAGCACGATTTGGGGAAATACCTCTTCTTGCCGCTGGGCATGCTTCCGCGAGAGGCCCCCCTCACCGAGGTGATCGCCGCTGCGAGAAAAGGGCTGCTGCAAACCCGGATAGCCGGTGATTTGAGCCGGGATGTCGCCGACTTATGGCGCGAGTTCACCGACGCGTGGGCCGATGGGTTGTCCCGTTTCGACGCATTCGAACGCCTATCCCGGGCAGTGGACGGAGCTCGCGCCTGGCAGAATCGGTTGACCACCGAATCTCCCGCTTTTTCGAGAGATGAGCTCGAGTCCGATTTCAAAGCGGTCGGCCAAGCGATCGGCGCCCTAATCGAGGAGGTACGCGGTGAGTAAACCACGGGTGCTGGTGATTGACGACGGCACGACCTATGCCGATGTGATCGCCCAGATGCCGGAATTCGATCTCGTCGATCCCCAAGTCGACGCCCAGATCCCCTGTCTCAAAGACGGTCCGGACGCGTTGACCTTTCTGGCCGCCCACCGCCGGCGCATCGACGTGGTGCTGTTGGACATGAAGTTCGACGTCCCCCAAGAGCGGCTGTTCTCCCTCGGCGAAACCGCGACGACGCGACAGAACAAGCGCTACCAAGGGGTGGCCATTCTGCGAGAAATCCGCCAGCGGTTTCCCAAACTGCCGGTCGTCCTGCTGACCGCGGTGGAGGACCTCTCCCTGGTCGACGTGGCCGATGAGCTGACCGCCCAGTCGATGACCTACTTTCTCGACGGTGACGACCTGGATGCCCTGCGCATCCGCATCAACTCGGCATGGCGCGACGCCCAGGACGAACTGCCCGAATCCCGTGTGCTATGGGGCACCGACGCCTCGATGCGCGAGCTCAGACGACGGCTGATGGTGCTGGCCCGGGGATCGATGCCGGTCATTTTGGAGGGGGAAACCGGCACGGGCAAATCTTTTCTTGCCGAACAGTTCATTCATCTCAACAGCGGGCGCAAGGGCCCGTTCGTGGTGCTCGATCTGGCCTCTATTCCAACCGAGCTCATCGCCGCCCACTTGTTCGGCGCGGTTCGCGGCGCCTATACGGGATCGGTCGCCGACCGCCGCGGCGTCTTCGAAATGGCGGACAAAGGCACCCTGTTCATCGATGAGGTGCAGAACATCCCGCTGGAGGTGCAAAAACAGCTGCTGCTCGTGCTTCAGGATCGCCGGGTCAGACCGTTGGGATCATCTAAGGAGATCCCCCTCGATGTCAAAGTGGTCGCCTCGAGCAACCTGCCCCTCGACGATGCAGTGCGCACCGGTCGATTCCGCTCCGACCTCTATATGCGCCTCAATCCGGCGACGCGAATGCGCATACCGCCGCTGCGGGAACGCCCCGGCGACCTGCCCTACTTCGCGCGCAAGCTCACCGAGCTGGCGGTCAACGACCCCGAAGTGGCCGAGCTGCGGGATCAGGTGCTGCGGGCCGTCGGGTTACCCCTGGACACCGCAGTCCACCTGGTCATCGGCCGTCCCAAGCCGAAGCGGAGCGACGAGCCCGCGGCGCTGGAGATCACGCTACCCGAACCGGCCTGGAAGCTGCTGCGCCGGCACAAGTGGCCGGGCAATATTCGCGAGCTGCAGATGGTGATGCATAACATGGTGACCTTTACCCTCGTCGGTGCCGTCGATGCGGTTCAGAGCGGAATGGCGATCAGCGCGGCGCGGCTACAGGTCGATCCGGGGTTGATCGGCCAGTTGCTCGCGGGCTCCACCGGGTTGCTCGAACAAAAGAGCCAGGCCCGGTCGGCCTCGGAGAACGGGACGATTCCGGTGCGCATCGAAGTGGGCGCCTCGCTCAACGCGGTGGCCAACTCTGTCGAACGCCAATACTTCCTGGCGCTGTTCAAAACCGCTGACGGGGACTTCTCGGCAATGGCCAAGTTGCTGCTCGGAGACGAGAGAAAGAGTCGAGCGGTTCGACTGCGGTTCAACCAACTGGGACTGAAGGTACGAGAGATCGCCAAGCAATGAGCACCGTTGGATGGAGATCCGGCGTAGCTGTTTTGTGGGGAGTACTGCTGCTCCATCCGATACAGCTGAGCGCGGACGCCGGTCCGGAGGAAGCCGACAGTGACGCCGGGGTCAGTTCGGAGATGATCTCCGTATTGGGAGAAGCGCTGAAAAAGGTCGCGATCACCCGCAATCAAAACGCCAAACAGCTCCTCGAGCAAAAGGACTACCCCGGTGCCCTGCAGGGCTTTCAGGAAGCGTACGATCTCGATGCCACCAACCCGGAAATCGTCAACAACATCGGATACATTCACTATCTCCTCGGCAATCTCCAAGAAGCTGAGCAGTACCTGCGGGAAGCGCTGAAACTCGATCCCGAAAGATTTATCGTCTACGTCAATCTCGCTGATCTGCTCGGCCGTCCCGGGGAGAGCAAGGAGCACCTGGACGAAGCGGCCAGCTTGCTGCTGCGGGCTCGCCAAATCAAGGGCAACCAGCCAAAACTGATCCTCAGACAGGCCCGTATCGACGCGCTGCGAGGGGATTTTCAATCCGGCAAGCGGTACTACAACCAATACCTGGCCAAGCGGGAACCCACCGATCGCCTGCGCCTGGAGCTGGGGGATTTCTACCGGGATTTCGGGCAGAGCGATGAAGCACTGCTCTGGTACCGCGAGATCGAAGACAGCGAGGAGTTGGGCAAGCGCGCCGCCGGCCGGATCTGGGAAATCGAGGTCGAACGGCAGGCCCAGCGCTTCGGTTGGACCCGGCGGACCGAGGTCATTCCGGCCAAGGCGCGATCACTGGCGGCGCGAGGTCGAATCCTGCTCAACCGCAAACAGTACGACGAGGCCGCACGGTTGCTCGAACAAGCGCTCACCGCTGCGCCGGGATTTGCCATGGCCCATGCGGATTTAGGGGACTTGATGCGGGCCACCGGCCGGGTAGCTCAAGCGGAGCTCTCCTACCTCCGCGCCCTGGCAATAGACAACGGCAACGCAGAAGTTCACGCGCGACTCGGCGATCTCTACTTTCAACAATACGAGTCGACCCAGACCAAGGCGGCCGAGGCAGCCCTGTTCTTTTCCCGAGCGCTGGAGATTCGACCGGATTGGACCGACTTGCACTTCAAACTCGCCCGCACCAAACGGGCAATCGGCGATCTGGCCGGCGCCCTCGAACATCTCGATCTATTTTTGGTCGGGGCGAAATCCGTCGAAAAACAGCGTCAGGCGACCGTGCTCAAACAGGCGATCAACACCCTGTTGTCTCAGCGTCAACCGGTTGGTACGACCACCAGCGAGGGCAAACCGGCCCGCCCAGCGGGCAAACCGGCCCGCCCAGCGGGCAAACCGGCCCGCCCAGCGGGCAAACCGGTCCGACCGGGGTTGGTGGACACCTTGGCCCGGGCACGGGCCCACCTGTTGCGCAAGGAGCTCGATCAGGCGATGGCCGAGTTGCGGCGGCTGGCCCAGCGGGATCGGGATGGAGAAGTTCTGGCCCTCGAAGCGCGAATTCTCTACGCGGCCGGGCGTCTCGAGCAGGCGGCCCAAACCTTGCGTGAAGCGTTGGTGTTGACCCCGCAGCAAGGCGATATTCACGAACAGCTGGCCATCGTCCTCGCCGAACAGGGAAATATCGACGAGGCCCGCCGCCATCTCACTCGCGCCAAGGCATTGGGACGGGTCTCCGCTTCGTACCACCTGGCACGCCTGACCATCGGAACAGAACCGGTCACCCCCTTCTCGTGGATCAACGACCTGATGATACTGAGACAGCTGATCGCCGCCCAGGAAGAGCTCGAGCGGTTCCTCCAACAGGGCTCGACCTCGGTCTACCTGGAACAGGCCAGCGCCCTGCAAACCGGCATTGCCGATCGCCTGATGGTGCTCAAGATCATCGGTGGGATCGTCCTTCTGGGTCTCCTCTCACTGGTCGGGGTGATCACCCATCGCTTGTACGGTGGCGCAGATCTGCAGATGTTGGTCAAGCGCTTTCCCGAAGCCGGCCCCGATGTTCAGCGGGTGTTGTCGCTCATTCGCCACGAGGTGTTGAAGCACAACACGATGGTGCTCTTCGGCATGATTGACACCATTGAACATCGGCGCCCTGCCCGGGAGCAGGCCGAGCACCTGCTCGACACACTGCTCGGCGACAAGGGCCAAGACACTGGAGTGATGCAGCAGTTGCACACGTACATCGGCGAGCTGCAGCAAATCGGTCAAACCCACCATCTGCGCCTGAACCTCAAACGCAAGGATACTGCGCTCAGTGCATTGCACAAAGGGTTTGACCGAATCCGATCAATCAAACCGCTGCTCGAGCGGGTCGATTCCCTCAACTCTCCCCAGCGCAACAAGCTGCTCCGGTCTCTCAATGATGCGGCGAGACAATTGAACACCAAGGGATACGAGGCCGTGCGCGGACTGCTCGAGCAGTTGCGCACGCTGGCGATCGACGGTCCGGGCCTGCGCCGGGTGTTCGAGCGGGTGAGTAGTGAGCCGGCGTTCGCACCGCTGACCATCGCCCCGTTGGCCCTCGAGATCCAGCCGGATTTGGAGATGCCCTGCGGGGTGTTGATCCCCCAACAGGCCTTTGAGGATATCCTGGCCAATTTGCTGCGCAACGCCCTTCAGTCGTCACAGGAACAAGCCGAGGACACGCTTCGGGTCGGGCTGTTCTTGGGCAACGAGGTGGATCCCATCACCGGACTGGAAAGGGTGCTGCTGGAGGTGCGCGATCGCGCGGAACAGGCGTTGACCACCGAGATGATCCGCGGGCGGTACATCGAAGAGGGATTGGGACTGACCGCTGATCTGGTATCACGATACGATGGTACCGTGGATGTCAAACCCGGAGATGACGAGTGGGTCAAAGCAGTGGTGATCAAACTGCCGCGGGCCCATTTCGGTGATAGAAAAAACACATGATGGACAACAAAAATCCGACAATTCTGATTATTGAAGACGGGGACGAATACCTGACCAATCTGACCCAGTTCGTGCCCGGTCCCTCCTATCGCCAAGTCAAGAGTGGTGCCGCCGCCCTGACCCTCCTACAACAACAGTCAATCGATGTGATCTATCTGGACATGCGGTTCGATCGCATCCCCCAAGCCGACCTTCTCGGGGATCACGTGGCCTGTACCAAGGAGCACAACGGTGACCCGGTGCGGGCCTGGAAACACCTGCAGAACAACCAGGGACTCTACATCCTGGCCGCTTTGCGGGAAGCGGGATTCGGTGAGATGCCGGTCATTTTATCTTATGATTTCTCACTGGAATCCCGCCGCTTCGATCACCTCCGGCGCCTCTATCCCGCGTTGCATTGGGTGCCCGACGCGGTGACCCCGGAACAGATTCGCCGGCTGCTCGACAGGATCATTCGGTAGCGTAAGAACGCCCGATATATTTCTCATCGGTACCCAACACGATTACCTCATTTTCTCTGCTTTTCGATGACTTAAGAAATCACTTCGAATTCCGTTATCTATAACCAGGAGGACGGGGGGAAATGAAAGACATCGAGAAGACTGACCAGCAGACCAATCATGCGCTGTCCTGCTCGATAACCGAGGCCATCGACCAGCCAGCCGTTCCGTTTCGCGATTCCGACAGCCCGGATTCTGCGGTATGGCAGATCACCTTCGACGCGATCGATGAGATGATTTTTGTGATGGATCGGGAACGCAGAATCGTCCGGGCCAATCGGGCGTTCAAGGAGGCGATGAGTATCTTAGAGCTCAAGTGCACCCGATGTTTCGAACTGGTGCACCAGACATCTGGTCCGCCGGCGTGGTGTAAAACCAACCAAGTTTTCTCCACGGGACTCCCTCAAAGATGGGAAATTTGCGATGAAGGCACCCCGTTGCGGTGGTTCGAGCTCTCCGTGTCGCCGGTCAAAGACAGCCTCGGCCAAGTGGTGCAAGTGGTCCACTTGATGGTCGACATCACGTTGAAAAAGAAGGCCGAGCTGGCGCTTCAGCAAAGTGAAGAGCTGACCCGGCGGTTTCTCAACGCGGTACCCCACGGCGTGTTTATCTTGGACCGGGAAGGCAAGCCCCACTATGCCAACGACAGGTCTAAGGAAATTCTGGGCAAGGGCATCATCGAGGACACGAGCACCAGTCAGCTCGGCGATGTCTACCAGGCGTACCTGGCCGGAACAGAGGATCCCTACCCGGCCGACGAGATGCCGGTCGTCCGCGCCCTCGGCGGCGAAAGCTCAACGATAGATGACATGATCATCGAACGTCCGGAGGGCACCATCCCGCTGGAGGTCACCGGTGCGCCGGTGACCGATGAATATGGCCGGACCACCCATGCGATGGCGGTGTTCCAAGACATTTCACGCCGCCGGGAGTTGGAACGCCAACTGGTCCACGCCCAGAAGATGGAGTCAATCGGACAACTCGCCGCCGGCATCGCCCACGAAATCAACACCCCGGTCCAGTACGTCAGTGACAATACCGAATTTCTCAAGTTGGCGTTTTCCCGAGTGATGAAGGTGGTCGATACCCTTCGCGGCCTCTGTCACGCCGCCGAGGAGGGTGAGGAGGATCCGAATCGGTTCAAAACGGCCCGCAAAGCACTCAAGAAAAACAAGATCGAATACCTGACCAAGGAGGTCCCCCGGGCGATCGAACAATCGCTGGAGGGATTGGAACACATCGCCGAAATCGTCGGCGCAATGAAAGAGTTCTCCCACCCCTCCCCCAGTGAAAAAGAGCTGGTGAATCTCAACCACATCATCGAAACCACGCTGACGGTAGCGCGCAACGAGTGGAAATATGTCGCCGATTCAAAGCTCGAGCTCGACCCGGCGTTGCCGTCGATTCCCGGGCTGAGGAACGAGTTGAGCCAAGTGATTCTCAACCTCATCGTCAACGCATCCCACGCCATCGGGGACATGGTGGAGGACACCGGAAACAAAGGGATGATTCAGATTTCCACCCGCAAGTTAGACGACTGGGCTGAGATTCGCATTTCCGACACCGGGACGGGAATCCCCGAAGAGCACATGGAAAAGGTGTTCGACCCGTTTTTCACCACCAAGAAGGTGGGCAAAGGTACGGGCCAAGGACTGGCGATCAGCCATTCCATCATCGTCGACAAGCATGACGGTCGAATCCGGGTCGAATCGACCGTGGGTCAGGGCACCACGTTTACCATTCACCTACCATACGCCGAACCATCCGCCGATGATGGTGTCATCGGTTAGCTCGAAGTAAACCCACACTTCAACTACTGGCCACGCACAACGGCAAACGGACGGTAAACGTCGTCCCCTGTCCCATCGTCGACTCGACGAGCAGCTCGCCGCCGTGTTTTTCCACGATGACTGAGCGGGCAATGGCCAACCCCTGGCCGGTCCCCTTGCCCACCTTCTTGGTGGTGAAAAACGGCTCGAAAATTTTGTCCCGGATCTCCTGGGGAATCCCCGGCCCTGTGTCGCTGACTTGAACGGCGGCCCAATACTCGTCGTGGGTGGTCTTGATCCCGATCGTTCCCTTGCCCGGTTCGTCCCCCACGAGGGTGTCCCCGATGGCGTGGGCCGCATTGACCACCAGGTTCAGCACCACTTGGTTGAATTCATCCCGCAGACAGGGAATCTGGGGCAGGTCCGGGTCGAAATCATACTCGATATCTGCCACGTACTTCCACTCGTTGCGGGCGACGGTCAGCGTCGTCTCAATCGCTTTGTGCAGATCGACCGGTTCTTTCTCACCCGGGTTGGGGTGGGAGAACTCCTTCATCGCCAGCACAATCTGAGCCACCCGATCCAGCCCGTCGAGGGACTGTTCGATGGCTCGGGGAACCTGCTTCAACAGATACTCCACCTTGGCCTTTTTCAACGCCCGGGCCGCCCCATCGACCGCCGGTTGCCCCGGGGTTCCGGATTTTGCTTCTTCCACCAGTCCGCGGCACCCCTCCAGCGCGCGGGTCAATTTGGTGAATGCGACCTGTAAGAATGCCGTGTTGTCCCCCACGTACTGAATCGGTGTGTTGATCTCGTGCGCAATGCCCGCGGCCAACTGTCCTATCGCCTCCAGTTTGTGGGCGTGGAGCAGCTGGGACTCGAGCTCCTTTTTATAGGAAACATCGCGGGTCACCGCCATGAAGCCGGTCGGTGCACCGTCCGGACCTCGAATAGCCGAGGAGCTGACTTCGATGGCACAGTAGGAACCGTCCCGCCGCACCAGGCGATATCCGGTGCCGCGCTTGCCCATCCCGGTTCGCAACACCTCTTTGAGCGCCTCGGTCGCCTGCTCCCGATCCTCCGGTGCGATTGAGGAGAGCGAGTTCTTTCCCACGATCTCCTCGGGAAGATCATATCCCAATAGATCTGCCGCTTGTTGGTTGGCCTTGATTATGTTGCCCTCCAGGTCACACAAAGTGATCGATTCGGGAGAGGTCTCCACCAGTGTACGATACATCTCCTCCCGCTCCACCAACTGATTCTCGTCCACTTTGCGGGTGAGCGCGTGACGGATCGAGCGCAGCAACAGGTCTTTGGAGACCTGACCCTTGACCAGGTAGTCCTGGGCCCCTTGATGGAGTGCTTCGTAGGCAACGTCCAAATCCCCGGTGCCGGTCAATACGACGACCGGAATCCTCGGCGCCGACTCGACGACCCGGGTCAGGGTCGCGAGCCCGGTGGAATCGGGGAGACCCAAATCCAACACCACCAAATCGATGGTGCTCTGTTCGATGATGGCCAGTCCGGCACTGAGTTCGCCGGCTAACACGCACTTTATCTGCTCTGCCGCGCTGTCGGTGAGCAATCGCGCGATGAGCTCGGCATCGGAGTGGCTGTCTTCGATAAGTAGGACAACGATATTGTCCTTGTTCCAGGATCGGGCATCGGAGATGGGCGGGCGATGGGTGTTCATTCTTACCTCATTGAATCGGTACACAATACGATTTCTTAAGCTCGATCGGTCAATCGATACCCTCTCTTCCTACCACCATTCTGTCAGAAAGTCAGATTTTCTACCCTACTCGGCCGACCAAAAATCGTAAAAATTGAACCATTGTCTAGGATAGCAGTGAACATGGGTCTCCAGGTGATCGGCGAACCGCCGGGCCATCGCATCGATCAACTGATTCCGATCGGAACGGGTGCTCTCTCTACCGTCAAACAGCATGTATCCGTAGCAGTTGTATCGTTGAACGCCTGTGCGAAAGGAAAACGCGGTGCATACCGGCGCCCGGGCGATGGCAGCCAAGTAGTAAGCGGTTGTCGGAAACCACGCGCGTCCCCCGAAAAACGCCAATCTCGACCGGCGCTCTCCGATCACCCGATCGCCGGCGAGCACCACTACTTCCCCCCGTTGCAACGCTTGCCGCAATTCAAAGATCAACCCCTCCTGCTTCGCCTGGCGAATGACCAGGTGGGCGCTCATGGTCTTGGCCCGATCCATCTGCCGTTTCACTTCGGCCTGGCGCGCATCGTCGATCACCAGGTGTACCGTGGTCTCGACGTTGCTCAAGAAGTTAACCGCCAGATGCCAATTGCCCACGTGGGCCGAAATCAAAATCAGCCCTCGTCCTCGGCGCAGCGCGCGGGTGAACAGCTCGGTGCCGTATTGTTTCAACCGGAACCCCTCGGCGCCGAGCAACCCCAAGTACATGTTGTCGAGGATGACGTGGGAAAAGGCCCGCGCCTGCCCCAGGCGAAAAGCAAATCGCCGCAGCGGTCCAGAGCGGGGGTCGATACGGCGCTGAAATCCGTCGCTCGCAGCGGCTCCGTCGCGCCGCACCACGGCGTACCACCACACTGGAATCCAGCTGATGCCGTAGACCAGCCACCGGGGCAGCAGACGAATACACAGGGCGATGAACCTCATGCCCCGGGAAGAGCCGATCGGACGTGGCGAACGGGATGGCGCGGAATCGTTCAAGGTTTAGCTCCCGTGTAAAAACCCGGTTTTTCATACGGGGATTGCTCTTGGAACGCAACCGATGGGAGGCCTTTTGCTTCAGCGGATGAGACTGACCAATCAAAGCTGTTCGATGTGGCGGACATCTTCGTCGGCGAGTGAGAAATCGCTGCAAGCCAAGTCCTGCTCCATGTGCCGGCGATCGGTGGTGCCGGTAAGGGGGATCATTCCCGACTGGAGGGCAAACCGAAACACCACTTGAGCCGGGGTTTTCTCCAGTTCCCGGGCGATCGCCTGGAGCCGTGGATCAGAGAAAACATGGGGGTTGGCCGTGAGGAGGCTGAATCCCTGGTAGACCATGTCGTGTTCTCGGCAGAGCACCCGCACCTGGCGATCCCAACCGAGCCGGGCAAAGCAGCGGTTCTGCACAAAAGTCGGTTTGACCTCTGCGGCGGAGAGGAGGGATTGCAGCTGAGCAGCCGAGATGTTGCTCACGCCCAAATACCGCACGCGACCCGAGCGGTGTATCACCTCCAGTTCCCGCCAGACTTGCCAATCCGCCTCGGTCAGGCCATGGCGGCTGGATGGCCCGTGGAGCACATAGGAATCGATATAGGGGGTCTGCAGATGCGCCAACGAGCTCTGAAAGGATTGGCGCACCTGGGTACCGTAGTCGGCCCGGGGGTCGTACGGAATACGATGGTCCTGGCCGTCGGCAAAAGTGAACTTGGTTTGAACGAACAGCTCGCTGCGCTGGCGCAGCCCTTGATCGATTACCCGAGCGATGGCCCGCCCCACCGCCGCTTCCACATAATGGCGCCGCTGGTTGGCCGTGTCGATGCCGACAAAACCGGCTTCAATCGCCATGCGGGTGAGCGATTCGGTCTGTTCCTCTTTCCAAGCTGTGCCATAGATCATCGAAGGGAGCGTTTGGGGGAATTGTTGCATCGGATCCTCCATCTACTCCGCTGTATATATCGCCTCCTGCTCCCATCGTCTGCGCTAGACGAGTGCGGTCTTCATCCGTTATATCAGCAAAATTCCACTGTTGAAATAAATATGCAATATACCATGGAATTTTCAAACCGAAGACAACTATTTGATTTATAAAGGTTTTTCGCTATCATCAGCACCCCATTTGAACCCTGTGCGCGGTTCAGGACACTGATTTAATGACAAAAATATGTGCTGAAAAAGAGTATTGTTTGATGATATTTAAAGGCCTGGTGTTCTTAACCTGCATCCTCTGAGGGCCTGGGAGTTTAACTAAAAATGCCTGAACAGACCGATCGACCAATTATTCGAATATTCGCGCGCTTTGACAAATGGGCCCCGCGTCTACTGACCCTGGTGTGTGCTGCGTTGATCATGGTGGTGGTGGGGAATCTGTTGGACAGCGGCCAGATCGAAGAGGATGTGTCCCTCGGCGCTACCGCACTCGTCGCCCTGTGGGGCGCTCACACGTGGATCCAACTGCTCCTGGTCACCGGTATCGGGGCTATCGTACTGCTCGGTTTGCTGACCAGCAGGTTTGTACTCAAGGACAAGCGGGTCTTGCCCTTTGGGATCGCTTTTTTCACCCTGCTCGGCGCGGCATACCCCTTTTACTGGCTGGGCAGCAGCCAGGCCGATGGGGAGTGGGTGAAACAACAGAGCTGGGCCGGTCTGGTCCGGTTCGCACCGGTCGTAGTCGGCAGCGTCGGTTTGGCTGTGTTCGCTTGGTTGTGCGCAGCATTTCCGGCCTCCGGTCCAAATCGGGATCAAAAAACCTGGCGGCGTTGGGGGCTGACTGCCTGCCTCTTTTTTTGTTCGATTGGTGCATCGATCGCCGATGCGGTGGTGTTTCCCGGTTTGTACCCGGACTTTCACTTCGTCGTCTACCTCTTGGCCTCTCTCTTTGCCGGGGTGGCCACGGCCCGCTTGCTGAACGCGATCTTCAACAATGCTAAATCCGTGCTGCGCCGATCAATCGGCGTGGTGTCCATTGTGGCCGCCGGTCTGGCGGTCACCGCATTTGCCTCCTCTGATCTGACGACACGGGCGGAATTGGTTCAGCACTCCGCCGTTGCCGACGCGGTCCTGTCCAATGCGGACCTGCCCCGAGAAAAAATAAACTACTTCTACGAAGAGCTCGAAATCCTCAACCCCAACGCGGGCAAGTTCGACGAGGCACCACAGCTGCCCCGCGGCCAATTTCCCAAAACCGCGCCCAACGGTAAACCGTGGAACGTCGCCCTCATTTTGATCGATGCGATGCGCGCCGATGTCCTGCCACCGGTGCGCAAGAAGAACCGCAAACACGTCCGGCTCGAAGACACGCCCAAGCTGGACGCCTGGAGCAAGGACGCCTTTCAGTTCTCCCGCGCCTACTCCCAGACCAGCACCACTCACCGATCCCTGCCGCCGATGTTCCGCTCGATCCACCCCTTTGAGATGCACGACAACATCGGCGTCCCCTTGGCCGAATACATGCGCACCCTGGGTCGCGTGCCGGTGGCCGTGGTGAACAACTACTTTGTCGAGCCCCGGGTCAACATCACCAACGCGCTGATCGACCGGTTCGAGTCGGTGGCCTTTTACAACATCCTCGAGCACGACAAAATCGTCGGCTTGACCCGGGAAACACTGGCCAAGGTGCGGGATCAACCCTTCTTTATGTGGATGCACATCTACAACCTGCACGCGCCGGGATATGCCGGCCGGTTGCTGAGCAAGAAGGACTGTTCGTTCAAGGAGTGTTATCGCAAATCCCTGCGCTGGCTCGACGGGTGCTATGCCCAGCTGATGGCCGAATTCGACACTGCCGGGGTCAGCGAAAACACCATCTTCATCCTCGCCTCTGATCACGGTGAGCTGGTGGGTGAGCACGGTCGCCGGGGCCATGGGATGACCGTCTTCGAGGAGGGGTTGCGCATCCCGCTGCACATTCGCATTCCCGGGATGAAGGGGCGCGTGTTGAACGAATTGGTCAGCAATGTCGACGTCCTGCCCACCATCGCCGAGATGCTCGGTGCACCGATCAATCCGGCACACCGGGGCAGAAGCCTGGTCCCCCTGCTGACAGGAGAAAAGGTCGATTGGGACCAACCCTACTATTTTGAAAACGGCCGGACCCGCGTGAAGCTGAACATCCTAGCGGTGATCGATGGGCACGATAAGCTCGTTTACAAGCGACACCAGGATCTGTTCTTTCGCTACGACTTACGACACGACCCGAGGGAGAAGCGAAACCTCTACGCAAAAAATGAAAAGCTCGATACCCACCTGAGGCGACTGATGCTCCGCTTCAATCCCATCCCCTTTGCCAAGGAGCTGAGCGAGCCCAAAGTAGCCGAGCTGCTGCACAAGCGACTGGCCGAGGTGGATCCCAAATATCCCGGCGCCGCCCTGCCCTGGCTGCTTCAGCTCGCCGCCCTGGAGGGGAGCGTTCAATCGATGGATGCCGCAGAACAGATATTTACCAATGCCGACGACGACCGGGTGAAAGTGCGGGTTCTTCGCTACTGCTTTGCCAAGGATCGACGGCGGTGGGCTCGACTGATCATCAACTATCTCAAACAGCTGGAGGGAACACCGGCGGAGCTGGCCTTTGTGAAGCGGCTGCAGATGCAGGGACAGCAAAAGTTCAGCGACAGCTATGTGGGTTCCCGCCTCTCCTGGTGGGCTGAGCATGGGGAGCCCGCTGACTGGATTCCCTGGCTCAAGCTGATCAGCACCTGGCGCTCCCACAAGGTGCGGAGCTACGGGCCGCCGCTCGAAAAGATGCTCCGCCGGATAAAGCCGCGCACGACCGATCCCCAGCAGGTCGACATCGCCTGGCTGCTGCTGGAGAACATCCGTCTGTTGCGACGCCGGGGCGCTGCAAATGACACCGTCAAATCGCTGGCCAAATTGGTCGCGCCGTTTTTTGATCACCCGCAACCCGACATCCAGAGTGCGGCCGGTTTCGCCCTCTCTGTAGTGGGCAATAAGAAGACCATTCCCCTGTTGAACCGCAAGCTCAAGTCAGACAGGCACCTGATCAAGCAGGCCGCGTTCAACGCCTTGGCGCGGGTTGCCGGGGCAGAGGTCACCGTTCGGATCGCCAAAATGGGCGCTGCCAACAGCCTGCTCTCGATGGACGCGGTCTGGCTGCTCAAGGAGATGGGCGACGAGCGAGCGATCCCCTATCTCCAGGATATCGAAAAGAATCACGACGATCAGTTCGTCCGCCGCTACGCCAAGCAAGCCATCGAAAAAATTGAGCGGCGGAGCCGGAAGTAGCAGGATGATTCCGCAACCGGCTACCATCCGTTTTCTTTGACCATTCCCCTCACGTCGTTTTCAAAACGGTGAAATGCACTGAGGCCTCGTAACGCGGCAAATCCTGCAGTCCTTTGGGTGAGATTGACAACCGCTCGCCTCGAATTAAACCGCTTCAGATGCCTTCCTTTTTTGCCACTCGCCGTCTTCAATAGTTGGTGAAGACTTTCTTTTGCATCCGGAATCCTCTCAACATCTCGAACACGAGGCATGTCCAACACCATTGTTCCATTAGGATTACCAGCGGCGAAGCGAATCGCCGTTTCGTCCAACAGAAGCCAAGCTTCCTGCATTCTCACCGGAACGACGCATACAACTGGTGGCAAATCTAAATGGCTAGTAGCCTCTAGGATCTCTTGGTGTCGCAATTGAGGATCCTGGTTTTCTGCATCTCGATGAACGAAAAGAATGTTACAGGGATAGAGCTCCACCGATTTGTTAACTCTGTCTGCTAATCCCCTCGGCGGTTTTGCGAGATGGCGTAATTCAGCCCATTCTCCGAGCGTTGGCAGCCTGCTATGCTGCCTCAGCACCCACTCCAAAATCGGCATAAGCACGGCATCTGACGATCCGTCCGATAACAGCGTAAATCTCAATTCATCTGTCATCGATACTCTTCTGGTTACGAAAGTCCAAACAGAGCTGTTCGCGCACATCGTTTCTATCGATTACGCGCTTGGCACCGGTATCACTTGGCTGGGGATCGCTCAGGACTGGTGCTAAATACTGGAGCACCCGACCTTGACTCATTGCGGGCTGGTTCGCTTTGGTCACTCGCCATGTCCCGGAAAGCCCGTAAACACGTACAGTGGAAACGCGCTGTTCCTCTACCTCTGCTTGGTGGTTTTCCAAGAACAGCAGAGTATCTTCGGGAACGCAACGAGCTACGATTGGCGAATGGGTATTGACGATGACTTGCCGCAATGGATTTTCCTCATCTACACGGTCATAGACGTCGATCGCGATCTCCTGAAGTAGTTCGACGATGCTATCAATCCGTTGGGGATGGATGCCGTTTTCCGGTTCTTCCATACAGACCAGGCCAACTGACAGTGGATCCGATTTCATCACAGCTAGAGCGATAAACCGAAGGGTTCCATCTGAAAGAGCGCGAGCAGCATAAAACTGGTTGTCACGTCCGGCCGCTTTTAATGTATAGAGTTCTCGCTTGATATCCCGGTCGACCTGCACTTGTACAGCATCGTTAATCAGCGGTGTAAGGCTGTTTGCGATGTCCGCATAAACTCGGTCAGCGTCCCGTACCCCGCCGTTTCCAACAGTACCCTGGGCCAGTCGATAAAGCGTCGCTGGTAGATGTGACCCATCGCTGCCCATCTTTGTTGGGGCATAGAATCCATCGGGTGCGCGTAGTTTGTTTGGCTCAAGTTGCAGCACTTGCCAAGATTGCATTTCCCGACGTGCCAGCAACGCTGTGGGAGATTCTGATGCATTCGCGGTAGAGAGCACGGTGCGAGGAAGTGACACCCGAGCAAATTCCTTCGTGCGACCACCCTTCTTATTCTTGTTGTCTTGATGCAGCTTGACTACATCGCCCTCAGTAGAAATAAAAGGACTCGAGCGACGTCCAGTGATTACGGAGTCTCGCCACTCTTTTACTGAATGCGGGAACAACAGCCGTTTCGCAGCCTGACTCTTCGGAATGTAACTCAACGATTCGCTGACGATTTGCAGACTACCCCTTTCATCCCCTTCTTGTTGCGGCCAATAGGCAATCGTCAGCCGGTAATTGAGAAAAGTGTACGAAGCGACTGCCCTCTGACCCAAGTCATCCTGTCCCTCTTTCGGCACAATGAGATCTGCATCAAAGCTCATCTCATCTGTGGTTTGACTTGTCGAATGAATGAACAGGCTGCGGGGATCATTGTTCTTCCCTTCAGAGTCCCTGACGCTAACTGCCGCCTCTAAGAGACTCTTTTCCGCCAGCATGTTCAAAAATCCGATTGCGTCAAAAAGATTGGACTTACCGACACCATTCCAACCAGCGATACAGGTGAACGGTCCAAAATGAAACTCCGCGTCCAGGAAATTCTTAAACCCTTTAATTCTCAACCGCGTCAGCATTGCATTCCCTTGAATCCAGACTATCTGGATCTTATGACCTTGTATTGTCCGAACGAGAATTATAACGAGAAAACTAATCCCTATCTATTCTATACGTCAAGCTCTGGAAAGGTTGGGTCTGGACGAATCAACAATAAATTATTTCGATCTGTTGCCGTTTTTCGTTTAGCAACTTTTGTCGTATCAGAACCCCTCGCATCCTAGGATTGGAGGATAGGTTCTCCAGTGAGCACCTTTAGGATGTTGCGTAATAATGGAAAAAAGGACCACACAATGGCGCTTGTGGGACAGACTGTTTTGGAGCTTAGAACAACGCGAACGTGGCATCGTGGACCCCATAGACATCGACCGGATCGATCCAGTCCGTACCATTGAAGAATTCGAGCTCGCCGCCCCCATAGACGTTACTATCGAAAACGGCGATGCCCAGGTGGTTGGACGACGTCGACTGGCTATTGGGTATGAGTTTCATTTCGTGGAAATCCCAGGCGCTGACCGAAGTGTCGCTCAGGGGAAAACAGATTAGGTGATACGCATCGTCTCCAGGTATTTCAATGGTCCAACTGTCCACCAGGAAATCGCTGGTACGATTGCGCAGCTCGAACCGATGATCACCCAAAT
The DNA here is from genome assembly GCA_028278265.1 of Myxococcota bacterium. Classification (GTDB taxonomy): domain Bacteria; phylum Myxococcota_A; class Polyangia; order JAAYKL01; family JAAYKL01; genus JANQET01. Next base: position 18,935 of record JANQET010000301.1, read on the forward strand.
CTGCATCCCCCTCGCGCAACCACATCTGCACGCCCCGCAGAACCGTTCGTCCGGGAACAAAGGTTTGGATCAACCGCCGATTCGAGGACATGGCCCAAAATAACATAAAAAAAACTATATCGCTGAATTCCACCTCGCCATTATTTAAATATCGATTACATTCGTTGGATTTATGATATCTATGATTAGCTTGGCCGAGCGGGGAGATGGGTGTCGACCTGTGCGACGTAGAAATTGAGCAAAGCAGAACCGGATTCCTCGACGTCCACCATGCCAAAAATATCACTTGACCGCCAAAAACCGTTCCTGTTGGTGGCCTCGGTAAAGGCGACAATGAAATCAATCTCTGTCGAGACAATCTTGATTCTGACGATCTTTTTTGGTGGGGTCGGGCGTTACCGATTTCTCGACATCTTAAAGGCCGTATCGATGGCCTCCAGTTGCTCCCAGCGGGTATAGGCAGCGGTGATTTCCCGTTCCAGTTCGGCCAACCGATCGTTGGCCTGGGCCACCTCTTCCCCGCGATGCTTGTAGAATTCCGGATCAGCCAGTTCTTCATGCAGCGCAGCCTGCTCCCTCTCCAGGGATTCAATCTGCTTGGGGAGCTGTTCCAACTCCCGTTGCTCCTTGAAGGTCAATTTGCGAGGTGCGGTCGAGGCGGGTCTCTTTTGCTTGGCTTTGGGTTTGGTGCTCTGGGGTGACGGTATTGGGTTTTCGTCGCGTCGGCGCTGGGTGAGCCAATCATCGTAGCCGCCGGCGTACTCCACCACCCCTCCGCGACCTTCAAAAACCAAAGTACTGGTCACCACGTGATTGAGAAAGACGCGATCGTGGCTGACTACCAGCAGCGTGCCTGAATAATCCACGAGCAGGGCCTCGAGCAGCTCCAATGTCTCGATGTCGAGATCATTGGTCGGTTCGTCCAGGACCAGTATGTTCGACGGCCGGGTGAACAATTTTGCCAGCAGCAAGCGATGCCGCTCACCGCCGGAGAGCACACTGACCGGTGTCTTGGCCCGGTCCGGGGTGAACAAAAAATCCTGCAGATAGGTCATGACGTGTTTGGGCCGGCCGTCGACGATGACTTGATCTCCGGCGTCGATCAGGTTGTCGATCACGGTCTTCTGCTCGTCCAATGACCCCCGCAGTTGATCCAGGTAAGCGATCTCCAGGTTGCTGCCCAGCTCCACCTCACCCGAAGAGGGCGCCAGCTCTCCGAGGAGCAACTTGAGCAGGGTTGTCTTGCCGCATCCGTTGGGGCCGATGAGGCCGATCTTGTCTCCGCGAAAAACCGTGCCGCTAAAGTGTTGAATAACCGGCTCTTGATCGTAGGTAAAGGTCACCTCGACGGCTCGGGCGACTCGCTTGCTGGTGCGCCCTGCCCGTTGGGCGTGCATCTTGACTTCCCCCTGGGGCCGCCGCCGTTGGCGCGCCTCTTCGCGCATTCGCATCAACGCCTTCACCCGTCCCTCGTTTCGGGTACGGCGCTCCCGCACTCCCTGGCGAATCCAAATTTCCTCTTGAGCCAATTTCTTGTCGAACTGAACCTGTTGTGCGGCCGCGGCATCAACTGCTGCCTTTTTCTGCTCGAGATAGGTGGCGAACCGCCCGGACCAGCTGCTCAACTTGCCGTTGTCCAAATCCACGATGCGGGTGGCCAGCTTATCGGCAAACAGACGATCGTGAGAGACGAACAATATCGTCCCGGCGAAGCGGAGCAAGAACTGCTCGAGCCATTCAATAGAATTGATATCCAAATGATTGGTCGGCTCATCGAGGAGTAGAAGATCCGGCTCGCCGACCAGGGCTCGGGCCAGCAGGGCGCGCCGCTTTTGTCCACCGGACAGGGCGTCAAAGGACAGTGCGCCGCTCAGCCCCAGCCGGGAGATCACCTCCTCGACTCGATGGTGTTGATCCTCGGGGGCACCCAGGGCGAGGTTCAGTCCCCCCTGGACAATCCCCTCGCAGGTGCCCGCCAGAGATTCGGGAATCTCCTGTAGCATCGCCCCGATGCGCAGGCCTACCTGCCGATCGATCTGCCCTGAATCAGGTGCCAAGTCCCCTAAAATGAGCTTGAGCAGGGTCGATTTTCCCGCGCCGTTGCGACCCACCAGGCAGACCCGTTCCTTGGCCGCGATGCGAAACTCCACCGCTTCCAGCAAAGGGGGCGTGCCGTACGCAACGGTCACCTCGCGTAGATCTACCAGGGCCATGGCCACCTCTTCCCGTCTGTCTCATCCAGCACTGTTCACCCACTCAACCATAATAAAGGTTGCCTCAGGGGCGACCAGCATATAAACGCAAATCGTGGAGGAGGCAAATCCGGGAGCGGAGGATCCATGACCAGGCAACTACTTATGTGTGTGATCTTCGGCACGGTGATGAGCTGCGCGCCCTCCGGATCGAACCAAACTCGAGATGCTCAGCCCGACCGGACGACCGCTGCCAACAAGCCTCGTGCTGCGGACCGATCCCCCTCCGGCGCGCCGTTTTCCATGGCCCAGCCCGCTGACCCGGCCCTGCTGCCCGCTTTCAACCTGGCCCGGCAAGCTTTTGAGGCCGAGGCGGCCGATTTCTCCCGGGCGGATCCGCTCTACCGCCAATTGGTCGCTGCCCTCGACGCTGTCTGGAGCAAAGGGACACCCCTTTCCCAGAACGACGGGGGGGTCACGGACTCACCCCAACAACAGTATCTCGCGCTCAAGCAGGCCTTGCTGACGAGAATCGATCAACGCGCCGGCGCTGCGAGGGATCCCCTGGACGCGGCATTGTATCTGGCCCACACCGCGGCAATCGATGATCCGGTTCAGCGAAATGAGCTCTACCAAGCTGTGGTCGCGGCGTTTATCGACCGCAGTGAACTCGATCGGGCCCTGGACTCTGGCAGTAACGGCGCCCCGGACAAAACGAGCCAGATCCTATTGCTCTCCCAGCTGGCCGGCGCCGGTGATGCCCACGGCCGGGAGCTGCAAGGGGAAACCCTGTTCGAAGAGGCTTATCGCCGGTTCAAGTCGAGCCAAAAGACGATGGGGTTTTCCCAAACCCGAGAGACCACCGTTCAGTTGGCAACCCAGGCAGGCCTCTTTATGCCCGAGTTGTTTTCCCAAATCATGCAAGAGGGGGTCGATCACGCGAACAGCTCCCCTAAGGATCAAAAGGGCCCCTACCAGGCCAAACTCGCCGAGATCTATCTCGCTGCCGACCAACCCGACGAAGCCTGGGAGTTGGTGCAACAACTCGACCGGGAGGGTTCCCATTCAACCGTCGAGCTGAAACAGCGTTTGGCCGACATCTCGGTCAAGGGAGGGAACTTCGCCCGTGGCCGACAAATTGCCAACACGATCAAGGAAAGCCGCGCGCGAACCGAGGCACTGATTCGACTCGCCGGCCAGCTGGCGCTTCAAGAATACCCTGCAGAAGCACTCGAACTGCTCAACAGTCTCAACCGCCAGGGGGAGCCCAGCACCGAGCACCGGGCTGAGCTGGCCATCGCCTACGGCC
>JANQET010000329.1 GCA_028278265.1 Myxococcota bacterium
CAGGGTCGGTTTGGGGCGGCACCGGCGGTGTTTCCGGCGGTGTGGGAACGGTCGGCGGCACCGGGGGGGGCGCATCGGTTTGGGGTTGCTCGACGATGATCACCTCTTCTGTGGGTTCTTCCGCGGCCGGCGGCTCGTCGACCCCATCGGACTGGGGTGTCTCCTCGATGATGATGGGCGGTGGGTCAGGTGTCGGGTCCGCGGCCGGTGGATCGTCCTGGGCGCCGGCCGGGTTGACCGCCAGCAGGATGCCGGAGACAAAAACAAGGACTCTGTTTTTTGCGATCATTGACTTTCCGAAATGTGATGGGTTCATCTGTTCACTCTACTCAATATTAACCCGTAAGCCCAATTCTTGTATACATTGAACCCGTACGACGGGCTCGAACGGGTTCGGCAATATGTATTAATTAGTTGGGGCCTGCCTGAAATTCGTTCAGACTTCAGGAGTGGATGGTCGGTTCAGGATCCCGTCCAACTCTGCGGAGAGCATACTGGGCGTAAATGGTTTTTGAATGAATCCCACCGGTTCCTGGTTGAGCAGCTTCTCTGCGGCCCCATCCTTGGAATAACCCGAGCAGACCAGAATCGGCAGCCCGGGAGCCAGCTCGCGCAGCTTGGCAAATGTCTCCTCACCACTCATCCGCGGCATGACCAGGTCCAGCAATACGAGAGAAATCGCGCCGGGATCCTGTTGAAAAATCTCAATCGCCTCCTTGCCGTCGCTGGCCAGCAGAACGTGGTAGCCCAGCCGCCGCAGCAACCGCTTGCCCGTTTTGCGGAGCAACTGCTCGTCGTCGACCAACAATACGGTGGTGTTGGGCTCCGCCGGGATCGGCGGCGCGGTGGTGTAAGAACGGGGATCCTGTTCGGTGAGCCCCAAGGCCGGCAGAAAAACGGTCATCGTCGTTCCCTGCCCCACCGCGCTGTCGATGGTCACCGCACCGTCGTGGTCCCGCACGATGCCGTAGACCCGCGACAGCCCCAGCCCCTTGCCCTCACTCTCCGTCTTGGTGGAAAAGAACGGATCAAAGGCCCGCGCAATGGTGTTCTCGTCCATTCCGCTGCCCGAATCCCGCACCTGCAGCTTCACATAGCGCCCGGCGATAAGCCCCTCCTGGGATTCGGCGAGCACCGTGTTCTCTCCGGTAATGACCAGGGTGCCGTGGCCCTTCATCGCGTCGATGGCGTTAATGCACAGATTGACCAGCACGTTATTGAGTTGGCTGGGATCCCCGTCCACCTGGGCCAAATCGGGATCAAAGCGTGTTTGAATGATGATCTCCTTGGGCACGACCCGGCGCAACAGCTTGAGCACTTCGTCCACCGCGTGATTGAGGGCCACTGGCGTCTTGACGTACTCCCCCTTGCGGGCGAATCGCAGCAAGGCCAGGGTGAGATCGCGGCCCCGCTTGCAGGCCTCCAGGATGTCTTCGATGTCGCCGGGTTGCAGCTCCGTCGGATCCGCCTCCAAATCGAGCTTCATCGTGGAGGCGACGGTCATGATTCCCGCCAGGATATTGTTGATATCGTGGGCCACGCCGCCGGCCAGGGTTCCCAATGCCTCGACCTTCTGGGACTGTCGCAGTCGCTCTTTGAGGCGCTCCCGCTCCTGTTCGTCCCGCTTGCGCCGGGAGAGATCCATGAAGCTCTCCAGGATGCACTCCCGCTCGTTGATCAATATCGGCGCGACCGTCTTGAGCACCGGGATGGAATGGCCGCTCTGGTGGCGCACGGTCTGCTCGATGCCCTCGAACCGGTTCCCCCGATTGGTCAATGTACACGCGGTCGGATCGGTGGAGCAGATCAGCCCGAAGCAGCGCTTTCCGATCACATCGACCGGCGCCCGACCGAGCAGCGCGGCGCCCACCTCGTTGATCAGGATGATTTCCTGAGTCTTGGCGTCGATCAGCAGGACGCCGACGGGCACCGACTCGAGAATCGACTGGATGAACCGCAACTTCTCGGAGAGCTTCTCTTCGCTCTGGATGTGTTCGGCGATTTCCTCTTTGAGCTGTCGGTTGACCTCGGTCAACTCGGCGGTGCGGTTGCGCACCAGCACCTTCAGCTCGTCCCGCTGTTTGGCCAACCGCTCCTGGATGCGTTTGTAGTCGGTGATATCGCGAAACACCGCCAAAATGCGACTCTTCCCGTCAATGCGGACGAGAAAGGGATTGATCGTGACCGGAATACGCAGCTCGTCCCTGCCGATCACCTCGTTCTCCAGCTCACAGACCGAGTCCGCGTCCGTGTGCTTGGCAAAAATCTCCAGGTACTCGATGGCCTGCCCCTTGGGATGAAACGACTTCTGATGCATCCCGATCAGATCGTGCCGGGGCCGGCCGATCAACTTGGCCGCCTGCTTGTTGGCATCGACGACGATACCGCTCTCCGCATCGACGAGGATGGCCGCATCCTTCATCTGTTCAAATACAGTGCGGTATCCGTCTTCATGTTGACCGAGATCAATAATATCCGATGCCATCATTCAACTCCGAGTGTCTCCTAGTACTAACGGCCGATCGGTCATTCCGTTTAGCGGGGGTGATCCTTTTGTCGTTCCAATGGAGCTGCAACCGCTCCCGGCGCAGGCCTGGCGGCGGTATGGCCGATCACTTGGGCAGGGGGGCGTTCATTTTCTCCCGACGCAGCGCGAGCAGAGTTCTGAACATCGGTTCATCAGTTCCTCTCTCGGCCCGTCGTTTGACCGCGGCCCGGAGCAACGCCTCGTCCGGTGTGGATTCAGCTGCGCGAACACAATTGGGCCGCGTCGAAACGGCCCGGCGCAGAAGCTCGTTGAGATGCGCTTCACCCAGTTCGGGGGAGACGTAATACCGCGGCTCGAGCAAGGAGTCGTCAGCCGATACCACCCCCTGCGTCACCGCGATCCGCTGGAGTGGGGTGCCGGGGTAGATGCGCAATCCGGAAGTGAGGTGCACCATGTCGAGGGGATTGATGAACTCATCGATAAAGGAGAACGATTCTTCGATGGTGCGCGCGGTTTCCCCGGGACCCCCCAACAGAAAAAACCACATCGCCGGGATGTCAGCCAGGCGGATCTGTCGGGCCGCTCGGCGCAATTGAGCCAGGCTGAAGTTCTTGCCCAACCGGCGCAGCATCTGCGGTGAAGCGGAGTCCGGTGTGCAATCGATCTGTCGAAAACCGGCGCGTTTCATCAATTCCAGGAGGTGGGCGCTGACCTGTGCCGGATTGATCCCCATGGTGCGCAAGCCCACCTGGATTTGCCGGTCGATGATCGCCGCGCAGATCGCTTCGGCGTGACCTGGAGGATCGTTGAAGGTGGAATCGACGAATTCGACGAGGGGGGGGTGGAGGGTCTGGGCAACGGCCGCGATTTCATCCGCCACTTCCCCCGCATCCCGCAGGCGGTAGCGGCGTCCCTCGATCGCCGGATAGGGGCAGTAGACACATCGATGGGTGCAACCCCGCTTGGTCACGATCGGATAGGCTCCCCGCTGGTGATAGGGCTGATAGTCGATGAATCGCTGGATCCGGGATGCCGGAAGCTCGAGCGGTGAGGCAATCTCTTCCGGTTCGACCGGCGCCTGCATCCCAGCGATCCCACCGCGTCGCACCACACCGGGGATCCGCTCCGCATCCTCGCCTGATTCCAACGCCTCGAGCAACGCGGGAAACGCCACCTCTCCGGGACCGACCACACCGTAATCAAAACCACTGCGCCGGAGCAGGGCCTGGGGGAACAAGCTGAAGCCGGGCCCCCCCATGATGGTTGTCGCAGGCGCTCCAGCACGCACAGGTGTGATAAATTTCTCGAGAATACCGTCGAGATAACAAACCTGCCGCTCCATCACCACATCGTCGATGTTGCGGATACTGACGCCGATATAGTGGGGCAAAAACGCGCTCAATCGTTCGACGAGTGCGCGGGGAGATTGAAAGGCACCGTCAAAGAGGCTCACCTGAAACCGTCCTTCGAGACCGGCGGCCAATAAGCAAAGGCCGACCGGCGGGACGGGATAGGGATGGCGCTCCAAATTGGTGTTGATCAGTAGTACGCGTTTCATGGCCCAAACTCCAAAGCAGCATCACTCAAAGGGGACACCTCACCCGCGGCAGATGCCCCTCCCTTCTAGTCTATTTTATCGTCGGCCGCACAAAATAGTGGGCTAGCCCGGTGAAATTATTGTGGTTAAAAAAGAAGTCAGCCCCGAGCACTAGAAAAGGGTCATTTTTAGGGTATATAATCAGACGCTGAGGCTTCCTCAACTGCGCTTGGCAACCGCGCATTTGCGGTCATTCTTGGGGGCATACGTGGATTAGTCGTTGAAGATCTGAAGGTGAATTTCCCAAACCGGATGTGACGGACGGTCGACTGGAGCAGCGGAACGAGATGGCGAAGATATCACCCGAATCGCGCAGGTTGTTGGTGGTTAGCGATCAACCCGATCGCTTGGTCGCCATCACCGAAACGATGACCCAGGACGGTTTGGAGGTGGTGACGCGTCAGGGCAGCTTGGCTGCACTCTCCTATCTCAAAGACGACCCGACCGTCAGCGCGATCATCACCGACTTGCGCCTAAGGGTTATCGACGGTCCCCAATTCTGCCGGCTGCTGCGCTCCCGCGAATACCCCTCGTTGAACGAAGTGCCGATCATCATCTGCTCCCACCGCGTGGCCGGCGCCCAGATGGGACAGGTCTTCAACAACCTAGGGGCCGCGGTCTTTCTCGAGGGGCCGTTTGATCCCCGCTTGCTCAAGAGCCATGTGCAGGACGTGCTCGCCGGTCATGTTCCCCGCCAATCCGGCGGGGTGCTGATCGTGCAACCCCAAGAAGAGTTGGCCACCGAAATCGCCGCCGGGTTCAAGGAACGTGGCTACACCGCGCGGATCGCCCTGTGCGGCAACAAAGGTCGACAGTTCTTCCGGGAGTACGTGCCGACGATAGTAGTGATCAACTACGAGCTACCCGACATCTCCTGTCTCGCACTGCTCCGGGAATTCAAGCGGGTCGTCCCCAAGACGACAGTGGTGATCACCGCCGACCACATCGCGCCCGGGGTGTCGATCGAGTTGGTCCAGGCAGGCGCCGAAGCGTGCATGCCGATCCCATTGACCTCCAACAGTCTCTTCGAGTTGTGCGAGACCGTGCAACGGGAGCGGGAGTTTCTGCGGGTGGTGGATCTGCTTCGCGTGCAGAGCGAGCGAGAGCAGTGGATGGAGGATCAACTCAGCAAACAACGGGCCGAGTTGGAAATGATCCTCGACGCGGTACCCGCCTTCATCACTTACAAAAACCGATCCCACCGGTTCGTCCGGGTCAACAAAGCGTTCAGTGAGGCGCTGGGCAAATCGTATGATGATGTCGTCGGCAAGACGATGGCCGATCTGTTCGAGGAGCGAGACACCGTCGATCTCAGCCGATATGCAGACGACGATGACGAGGTGATGTCGACCGGGGTGGCCAAGACGGAGATCATCGAGCCCTACCCCGCCATTGACGGCGGGCGATGGCAACGCACGGACAAAGTTCCCCACCTGGACTCCAGCGGCGAGACGATCGGGGTGATCAGCCTCTCGGTCGATATCACGGAGAACAAGCGGGCTCAGGAACAGTTGGAGTGGGCAACCAACGTCAACGCAGCCCTGGCCGACATTTCGCGCCAGTTGTTTTCTCTGTCGAGCTTCGAAGAGATATCATCGGCTGTTTGCGCCCACGCCAAGCGGCTGACCGAGAGCAGGCTGGGGGATGTCTGTTACATCGATCCCAAAACCCAGCAGGCGTTTTACGCGGATGACACCGGGGAGATCAAGCGCTGCTGCGACGAGGCGGGAACCGCCGCACTCCCCCTGTTGGCACAATGGAACGCAGCCCTGGACAGCCGGCAACCGCTGATGGAAAACAACATTCCCGCACTGATCAACCAACCCGCCGCCGATGAGGCGACCCCCCTGACCACTGAAGGCGAGCGTTTACCCGGCACCGGCGCGGAGGGGGAACAGGGTCTACCGATCACCCGGTTCTGCGCCGTCCCCTGTATGGCCGGTGACAAGTTGGTCGGCCAAATCGCCCTGGCCAATGCAGCGCGTGTCTATGACGAGCGGGATCTCTCGTTTGTCAAACGCCTGGCCACCATCTTCTCCTTGGCCGTCGATCGCATCGACGCGGAGCTTGAGCGCTCGCGCCTGGCCATGGCTGTGGAGCAGGTCGCGGACTCGATCGTGATCATGGATGTGAACGGCGCCATCGAGTATGTCAACCCCGCATTCGAAAAGGTCAGCGGGCGTACACGGGAGGAGGTTATTGGTCGGGACTTCCGCTCCACCGGAGGGGTGGCACCCGAAGAGGTGCTGGCCAACGCGCTGAACGACCAATCCGGGTCCAACACTGTCTGGACCGGACACGTGGTCGGCAGTCGAAAAGATGGCACCAAAATCGAAGAGGAGGCCACCGTTTCGCCGCTGCGGGATCCGGGTGAGCAGATCATCGGATACGTGGCGGTGAAACGGGACGTGACCCAGGAGGTCAAGCTCCAGGAACAACTGCGCCAATCGCAGAAGATGGAGGCCATCGGCCAGCTGGCGGGCGGCGTGGCCCATGACTTCAACAACCTGTTGTCCGGCATTCTGGGACACGCCAATCTCCTGATGATGGACCTGGTGCCGGGCAGTCCCTCCTGCGAGGCGGTGGTGACCATCGAAAACGCTGCCAAACGCGCGG
>JANQET010000343.1 GCA_028278265.1 Myxococcota bacterium
TGACGGAGCCGAATCCGGATCCTTGTCTGAAACCGGGTCGGGGTCTCGATCTTGAACCATCGAAGTCGGATCCTCGACCGGGGGGGTGTTCAGCTGCACCGTGGGCGAGGTCGCCGGCTGCGATTTCTTGGTCCCCTTGTTGTCGGGGATATCTCCGTTGGAAGCGGTCATTTAGCCTTATGACTGTGCGTGAAGCATCAGTAGATTGAGCACCGCGCACAGGGATAGTCCCATCGACCGGGTGGAGATCCATTCCGTGGGACCGTGAAAATTAACCCCGCCGGCGAACACATTGGGACAAGGTAACCCCATTCGGGTCAGGTTTGCGCCGTCCGTACCTCCGCGAATCGGTTTCAGTCGGGGTTCGATGCCAGCCCCTCGAACCGCCTGCTTCAGGCGTTCGACAATTTGCGGTCGATCTTTGAGATAGTTGTACATGTTGGGATAGGAGCGTTTGATCTCCACATCCACTTTGAGCCGGGGTTCCTCGTCGGTCAGCGTCGCGGCGGTGCGCCGAACCGTCTCGCCGAGGCCTTTGAGCTCGACTTCATCGAAGTCCCGGAGGATGAGATGGCACTTGCATTTCGACGCGTCTCCACTGAATTCGTGCGGGTGAATGAACCCCTCCCGATCAGCGGTGCATTCCGGGCTGATCTCCGCGGGCAGGCGATCGATGAACTTGGCCATGTAGCGCAGGGCGTTGACCAGTTTTCCCTTGGCCGTTCCGGGGTGGGTGGCCACGCCGGTGATCGTGATGAATGCCGAGTCGGCGTTGAAGGTTTCGATATTGATCTCCCCGTCGAATGTGCCGTCCAGCGTGAAGGCGACATCCGCGTTGAAGCGCTCCAGTGGAAAATGGCTACAGCCCCGGCCGATCTCCTCATCAGGGGTGAATCCGACGCGGATGGTGGGGCGGGGTGTATCGGGATGGGCCTGCAGGTACTCCAGCGCCGCCATGATCACGGCGATACCGGCCTTGTCGTCCGCGCCCAACAGGGTCGTACCGTCTGCGGTGATGATCGTGTCACCGAGGCAGTGTTTCAACTGGGGGTTGTCTTCAGGGGTGATCACCACATCGTTTTTCAATTTGATCGGCGAGCCGTCGTAGTCGGTGTGTTCGATGGCGTTGATCGACGCCCCGGACGCGGCTGCCGAGGTGTCCAAGTGGGCGATCAACCCCACCGTCTCTGAGCCGCCGTTGCCCTCCAGCGTTGCAGTGACGTAACCGTTGTCGTCAACCGCGGCATCGCTCAGTCCCAAGGAGGTGAGTTCGTCGACCAGCTGTCTGGCCAGAACGAGCTGTCCGTCGGTACTCGGACAGCGGTCCACATGCTCATCTGAAGTGGTGTCTGTCTTAATGTAGTCCAAAAATCTTTTTATTACGGTGGTTTGCGCCAGAATGGCCACTGGATCGTCGTAAAACTTCATCGTCCGTCTCCCGTTGCCTTGTGTACCTATCCTCGATGCGTGTTTGTTACAACGAAAAAACAATATAATCGAAGTGTATTTTTAGCACATCCTTTAATTCGCGTTTTGTCGTCGCTGTGCCGTTGCCGCCGGTCGGGTGACAGGGGAATCCATGAGCTTCAAACCCTATCGGGATTTGGCGCCTTGACAGGGATTTGAACGCTTGATAAAGCAACCTACGTTTTTCAAAACTTATGGATTTCTTTTAAACCCGACGACCGAACACAACTGGCTTCGAAGTTAAGAGGAGATCGTGACAACACCTTTGACCATGTTCGCCTCAAGTGGATCTCTGGTTGACCTAGACAGTACAATTTTCATCCAACTCGCTGTTTTTCTTTTTATTTTCATAATTTTACGTTCGTTGTTGTTCAAGCCGATAGCTCGCCTCATCGAGGCTCGGCATCAGGCGACCGAGGTCACCCGGTCCGACGCAGAAGCGATCGAGCGGGAAGCGACACAGCTCAACGAAGAGGTCACCGCTCGTCTGGCCAAGGTCCGCGCCGAGGCCACGGCCGAACGAAGCCGCCTCGAGGAGCAGGCACGCCAGCAGCAACGGGAATTGGTGATTAACGCCCGGGAGGAAGCCCACAAGCTGGCCGAAGAGACGCGCGAGCAGATGGACCGGCAGGCCGCCGAGGCCAAACAGTACCTGCAAAACGAAATCGGCCAAATCGCTTCCCTCGTAGCGCACAAGGCGCTCGGCCGAACGGTTTAGGAGAGGTTCGCGACGATGAAGCTCAGCCGCCTATCCCTGGTTATTCTGCTGTTCAGCTGTGTTGCGCTCGGTGCTGCCGCCGATCCGAGTGGGGGCGATGGTCACGATTCGGGCGGTCACGGTGCGGGACACGGAAGCCACAGCCTCAACTGGTTTGATTTCGACGCCGAGGATGGTTCGGCACCCGTCATCTCACTGGTGTTCAATTTCCTGGCGATGGGGTTTATTGTCTACCTCATTTTACGCAAGGGACTGAGCCGCAAATTCAAAAACCGTCGGCAAGATTTCGAATCGGCCATTGAATCGGCGCGAGAGACGAAGGCCAAGGCCGAAGAGGCGCTGGCCGGTGCTCGGTCGAGAATGGGTGACATCGACGCCGAGATGGAGGGAATCCGTCGGGACGTCATCGCCGCCGGGGAGGCCCAGAGCAAGCGCATCGTAGAAAACGCGGAACGTCGGGCCGAACGGATGCTCGCCGATACCAAGATGATGCTCGAGCAGGAGATCGCCGCGATGGTGCAGTCGATTCGCGAGGAGCTCACCGAGCAGATTGTGCAGGCCGCCGAAGGAACTCTGGTCGAGAAGATTCAGGCGGATGACCAGACGCGGTTGACCCAGGACTATTTGAAAGCAATTGACATCAAAGCGACCACCGTACCGCCGGGTCGCCCAAAGGTACAATGATTACAGGAAGCGCCGCACGTCGATATGCCAAGGCCCTGTTCGCCATCGGCAATGAGCAGGGAACCCTGCTGGGAATTCAACGGGAAGTACAGCGCATCGCCGAGGTCTGGGAATCGAGCGAGGAGCTGCGCACGGTGGTCACCAATCCGCTGGTCGGCCTGGCTGCCCGGCGCAAGATTTGGGACGAGGTGGTGCTGCGATCGGGCATCTCGCCGATCGGCAAGAACTTTTTCAAGTTGTTGTTCGACAAGATGCGATTGACCGACTTGCCGCGTATCAGCATGGAGCTGACCAAGCTCTGCGATATCAAGGAAAACCGAATGCGGGCCAAGGTGACGACTGCGGTGCCGATCCCCGACGAAATGATCACGAAGCTCAAGCTGACGCTTCAGCGCAAAACCGGAAAATCAATTGTTATTGATAAAGCTGTCGATCCGGGACTGATTGGAGGAGTGGTCACGATGGTCGGCGATTTGATGTACGACGATTCGTTGAAAACGCATCTCGAGCGGATGAAGGAGGCGATGCTGGGCCGGGGATAAGCCGGTGCCGGTGGAGCCGCTTTAAGCACTGCGTGTGCCCGGCGGGGCTAAGACACGCGGAAATGGACCTAACATGCAACTTCGTGCCGAAGAAATCAGCCGAATAATCAAACAGCAAGTCGAACAATACGATCGCCAGATCGAGGTGATGGAGACCGGGACGATCCTCACCGTGGGTGACGGCATCGCGCGGGTCTACGGCCTGGATGGGGCGATGGCCGGCGAGCTGCTCGAGTTTCCCCACAGCGTGATGGGGATGGTGCTCAACCTCGAGGAGGACAACGTGGGGGTGGTGCTGTTCGGTGAGGACTCGGCCCTGCGCGAGGGGGACCTCGTCAAGCGCACGGGACGCATCGCCGACGTGCCGGTGGGCAAGGGTCTGCTCGGGCGCACGGTCAACGCTCTCGGTCAACCGATCGACGGCAAGGGACCGATCCCGGACGAGGAGCGGCGCCGTATCGAGATCAAGGCACCGGGAATCGTTCAGCGTCAACCGGTGCATGAACCGCTGCAAACCGGTGTCAAGGCCATCGACGCGATGATCCCGATTGGCCGAGGGCAACGGGAGCTGATTCTCGGCGATCGGGGTACCGGTAAGACGGCGATCGCGGTCGATGCGATCATCAACCAACGGGACACCGATGTCCATTGCATCTACGTGGCGATCGGCCAAAAGCAATCGACCGTGGCCCGTATCGTGGCCCGGCTCGAAGCCGAAGATGCGATGAAGTACACGACCGTCGTCTCGTCAGGTGCGTCGGAGATGGCACCGCTGCAGTTCATCGCTCCGTATGCCGGCGCGACGATGGGGGAGTACTACCGCGATAACGGGATGCACGCATTGATTATTTACGATGATCTGTCCAAGCAAGCGGTGGCCTACCGTCAGCTGTCGCTGCTGCTCAGAAGGCCTCCGGGGCGGGAGGCGTTTCCCGGTGACGTCTTCAACCTGCACAGCCGCCTGCTCGAGCGCGCGGCCAAGCTCAGTGATGAGCTCGGCGGAGGATCACTGACGGCATTGCCGATCATCGAAACCCAGGCCGGGGATGTCTCGGCGTACATTCCGACCAATGTCATTTCGATTACCGACGGTCAAATCTACCTGGAGCCCGACCTGTTTTTCGGCGGCCAGCGACCGGCGATCAACGTGGGAATTTCGGTTTCTCGAGTGGGTGGTAACGCCCAGATCAAAGCGATGAAGAAGGTCGCCGGCTCCCTGCGCCTCGACATGGCGCGCTACCGTGAGATGAAGGCGTTTGCCCAGTTCGCCTCGGACTTGGACGCGGCCACACGAGCTCAGCTGGAGCGGGGTCGTCGGTTGGAGGAAATCCTCAAACAGGGCCAGTATGTGCCCTTGTCGGTGGGACGCCAGGTGCTGATCATCTTCGCCGGCATCAACGGTTATTTCGATGACACACCGGTGGAGCAGGTGGGGCGATTCGAAGCGGCTTTATACGACTACGTGAATGAGAAACACGCGGGTGTGTTGCAGCTGATCGAGGAGAAGAAAGTACTCGACAGTGAAGTTGAATCGGCGATCACCAAGGCGCTCGACGAGTTTGTCAAGCAGTACAAAGCATAGGGCGCGCTGATGGCTAACCTCAAGGAGATCCGCCGGCGAATCACCAGCGTTAAGAACACGCAGAAAATCACCCGCGCGATGAAGATGGTCGCGGCTGCTCGTCTGCGGCGGGCCCAGGAGGCGGTGGAGCAGTTCAGGGCGTATGCGGACTTGATGAGCGAGG
>JANQET010000350.1 GCA_028278265.1 Myxococcota bacterium
ATCCCGGTTGTGTGTCGCCTGAGCAGGGAACCCGAACGGTTCCGATCTCAACATCGGAGGCGCGCTACGCTACCATCGGCGAAGATCTGAAGGCACTCACTGCCGAACGGGATCTGACCCGATCGGTTTTCCTCTTCCATACGCCGCCCTATCAAACGGCACTCGATCGCGCGGCCCTGGATGGAAAAACCATCGAGCATGTGCCCCTCGACCTCCACGTGGGCAGCATCGCGGTCAGGCGCTTCATCGAGGATCGCCAGCCGCTGCTCACCCTCCATGGCCACATTCATGAATCCGCCGGAATTACCGGGACATGGCGGGACACCATCGGCCGCACCCACCTGTTCTCGGCCGCCCACGACGGGCCCGAGCTCGCCCTGGTGAGATTTGATCTGGAAAATTTGGCAGTTGCCACCCGAACGCTTGTCTAGCGGCTCCGTTTCAGGGGAAGCGGACGGGCCGCGTCGGTGATCGCATCTATCTTCACGGCGAAGCTGCTGCGCCGGCGGATATCATCATCAGTGATCAGGTGAATGTCCAGTAGCCCGTCCGACCGGTAGCCGGTCCTCAGATAGTTGAGCTCGTCCAGGCAGAGGCTCCACCCTGTCAGCCAATTGTCGAGATCCTGTCGCTGTTTTTCCGTGCCCCGAAAATGGATCAATAGATCGATATCGCTGCCCGGTCCGGCGGTGGCATTTTTCACACTGCCCAGCAGATAGAGTGCCGCCACGCCGAAACGACGGGGATCCAGCTCGGCGGCGATTCGCTCGGCCATCCCTTGACGCCATCGCCAGGAATGATCGCGTTGCTCGAGGTCCCCATCAATCGACTTTTCGACAGGATCGAACGACACAGCCGCGTCGGTGAGCAGGCCTATAGCCTTGTCCTCTTCTCCGTTCGTCAACACCCGCAACACTCTGTTCCCGGCGATCTGGGGGATGTCCAAGATGCGCACCACGTTCGCCAGCGGTTCGTATTCAGGGAGAATATCGGGCAGGAGATTCGGCGAGTTGAGCAGCAGGTGGTCATTGAATTGAATCTGGGGGTCGTCCGGATAAAGCGGTAAATAGCGGATCGATGCCTCCACCAGATCCTGAAAAAAATGCGTGCCGAATGACAAATCCGGGATGTAGTTGCCCTTTTTGCGGGCCACTTCGACGAGCAGCGCCGCGTTGTTGATGTCCGAATAGGTCACGCGCACGCCGAGCTTGATGTCCCCTCGGCTGCCCCATCGCCCGGGACCGATCAGGGCGAACTGTCTTTTGGGGAGCAGGGTGTTCAATCGACCCACGATTTGGCCGACAGCCTTGAGCGTGGTGATGTCGGTCAACGCGGCGTACTGTTCGGGAACCACGTAGACCAGGTGGGTGATATCCGGAATCCTGCCGTTGGAGACATAGCGATTCGCGGTAAATACGACATCTTCATCGGCGACATCCTGAGGAATTCGCGCGGGGACATCGTCTTTGGTGCTGCTCTGCGCTCGGCACTGCAGAAGGTAGATGTGGGTTCCATCCGAAGCGAACTCGATATCCACCGGCGTGGACAGGTCGCTCTCCAGAGTTTTGAGGATCGCTCCGATCTGACGGACAAACGAGCTGTCAGTGATCAATCCGTCGAAGGTCACGACGAGATCGTCGGTTTCGAAGTCAATCAGCCGACCCATCGGGCGCTGTATCTCATTGTCCCGATAGAGGGACACGATTTTGTTGATCGCCGGGTACTCATCCCCGCATTCAGCCAACAGACGAGAAACGTCCCAACTCTCGAAGCGGTTGGTCTCGAGGTTGATCAGATCGATTTTTTTGGGTGAATAGCGGAAAATTTCGTCACTGGTGATGTTGACCTTGAGTCCGGGTTGGCCCGGCGCCACCAGAATCGGATAGTCATCGGTCAGGCGGTCCACTGCGCGCGTACCGAGACCCGGGACGATGCGCACGAGGCCGTCGTCCCGTTTGATGCGCGGCGACCAGCGAAACTCGTTGTTCGAAAAGGCGACACCGGCGAACGCCGGGAGAAAGAAGCGGCCCACCTTTTTGCCGACCACCTCCTGGATCATAATCCCCATCTGTTCGTTGAAATCGAGTAGGCCCCGCTCGGCGCGATATTCGATCGGATCCGGGCTGAAGGTGGACGCATACACTTCGGCGATGGCGTCCAGCAGCGCCTCCAACCGGTCCCGCTTGTTGCCCTGATTGGCCAGGAACAGACTGCGGTACTTACCCGAGAAGGCGGTGCCCAGACGATCTTCGAGCAGGCTGGAGCTGCGCACGATCAGGGGTGCTTCCCCAAAATCATCCAGGGCCATCGACAAGCCCTTGACGATTTCCTTGGGAAAATGGGAGTTCTTGAGCAGCTGCACGATGTACTGGTACTCGTGCCTGATCTCGTTCATCTGCTTGTACTTCTGCTCGTAGACCTCCTCGAGACTGTTGTAGTTGACGAACTCGTGCAACCCGTCCGAGGTGAGGTACCAGGTTTTCGGTGTCTTCACCTCTCCGATAGCGGGCGTCTCTTCTTTTCTGCCTTCTAGCACCTGGGCGCCCAGGAACAGGCCCGCGCTCTTGCCGCCGAGCTTCCCGTGGCTCCCGGTCGGGTAGATCACCCGGTCGAGCAGGTCGAAGAAGTCGTCGGGCTCGACAAACTTCTTGGCCACGTTGATGTAGGACAATTGATCGGTAAAGAAACGCCGGATCAGCGCCACGCGCAGGCTGTTCGCCGCGACCTCGGAGAGCTGAACCCCCTCCGGCTTGAAGTGCTGGTAGCGCTGCATCGCGTCCGAGATATCGGTCAGGGAGGCGTGCACATTGACCAGCGGTTTGATCAGGAAGCTCGATTTGTCCTCGTGCACCCAATCCTCGATATAGGTCAAGATTTCTTCGTCACTCAGCTGCTCGGCGGCGACGCGAAACGTCTCCTCGCTCAGCCGGTGCAGGCTCTGTTGGGAGGTCTTTTCCTGAGGGCGGTTCGATTCGCCGGTATACCGCTCGCTGTCCAAATCTCTACCGTACTTCTGCAGCAGGGACTTGGCCTCGTCGATGCCGCACCACAACAGGAGATTCATCATCTTGCGGGAGACCCGATAGAGCAACCCCCGATCAGTCCGGCGGAGCAGATCGATGGCCACGCGCCACTCTGCGGCGGTACCGTTCTCGGCGACCATTTTTGGGGGCTGGGGCGTGATGTCGGACCGCGCCCGGTGTTCCCGGTGCGTGAGAAAGTGGCCGAGTCGTCCGGCAATCGTCCCGATCAGTTTGGCCTCTTCTTCGAGGAACGGCCCCTGATCCGTTGCCGTCCGATCCTCGGCGTAGAAAACCGCCACACCGCCCACCGGCTGACCATCGACGATGATCTCGGCGACTTGCATCCAAGGTGTCTCTATAAATCCCGCGGAAACAACCCGCTTGCCCCGGTAGACTATCCGGCCCCGACAGATTTCGGGATACTGCCATCCCCGGGGAAGCACCTCGACGATTTCCGCCAGCACCTCCTCAATCGATTTGCTGGGCTGGTCGAGCAGCTCCTCAATCCGGTAGATGCAGCTCAACTCCTTGGCCCGTTCGCGCAGCTGGGCGATGAGGCTGATCTGGGCGTGGGGCGGTTTGCTATCGATCATGATGCAATATCACTCCCCGGCCGCTTCGACCGTCCACAATGATAGCCATCGGAGAGGGGGTGCGCACATGCCGCAAAAAGCGCGTCCGCGATATCTCACGCTGCTCCCTCAGCCACTTGAAATCCACCTCGTGCTGTTGACCAAGGGGTAGTGAAAAGTAGCTCACCCCAAAGCTCGAGAGATTGTGAAAGAAGTGGGACCCTTGACTCATCTCTGTCCGCACACCGGGGTACTCGGCTTCCACGATGCCCCGGGCCCAGGATATCTGATCCCAGCTCACCGGGATTCCGCGCCAGGGATCGGAGCTGCCCCAGCGGCCGAAACCGATCAACACGTAGGGGCGCCTCGCGCGGCCGAGCTCACTGTTCAATCGCTCCAATTCGACCGCGACCTGCTGGGAGTGCTTCATCTCGAATTCCTGCGGGCAGATGTAGATGATGTCGTCAATATCCTCACGCCGACCGTTCCCCAGAGCCTGATCCGTGGCGACGAGCACGTCGCGGTCGTCGAACTGGTCCACTGAGAGCTGCACCGTTCGATCCGAAACCATCATCGGCCTGACCTGGAGAAAACCGAGCCGGTCGGGAGCCTTACCCTGTTGGTCAAACGTGGCGGCGAATTCGATTTCGACGTCGGTGTTCAGTGTCTCTTCACACGCAGCGAGGAGCTCGGCGACGGCGCCATTGAGCGGCTTTTCACTCAACGACAGAATGGGCGCAAAATCGATCACACGGGGACCGTCCTGCCCGACCCCCGGCACTATCCGATTGGAGCGGGGCGTGTAGGTCGAGGCCGCGAAGCGCAACGTATTGTCATATTCCGCCTCGAGCAATCCGGGGTGAACCAGGTACTCGGTCTCACGGATCGGGTCATGATCCGGCGGCCGGCCCATGTTCACGGCCCAGAATCGGGTTTGGGTGGAGTGGAGCAGATCCCTGGTGCTGTTGAACGGCGGCGGGGATTTGGGGAACAAGGGGCAGTAACTCCAGGCCCGTCCGCCGTCCACAATCGTCTTTCCCAGCCCGAGGGCCAGACTGACCACGCCGTCGTCGGCGCGGGCGTGACCGAACGGATAGTAGTTGAAGGAGCGGGCCACCCCCGACACGGTTGGATAGAACCGATCCCCGTGGCGCTGCCCGACGACCTCCTGGAGGATCACGGCCATCTTCTCCGAATCGATGTCCTGTTCAATGGTCTGCAGATAGCGCTTGGCTCCCTTGAAAAAAGTAGAGGCCCAGACAAATTTGATCGCTTCGACGAGTTTCTTGAATCGCCGATCCGCGGACGGCTGGTTGTTGGGAATCATCTTGGTGGCGTAAACACCGGCGAACGGGTGACGCAAGGCATCCTCCAGTAGACTCGAGGAGCGGATCGCCAGCGGGGTGCGGATCTCATCGGCCAGCGCCCTCAAGTCCCCGGCGAGCCCGAGGGGAAGATCCGCCCGTTGAAAAGCCGCGGCAATCCGATCGTCGGCGTGATCCCCGTAGGCCATCTCGAACAGATCGTTCTGTTGCATGAAGCGATCGAAATGGTCCGTGGCCACAACGGTCGCTTGCGGAATGGTGACCGTCAACCCGTCAAACCCGCCATCACCGAACCGGTCGGCGATCACCTTTGCCACGGCGTTGAGGCCGTCGGCCTTCCCCCCGAGCGAGCCGGTGCCGATACGGGTGATCGGGTGGTCACAGGTGAAAAACTTGCGCTCGAAACTCGTCGGTTCGCTCATCAGTCCCCCTGCACATTCATCGCCGCCGACACCGCGGGGATCCATCGGCTAGACCCAACCCCGGTCCTTGCAGGCGGAGGCCACCCGGCTGACCGCGATCAAGTACGCCGCATCGCGCATGAACAGGTTTTTCTTGCGGGCGAGATCGCTGACCGCGATAAACGCGGCCGTCATCTTCTGATCGAGTTTTCCCAGCACCTCGTCTTTGTCCCAATAGTAGTTCATGTTGCTCTGCACCTGTTCGAAGTAGCTGCAGGTCACCCCGCCCGCGTTGGCCAAGAAATCGGGGATGACAAAGATCCCCTTTTCTTTGAGGAACCGGTCCGCTTCAGGCGTCGTCGGGCCGTTGGCCCCCTCGGCGATGATTCGGACTGAATCGTTCATTTGGGTTACCGTCTCCGCGTTGATCTGGTTTTCCAACGCGGCCGGTAGCAGGATGTCCACCTTCTGTTCAATCCACGCCTCTCCGGACAAAATGGCGTAGCCCCGGGCTTCGGCCTGTGATTTGTCGATTCCGCCGAAGCGATCGGTGATCCCCTGGAGCAGCGCCAAATCTATCCCGTCCGGTTTGTAGAAGGAGTAGGCCGCCCGGTCCTGTTGATCCCAGCAGGAAACACAGCGCACGGTTCCTCCCAGCTGTTGGTAGAGCCTGATCGCGTGCTGTGCCACATTACCGAATCCCTGGACCGACGCGGTGGTCTCCTCGGGGCGAATGCCCAGCTCCTTGAGCGCCTCGCGCAGGGTGTAGATCACACCGAACCCGGTTGCCTCGGCGCGGCCCAATGAGCCCCCCAGTCCCACCGGTTTTCCGGTGATGAAGCCGGGATAGCGCTCCCCGCGAATGACTTCGTACTCATCCAGCATCCACAGCATGTGTTGGGCATTGGTCATCACGTCCGGCGCGGGGATATCGGCCAGAGGACCGACGTTCTTGGCCATCTGGCGCACCCAGCCGCGACAAAGTCGCTCTTGTTCACCGGCGCTCAAGTCATGGGGATCGCAGATCACCCCGCCCTTACCCCCGCCGAGGGGAATATCCACCACTGCGCACTTCCAGGTCATCCACATCGCCAGCGCGCGAACGGTGTCAATCGTCTCCTGTGGATGAAAGCGGATGCCGCCCTTGCACGGCCCACGCGCATCGTTGTGCTGAACCCGAAACCCTCTGAACACCTTGATCACACCGTCGTCCATCCGGACGGGAATGGTAAAATTGAACTCTCTGAGCGAATCCCTCAGCAGGTTTCTCGTCGGTGGATCGAGCGCCAGCATCTCGGCCACACCATCGAGCTGTTGCTGGGCCATCTCGTAGGGATTGAAGGAGTTGTCGGACATGGATAGTTCCTTTCTCTCGGGTTTACATCATCTCATCCAGCTCGAATTTGAGCCGCACGGAGACGTTGTGAACCTCGACCTTGAGACCGTTTTCGACCCTAGGCCGATAGCGCCACTTTTTGATCGCCTTCAGCGCGGCGGTGTTGAACATCTCGTTGGGGTATTCGCGGATGACCCGCGGGTTGAGCACCCGTCCGTTGGTGCTGATGGTAAATTCGATGACGACCCACCCCTCGATGCGCTGGTTGGCCGCATCACGGGGGTACATCGGCTGAACCCGCACCAGGGGAAGGATGCCCGTGTTTTTCGATCCGACGGCCTGCAGATTCGGCATGCTGAGCTTTGGTTCCGGGGGGGTGATCTCGGGAGCGCGATAGCTCAGCACCGGGCCGTCGCCGCCGGTGGCGGTGGTCGTCAACTCGAAATTGGGAGGGGGCGGGACGTCGCTGAGCTGTTTCGGTGGCAGTGTTTTGTCTTCAATGGGGGTCTCTTGGGGAGGCTTGACGCGGACGAACTCAATGACTCGGTTGGGCTCGACATCACCGAGCGCCGACTGGTTTCCCGTGCTGATCAGCAGATGCATACCGTAGAACAGCAGATCGGCGATGATGAACGCCACGCCGATCACCAGTCCGTAGCGGACCAGAGAATATTGTAGAATGCTCGCGATTTTCAAGATTGCACCCCGCTTCTTCTGAGCGCCGTCGAGCTGAATTCTCTCGATCCCAACCCCTGTCGAGGCCGGCGCCGCCGTCGCTGAAATTGGAACGCAACACTCGTGCCAGCAGCCGATTAGACCGTGACCCACCACTTCAATCCGCATTGTTCGAATGCCATGTACGCCAATGCCATCCGCTTCGCAGAGGGGCCGCGCACCCACGCTCCGGACGGGGGGCTCGTCGGAAGGAGAATCGTCGCCGTTCGCGGATGCAACTCGCGCAGGTACTCCGCCAGTCCCCGAACTTCCTCCTCGGTGTCATTCAACTCGTTGAGCAACATCGTCTCGGTATCGAGAAAGCCGCCGTATTCCGAGGAGAAATCACGCAGCGCCTCCAAGATGGCGGGCAGGCTCAATTGCTCATGGGGCCGGTTCAATCGCTGCCAGGTTGCCTGATTGATCGTGTCCACCTTCACTGTGATCTGATCGACGGACTTCAGCATGCGTTGCACATCGCTTCTGTCGATCAAGGAGACATTTGTTACGATCGACGTCTTGATGCCGACGGCTCGCAATATCTCGATCTCCTGTTCCAGATTCGCATCGAGTGTCGGTTCTCCATCGGGGATGAAGGTCACGTGGTCAATGGCTCTACCGAGCACTCTGGCCTGGGCCTGCTTTTTGGCCACCGACTCGAGGATCGTGTCCATTTCGTACCAGGAGCGGCGGTTCAGCGTGATCATTTTGGTACGACTATTCGGGCAGTAGACGCAGTTGTAGGTGCAGGTGCTCGCCGGCACGTTTTTTACCCCGAGACTCCCACCGGAGTACCTAAAACTGATCGGTTCAAATACATTCAAGGTTTCGACCAATGAGGGCACGATTCGCCTTTCCCTTGCGCGGATCATTGGATCAGCGCATCATCTCCCCCCACGACACAGGCTCTGCAATCAGGGCGCCAACCCCACGACATCCGCTTCGGATGGTCGAGGCGATTTCAGACGGGGGGGCCGGTCGCCATCATCCCCCTGCAACTAAATCGGATGGTCGAGGCGATTTCAGACGGTGGGGCCGGTCACCATCGTCCCCCTGCAACTAAAATTGACGCCTCGGGGATGAACGCGTCGCTCACCCCTGACACTCCTGACATCCCTGAGTTCCCGGTTTGGTTGACGATGCAACAAAAGTTGCGGTGGTCCGCGGCGGACCGGCGTTCAGTCCCCTTTGCCGGATTTGAGGTGCTTGTTGAGGGCTTGACGGGAGATCCCGAGCAACTGGGCGGCCACGGATTGATTGCCGTCGGTACGTCGCAGCGCCTCTTCGATCAGGCGTTTGCGTGTCTCTTTGAGGGTAGGGAGCTGCAGGCCGAACTGAAGTGATCCGGCGCGGCGATCCACTTCTACCGGGTGTTCCGCCAAAAGCTGCAGGGCCTGCCTGAACACGTTGAGCGACAACACGCCGGCTTCGTGCCGCGCGACGGCATCGAAGACCAACGCCTTCAATTCCCGCACGTTGCCGGGAAAATGATACGCCCCTAAGACATCGAAGGCTTCTCCTGGTATTGTCGGCTTCTTTTTGTTCAGCTCGTGGGCGGCTTCGTCGAGGAAGGCATCGACGAGCAACGGCAGGTCGTTCAAGCGCTGGCGCAGGGGGGGAATCATCACGTGGTGCGATCGGAGCCGGTAGTAGAGATCCTTACGAAACTCGCCGCTCCCCTGGAGGTCGGCCAGATTGCGGTTCGTGGCGACGACGATGCGGGCATCGGTCGGCCGAGGCGTGTCCTCTCCCAGGCGCATGTACTCCCGCTCCTGGAGCAATCGCAGCAGCTTCACCTGGGACATACTGCTCAGGTCGCCGATTTCATCGAGGAACAGAGTGCCGGCGGCTGCACGCTCGATCAGCCCGGGGCGAACCCGATCGGCACCGGTGTAAGCCCCCTTGGCATGACCGAACAGGGTGTCGGCGAACAGGGTGTCGTCCAAGCCGGCCACATTGACCGGCACGAATCCGCCGGCTCGCTCGGAGAGCCGGTGAATCGCGCGGGCGATCAGCTCCTTGCCCACGCCGGTCTCGCCGATGACCATCACCGGCTGGGCCGTTTTTGAGATCGCCTCCAGATAACGAAAGACCGTGAACATTCCCTCGTCGCTGGTCACCATCTCGGCAAAGGCTTCGGGATGCTTGAGCACCCTGGAGCGCAGGCTCTCCTTGAGCAGACTGTTTTCGAATTTCAGATCTCGTAACTCAAGGGCTCGGCGAAGGGCCGTGAGAATGCGATTCTCGTCTATCGGCTTAACCAGGTAATCGAATGCGCCTCGCTTCATGCAGGTGACGGCGGTCTCCACCTCGTTGAGGGCGGTGGTCACCACCACCGGGAGGTCGGGAAATTTTTCGACCAACTGTTCCAGCAACTCCTGGCCCGAGAGGTGAGGCATGACCAAGTCGAGGAATACGCAGCTGGGCTCTTGCTCCGCCAGCGTTGTCAGCACCTGCCGGCTATCGGATACGGCGATGGTGTTGTCGAAACCGTTGGAGAGCAGAATGGCGGTCAAGCTCCTCAGGATCGCTTCCTCGTCATCGATGAGCAGAATGGGTTGACCGGGGATCGATGGTCCGTTCATGAGCTACTCCCGTATTCGTTTTCAATCGTCAACGGCAGGACCACCCGGGCGGTGGTTCCCCCTCCCGGTGTCGAATCGAAAGCTAGGGTTCCCCCGTGGTCCTGAACGATTCGCTCGGTGATCGACAACCCGAGCCCGGTGCCGCCGGAGGCGCGTTTGGTGGTGAAAAACGGATCGGTGATCTGGGGGCGGTTCTCCTCGGGGATGCCGATGCCCTCATCGATAATCGAGATCACAATACTTCCCTGTGCGTCGTCGTAGGCTGTTGAGATGGAAACGGCGCTGCGGTTGTTCTCCAGCGCCTCACAAGCGTTTTGAAGGAGGTTGATCACTACCTGTTCGATGCGCTGGCTGCTGCCTTCGATCAGGGGCAGTTGATCGGTCAGCTGGATCGAAAACCGCTGCGTGTGCTGGTCGATAAACGTGGTGCAAAGAACGATCGCCGAGCGGACCACTTCGTTGATGTTCACCCGTTCAATCTGCGGCGTCGGCTGCGACCGGGCGTAGTCCTTGAGCTCACCGACGATTCGTTTGATCCGCCAGGCGCCCTCGGTGATGTCGTCAATCAACGCCGGGATCATCTCTCGGGCCTGTTGAAAAGGAATTCCCCGCAAGCGAAAATCGCCGGCTGACTGGTAGTGGGCCTCCAGCAGCGGCACGGCGTCCTCCCAGACCCCCTTGAGCAGCGGTACGTTCAACATGACGAAGTTGTTGGGATTGTTGATTTCGTGGCCGATGCCGGAGACCAAGGTTCCCAGGGCAATCATCTTGTCCGCCTGCATCAGTTGCTCATACTGCTGTTTGGCTTGGGCCTCCGCCCGTTTCAGCGCCGTGATATCGGTGATAAAGCCTTCGATGTGCAACAGCTCGCCCCCGCGTTGGTAGACGCCCCTGCCCTGTTCCAGCAGATACCGCACCTCCCCTGAGGCGTCGGTGATGCGGTAGACCAGGCGAAAGGGGGTGCGCTCTTTCACCGCGGTCTGCACATCGCCCCATACCTGCTGCCGATCCTCGGGATGGATCAACCCGCCGTAAGCGTGGCGGGGTGTCTCGCCGATCAATTCCTCGGCCGGGTACCCCGTGATCTCCGGACATCCCTCACTGAGGTACGCCATCGTCCAGCGGGCGTCGTTGCGACAGCGATAGACCATTCCGGGCAGATTGCTGATCAGGGTCGATAGGCGCCGCTCGCTCTCCCGCAGCGCCTCGCTGGCGGTTACCCGTTCGATGATTCTTCCGAATCGTGCGGCGACTGCTTCGATCAGGTGGCGTTCTTCTTTGAGAAACGGTCCTTCATCCGCTTCAGGCCGCTGCTCCAGATACCCGACCTCCACCCGGCCGGCCGGCCGGCCGTGAACCTTGATGTCACCCCTTTGAATCCAGGCGCTGTCCCGGTAGTTGGCTGTCCTGCTCTCTTGGCCATTGACGATGATCCGAGCCCAGGCCACCTCCGGATATCGCCATGAAGCGGCGATGATCCCGACCGCTCGCTGAAAGAGCTCCACCAAGGTGATATTCGGAGTCTCCACGAGGTCGGTGAGGCGATAGAGGCAGCTCAGCTCCTTGATACGCTCTTGGAGATCGTGCTCCCGCTGACCCAGTCCCCGTTCGATTTTTCGGTACTCCGTCTCCAGCGCCAAACTGTGCAGCGCAAAGGCCATATCGTCGGCCACCTCGGGGACGAACGCCCGCTCTTCGGTGAGCATCTCCTGCTCAGCCGGCAAGGAGAGGTACATCACTCCCAGCACCGCACCGCCGTGGTCCAGCCGTGCGACGATGGATGCGTTTTGGGGACAGGCCTGTTCGAGCGGGCAAGCCGAGCACACCTGTCGGCGATCGTCGATGATCGTGGCGCCGCGGCGCTGGAGCGCTGTCCGCACGCAGCCGGGAAGGTCATCGTTGCTGAAGGCCTCGCGAAAAACAGCTTCGGTACCGTGCATGCCGACGCCCGCCCGCAACTCCAGCTGACCCGTGTCAGCGTGCAGGGCGACCCAGGCCGTGTGATATTCCCGATACTTGATCAAGCGCGTGCAAATCCCTTGGAGAAGACGGTTCGGGTCCTTCTCCCGCACAATCAGCTGGTTTACCTCATGGATCGTCCGAAGCAGGTTGTTCAACCGGGCGGCGCGGTTTTCGGCCAGCACCTGTTCGGTGATATCGCGGAAAATCGCGAGTGCTCCATTGATGAGATCGTCTTCATCCCGTATGGGGGCCAGGGCAACGCTCACATCGACCAGTGAGCCGTCCTTTCGCCGCCGGCGCGCCTTGTATTCATAGAGCTGTTCGCCCTCGAACACCCGGTCCATTGCTGCCCGGTACTGGGAGCTGCCGTCCCGGGGGACCAGCGAATAGGAGTGACCCAACATCTCCTGGGACGACCAGCCGAACAATCGCTCCGCCGCCGGATTCCATGCGGTGACGGAGTTGTTGCGATCGATCGCCACAATCGGGGCGGGAGATGAGGAAAACAGGGACTCGATGAGTCTGCCGGTCGCGTTTCGGGCGTTCATGGGCTCACCTTCGAGCGATTGGGGGTCAGTGCAGTTTGTCCCCCTGTTCAACTCTAATCGCAAGTTCGATTGATAGTACAGAAATTTACGGGGAATCGGTTTTTCCGCAGCGCACCGGCTCGATTCAACTGGCATCGTTTTTGCGTGGTGAATTCTCTCAATGCTGGGGCGCGAACCGTGAACAGATTCGTCGCCGGTGACAGCGCCGACAAGAGGAGGTCCAGATGTCCAGACGCATAGCGATTCCTGTGAAGCACAATACCGGTATCGAGTCGATCATCGACACCCGGTTCGGCCGTGCCGAAACAGTACTGATCGTCGATTCTGATACACGAAAAATCATCGAAACCACCAAGGAGCGGTTGAGGAGCAACGGCGTTTCGGCGGTGGTATCCGCCCGCTTCGGCGCGCTGACCTACCACGCGCTGTCAGAGCTGAATATCGAGATGTGGATTGCGCCGGACGGCACGACCGTCGACCAGGCGCTGGATCTACTGGCCACTGGAACCCTGCAGCGCTGCACCCACGCCGATGTGGGACGGGGTGCGGAAACCCCGCAGCACCGGACGATGAAGAGGTGGCATAGAAAATACCGCAACCGAAAAAGATTGGCCGTCAAGTGATGCGCGTGGCCATCCCCCTATTCGGTCACACCGTGGCGCCCAGGTTTTTGTATGCCGACACCTTCTTGATCGTCGATATCAAAGACGGCCGGGTGATCCGGGAGGTAAACCAAAAAGCCGGTGTGCCGAGCCGGACCGACCGGGTCGACCGACTGGATCGATTGGGTGTCGAGGTCATCCTGTGTCTGGAATTTGATCAGCCGCTCATACGCGATGCTCAGCGCAGGGACATCCACGTTTACGCCGGTGTCTCGGGCGATGCGCATCGGGTGATTGAGATGCTGACACAAAAAAAGGAGGAAGCGGCCCAGGCCGACCTCCAATCCGCCCTCCACCGTTAGGTCCCCGATCGCACTTGGTCAGAGCGTCTGCAAGAGTGGGCCTCAGACCGACTGCGTGCTCTACGACAGTTGCCTTCACGACCGGACATCAGGTCACTGCCCGTCGGAGATTGAGTTAAAACGTGGTGTTGGAAGGGCGGGCGGTGTTGGCCGACCAGGCGTTGGTGATCGCCTCGATCAGATCGCTGGTGCCCACATCGGTGTGGTTGTCCGGGTTGGGGCCGTGCATGAAATCAAAGGCGTCGATTTCCGTGGCATAGGGTTCATGGCCGCACTCCCACAGCCACAATGCATGGTTGATGCCCTCTGCCTCGATTAGATCGATATGATCCTCCATGAAGTCCGCGCCGCCGGGTACCCAGCGCTGGACACCGAACTCGTTGACCGCCACCAGCAGGTTGTTTTCGTCGGCATGGTCGCCGAGGGGTTGGAGAAAGCCCTCGAGCCATTCGTAATTGAACGGGTCGGGCTGGCCGTCCCAGTCCAAATCGCAGGTTCCCGGATAGACGCACTCGCTTAGGTTCGCCTCCTGATGGGTGAAGAGAATCGGCTCGTATTGGTGCACCAGGTAGACCGTCTGCGGGTCGTCGATGATCTCGATCCAAGGCAGCCACTCCAGGGCGCTGTAGGCCATGCCCTGAATCAGAATCGGGGTCTCGTCATCCACCGTGCGAATCCCATCGACGATCTCGGGAAACAGCTGGTTCCAGTCGTACAGGGTATCCCCGTGCTCGGCGTAGAACTCTTCGGGATCCCAGATGTCGAAGAACACCTCGTTGGAATTGGGCTCGACCATCAGGTCGTAGCCGACGACGATCGGATGGCCCCGGAGGTGATCCGCTGCCGTCCCCCACATCTCGACCCACGCATCCTGCGCCGCCTGCACTTCCCACACGTCATCATTGAGGTAGCTCTCGTCGAACCAATCCCCCACCTCATCCCTGAAAAAGGTGAACTCGCTACGGCCCGGTCCGGTGCGAAAGCTGACCACAGCGAACATGTCGGCCTCGCCGATCATATCGAGCAGTTGGTCCAGGTGATCGCGAATTTCCTCGTCCAACTCGAACGGCGGATCTTCGGTGAACAGGCCGGGATGGGAGATGTTGACGTAGTTTGCGCCCAATAGGGCCAGCTCGTCGAAATCCGTTTGGGAGTAAGGCGGACCGACGGGTCCGGGCCCGGCGAATTCCGATCCCTCGAGCTCGATGTATATCCGACGCTGATAGATATTCGCGCCGCGCAGATGGGGGCCGGTGGTGAGCTGCCAGAGGTCAATTTTGTCGATATCGGTGTCCCCGTCCGTGTCCCCATCGCTGTCCGAGTCAGCGTCCGAGTCGCTGTCAGAGTCAGCATCCGTATCCGCGTCCGCATCGGTGTCCCCATCCGTGTCCGCATCGGAATCCGTGTCAGTGTCGGTATCCGCATCGCTGTCGGTATCCGCATCGCTGTCCGCATCCCCGTCAGCGGCCGCATCGTTGACGGTGAATTCATCGCTCTCCCCACATCCGACGAGCAAACCGACTACTAGCGCGGTGCCCCCGATGAACCGCATCGACCGGGCCGGCGCTGTTGTTGACGATGGATTGCTTTCGCGCATGGCCCCTCCTCAAAGGTGCGGATCTCAATGCCCTATTTTACCATCGGCGTCGCCGGTCATCCAAAAGAAAGGAACAGCTGCGCTGATTTTCCCGGACAGCCGATTGTCGCCGGTTCAACACCGATTCGGGTTGAAGCGCCACAGGATTCCCGGCTCGAAAGTCCACTCCGGGGTCTTCAGGGGCTCGTCCTCGGGCACGGGATACCAAGGGCTGGAACTATTTTGCGGATTCTTCAGGATGTGGATTCGCTGGGCCGGCATGTAGCTCTGGGCCAGCAGAAACCGGCGCGCACCTCGGGCATTTACAACCACATCGACCACAATCACCACGTGGCCATACCCCCGGCTGGTGGCCCCTTCGACGAATAGGTCCCCCGGGGTGATGTTGCGGGGATCGGTCACTCGGTCGAGCTGGCGCAGGAGAGAGGCCGAGTTGGCCCTGCCGAAGACCCGGTCCAGGTACCGCCGAAAGGCCCGACGCCCGGTTCGCGCGGCCGCGGTCTGCTGCCATCCCTGGCTGGAGCCCCGGGCCGGCCGAAATCCCTTCTTCCACCGCCGCCAGTTGAGCCGGTGGCCGGCTGCGGCACGAAAACAGATGCGATTCTGTCGCCCTGTAGACCACAAGTGCTCGGCCCACAGCCTCATCGCCGCGTCGGCGCATTGCTGCAGATCCCGATCGCCGATTTCCATCTCCACCACGGCCAGGTGGGCCTCTTGGTTCCCCTTGAGCGAGCCGTCGTACAGGGTTACCGGTGGTCGACCCGGCTCGAGGGGCAGATGGCGCAACCAGTCGCCAAAACTGCCCGCCGGTAATTCGATGCGACGGAACCCCGGTGGTGGGGAAAACCGGGAAGCGACCGTGTCCCGCGGCTGATCCGTCAACCAGGGGTAGCGGTGGTCCGCAGCCGGCGCGTTCTTTTGCTTTTCCGATCGTTGGGCACCGCTCGGTGGAATCTGACCGGTCCAGATGAGCAGCAACAGCACCAAGCCAATGGCCTTTTTATCCAATCGTTGCATTTCGATCCCGTTTTTCCGTCATAATAAGTATGACGGTCAACTGTCTTAAAAGATGCAGTATACTGACATGATCGAGAAAATCCGCCAATTCAGCAGGTCTCCCCGTTGGCCGGGCCCATCGTCTCTCTTCATCGCGGGATGTCTTTGCTTGATCGGATTGGCCGCCGGGACCGTCCCGCTCGGCCCGGATCAACCAGCGAATAAACCACTGCCGGTCACCATGGCCGGGTTGCTTCAGGCCTATCCCGGTTCCCTCTGCGCCGGAGACCAACACGCGCTGATGTGGTGTGACGGAACGCGGATGTCCTGGGACGACGGTCGGCAAAAGAGCTTCGATGAGAAACTGCGTGACCCGGATCTCGAGGACCAGCTCTCCCTTCCCTACACCCCAGGGCGCACTGCTGAGCCGCGAACCGATCCCGGACGCATCCGCTACCAACCGTTCTTCGAGAAGATGTATGGGGCGTCACCCGCGGCGGTTCGCGCCAGGCTCAAACCGGTGATCTGGCTTCCCGGGGTCGCTGATCGGCGGATTCGAATCACCTCGATCAACGGAGTCGATCGCCGACTCCAACAGATTTCCGCGGAGATTCTACAGCTGCCCCAACCGATCGTCGCAAAAATGGCCCGTGTCTCGGGCACGTTCAACTGGCGGAAGATCAAGGGGACCGAGCGGTTGAGCCCCCACTCCTTTGGCATCGCCATCGATCTGGGGGGTCGATTGGGGGACTACTGGCGCTGGGACCGACCCGGGCCGGACGGACGTCTTCGCTATAGAAACCGCATTCCTCTCGAGGTGGTCGAAGTGTTCGAGCGCCATGGTTTCATCTGGGGGGGCAAGTGGTACCACTATGACACGATGCACTTTGAGTATCGGCCCGAGCTTCTGCCAAAGAAGTGAGCAATCACGAAAGGCGATGAGATGAAATTGGGATTCAGGTGGGCCGTAGCTGCGCTATTCGTGCTGCTCGGTTGTTCGGACGGGGGCGACGGAGATGACGACAGTGCCGGTGGCGACGGGGATACGGACGCCGATACGGATACAGATTCGGATTCGGATTCGGACGCAGACACCGACAGCGACAGTGACGCGGACACCGACAATGACGCAGACGCCGATTCGGACGGGGATTTCGTACCGGTGCCCCTGCAGAGCGAGGTGACCCACGTACAGCCGCTGACCGGCATCGTGTTGTGGAATGACCACGAAAACGCCGATGCCGCGGAAATCCAACTGGAATACTCGTACATGCCGTTCGATGAGATTGCCGTGGATCCGGAACCGGACAACTGGAACTGGAGCGGAATGGAGAATCTGCTGGACGACATCGCCGGCCACGGCCATCAGGCGGTGCTCCGCTTCTACTACGTCTACCCCGGAGCAGAGACCACCGTGCCTCAGCACATCAAGGCGCTGGCAGACTATCAGGAGACCACCGCGACCTCCGAAGGGCAGCCGACCGATTTTCCGGACTGGTCTCACCAGGCGTTGGAGGCGTTCACCCTGGCGTTCTATTCCCAGCTCGCCGCCCGTTACGATGACGATCCCCGGTTCGCCTTTCTCCAGGTGGGTTTTGGGCTGTGGGGAGAATACCACATTTACGATCCCGGCGTGCAGCTGGGGGTCAACTTTCCCAGCGAGTCGTTTCAGGCCGAGTTTGTCGAGCACCTGCAGTCGGTGTTCACCACATTGCATTGGAGCATCTCCATTGACGCGGCCGACAGCGACACCACCCCGTTTGCCGGCCAACCCGAGTTGATCGAGATTCCCTTCGGCCTGTTCGACGATTCGTTTCTGCACGAAGCGCACGACCAATACAACGCGGCGTGCTTTGCCTTCTTCGGCCAGGAAAAACGGCGGGCGTCGCCGATCGGGGGTGAGCTTTCCTACTACACCGACTGGGATCAGCAACACGCCCTCGACTGGCCCAATGGGCCCCACGGTATCCCCTATGAAGAGCTGGCTGCGAGATACAACGTGTCGTACATGATCGGCAACGATCAACCCGGCTACCAACCCATGTCCCGTATCGAAGCGGCTGGGATCGCCTCGGGGTACACGTTTGAGATCACCGCCTTCGAAGCCTCTCCCACCGTCTCCCGGGTTACCGCGCAAAATA
Organism: Myxococcota bacterium; assembly: GCA_028278265.1. GTDB lineage: Bacteria > Myxococcota_A > Polyangia > JAAYKL01 > JAAYKL01 > JANQET01. Next base: position 18,165 of record JANQET010000350.1, read on the forward strand.
CGGGTATCGCTCGAATACCCTACGACGCGTATTTGACGGTAAATGGCCTACGGGCGACCGAGTCATTGTCCCCTCTACTGCCCGGCCAAAGTCAGACCGTCACCATCGGTACGGGAGGGGCGAATCCGGTATTGACCATTGAGTGTGATCGACTCGTCAACGGACAGGAGATTCAGTTCAACGCGGATCTGTGATCAGTAGCCAGTGACTGCGACGGTTCATCCTTTGGCAAAAAAGGGCGCTCCCTCTTGACAGAGTTGCTTAAATTTACTAAATTTGTTTGGACTGGAAACAAATTAATTGAAGCCAGCGTGGGACATTACAGTGAGGAAAAAATGAGTCGACATCAAACACACCGTATTCTTTCTTTTTTGGCCGTGATGCTCTTGGTGGCGTCTTCGCTCCTTTGGGCCTGCAACAACTCGTCTGATGATCCCAATGACAGTGGTTCCGGGGACACCGATGCCGACAGCGATTCCGACTCGGATGGGGATGGCGACGGGGATGGCGACGGGGACGGGGATGGCGATGGCGATGGGGATGGCGACGGGGACGGGGACTCGGACGGGGACTCGGACGGGGATTCCGATTCCGACTCGGACGGTGATTCGGACAGTGATTCCGATTCTGACTCGGACAGTGACTCGGATAGCGATTCCGACTCCGATTCGGACAGCGATTCCGATTCCGATTCGGACACGGACTCCGATTCTGATGCGGACAAGGGCGTTTTCTGGGACGAGAACGGCGGGTTCGGCCACGAGCTGGGGGGCTATCCCAGCGGAGGGGACGCTCCGGATATCGATGACATTGACGGCGTGCTGACCATCGACACAAATCAGGATCTCTCTGCCGTCTTTTATGGATTTGACAGCGGCTTTCAGGATTACGAGGACTTTACCGGTTACACGACACTCAAGGTGACCTACAAATCCACCGGTCCGGTCAACTGCTTCTTGATGTGGGGTGTCGACCCCGAAGACAAGTGGGCTTTGGTCGAAGGGGATGAGTACACCTATGTCGTCCCCTATTGGCCGGACGAGGACGGCGGTGCCCAACAGATTACCCTGCCGGCCACCTCTTCATTCGAGACGGTCGAAGTCGTCATGGCCACGGGCATCCAACTCGACCAGTTTCGGCAGGTCAATTTTTCGATCATCGAGGATCAAACCAAGTTGGAGTTCCAGGAGATCATTATCAATCAGGAACCGATCACCGAGAACCTGCAAAAGCTCGAACCTCCGCGGGGATACACCTACGTGATCATCGGCCAGTACGGCACGGGGGTCCAAGATTACATCAACGCCTTTGATACCCCCGCGGGCATTATGTACTATTTATCCACCAACTGGGATCAGGGATGGAGCATCGGTGGTGAGGGTGGGACGCTGGCCTATTACAACACCTACTACGAAGGGACTTTTTTGCAAATGGGGATCTATCTCAACGAGGGGGCCTTCCAAAGCTGTTCGTACATTCTCTCCAACGACGGCAACGCCTATCTCGACGATCTCGCCGGGCGCATCAAGGCGACCAAACTGCCGGTCTTTTTGCGCATCGGCTACGAGTTCGACAACACCGACAGCAATCACGGCTGCTCCAGTCCCGATCAGTACAAGCAGGTGTTCAACAAGGTGGGCAAGCACCTGCGGGAAACCCAGAGCGTGGACAATGTCGCTTTTGTCTGGCACACCCGAGGCAAGGAAGGGGAGATCAGTGCCAGCCACCTGAACAAATACTACCCGGGTGACACCTATGTAGACTGGATGGGGATCACCATTTTTGGTTACAGTTTTGAATTCAAGATCAATCCGATGAACATCCTCAACGCCTTTGCCGAAGAGCACGACAAACCGATCATGATCGCCGAATCGTCGGTGACAGAAGCGGGCGGCAGCGGCGATTATTGGGAAGAGTACTTTTCGCGGGTCGCCTACTTCATCGACTACCACGATCGGGTCAAGGCGTGGAGCTTCATTCATGAAGATTGGGCCGGCAAATTCGGCTTCACCTATGACGCGCGTTTCAACGGCGGGCTCAGCGCCTACAAGAGCGATTGGGAGAACCTGCTCGACGAAGAGCGGTATCTCAACGCCAAAGACATCAGCTTCAGCAGCGACGGTAGCGAAATCACCATCAACTAGACCCCTGCCCCTCGATCACCGTTTCCCCAATTCGAACATCCATTGCAAACGGGGTGGATCTATCCACTTACCCCAATAAAATAGGCCTTTTTTGTCTTTTTCTTTTGCCAAGAGCCGCCCTTTGGTCGTATGAAAGGTGCGAATCCTAAAATAAGTGAATCAAGGGGGTGGGGTACAAGCGCTACCCATCCCCGATCCGAACTGGTTTGGTCGCTCGCTCGCTGATGAAACAGAATGGATGATGAGAAGGGATGATCTTTTTTCGTAACGCGATTTATCGTTACCCCAACAAGAAGAAGGAGAAACAAATGATGAAAAAAAATCAAAGAATTGTCACCGTATTGATGATCCTGGCCGCCCTGGCCCTCGCTATGGTCGCCCTCACGGCTTGCGAAACAGAGGATGGAGAGACGCTGGAACCATCCACCACGATCGAGTTTATCGCCGGCGAAAATTCAACAAATTGGGGCAGCTGCACCATCGCCGGCTGGGAAGAAGAAGAGGAGTACATGGAGTGTTATTGGAACTGCCGGCAGGCCGGATACGGCAATCAGATCTGCGGCCGTTCCTGCTGCAACAAGGTCGCCGGCTGTCCGAATTGCATCTTCATGTAGCTGGACCGTTTCGGCAAGTGTAAATAGCGACGATTGACCGACCCTGCAGGACCGACCGCCAGCCACCATCTGTTCAACGGGAATTTGGTGATCAACCCAACGGCCATTGCCAGAGAATGACCCGTTCGGCGCCGGCCAGATCACGCACGATAACTGGCTCTTGCCCAAAGATGGACTGTCCCTTGACGCTGAGGGCTTCGATCTGCCGCGGGTCGACCTCCAGGGCGAGCCATCCCCCGGGTGCGAGGTACCGGTCCGCGCCCGCCAGCAGACGGTCGATCAGATCGAGGCCGGTGGCCCCCCCATCCAGGGCACGGCTCGGCTCCCGGCGCACTTCGGGTTGCAGGGTGGTCAGCTCACCACTCCTCACATAGGGGGGGTTGGACACAATCACCTCATAGAGCCGCGGCTCGGCGAGCGCTTGAAACAGATCCCCTTCGCAGACGCGCACCCGATCGGCAACCCCGTTCTTCTCGGCATTGCGCCGGGCCACAACGCAGGCAGCGGCTGAGATGTCCGTGGCATCGACTTCGACGGTCGGCCGTTCGTGGGCAAGGGCGATGCCCACGCAGCCCGAGCCGGTGCACAAATCGAGCACCGGGCCCTTTGACACGCGGGCCAGGGCTGCTTCGACCAGAGTTTCGGTCTCCGGTCTGGGGATGAGGACATCGGGGGTGACC
>JANQET010000357.1 GCA_028278265.1 Myxococcota bacterium
ATTGCCTAGACCCATAATGAGAAAGCAGACCTAGCTGGGATAAACAAGCCATAGGGAAAGATATAGTAAATCCAAATAAGATTAGTGAAATTTGTAGGGTCTCAGCCTGCTGACAGCCGATTTATTTCATGACTGGGGAGTCCATAAGAAGAATTTATCTGCAATTTTCAGGGCGGGTTTTCGAAACGCAAAGTCGATGAAAAAGGCTAGGCATAGGCTTTAAGGAAGTATAAATCGTTTTTGGCATCTCTGCGCCCCAGGACCACACCCCGCAAACGGGCCCCTTCGGGGAACTGCTCCTCATCGAGAATGCGGGGTCTTCCCCAGTCGTCTTCGTTCGCTTGTTCCATCTCGATGTTCATCTCCAGCTCCTCTTCGATGATGCAGTTGTGCAGGTCGTGGTAGGTGGTCTGGGTCACCCGCCGGGCGTTGTCCGGATACTGGGGCTCATCGACCAGATCGATCACCTCGTCCGTGCAGATCTCACCACCGCAGGAGCCGGTGCCATCGCAGGGATCCTCTTTCAGGGTGACCAACCGCTTGTCTTCCTCGTCTTCAATTTTCTTTTTTAGCTGTCCGCTCGAGGTGGTCCATTCCACCCAGATTTTCCGGCTCCGGGTCCATTGGCCCCTTTGATAGCCATCCCTCTCCTGGGCATTGAGGCAGGCGGCGCAGCCCCAGCGCGAGCATTTTTTACACTGCTCGTTGCCGCATTCTCCGGTGCCCGGATCGGGAAGGGCGCTTTCAGCGGTGCACTCCTCACGGTGATCGTTCCCCGGATAGGCCACCTCTTCGGTGCGGCTGCCCAACTCGTTCGAGTCGCTCGTCCCACAGAAGAAACTGGAGAAGCTGGTGGCCAGTCCGGCCAGTCCGTCGCCGAATTTGTCCATCACCGCATCGGGAATGATGGGCGGGAGCAGAAAGGTCACCACGTCGGCCACATTTTTTGCCGCCTTGGCACAGAGCAGCTCAAAGGGGCCCTCCTTGGTGGGCAGCTCCTCCACCAGGGGCCAGACGAATCCGATCTTGGCTGGGTTGTAAATGTCCCGGGTGGAGATGTGGATCGCCTCGGCCTGGGCCAGTATCGGGACCGCCTGGTTGACCACGTCTGCGGCCTTGGCCAGCGCCCGGGTCAGGGGCTGGACGATGTCCTCGACATCATTGGCCCAGTTGTTCACCTGAATTTCGAAATCGATCAGTTTGGGAATGAGTGCGCAGGTGGAGCCGCCGAAGTAACAGAGGGGAATGCAGATGATGATCAGGATCGCGATCACCACCATCAACAGGCGCAGGGCCACCAGCACGGCGACCGCCGCTGCCATGATCAAATTGATCATCGCCAGCAGGTTCATCCCCCTCGCCTTGGCCGTGGCCGCGGAGAAGGTCATCGCGTCGGCCGCGTCCTGCATGGTCTGCTGCTCCAGGGCGGCCCCGCCGACACCGGCCACGTGGTAGACGATGGCCACCATGAACAGGGCGACGAACACGGCCATCACCATCAGGGCGCCGTCGGTGTTGCGGGTGATCTTTCGGCGATCCATGGTGCCTCACTTTCCCTGGTTGGGCAGGGTGCGCTCGGCTTCGAGGGCGATCACCTGCCAGCCGGAGATGGTGCTCACGATCGGCAACAGCTTGCCCGCGGTCTTGAGCACGTTCTTGTGTTTTTTGTCGAGGTTGAACCAGCTGCTGCACATCAGACGGTTGACCATCGGCACCGAGCATTTGTAGAGAAAGGTGACCCGCGCGGTGAACATTTCGGTGCTGCCGAAGCTGCCGCGATAGCCGTCTTTGCCGTCGGGAAAGGTCACCACCATTGCCGCCTCGGTCCAGAGCAGCCCGGCGAGGTAGGTGCCCAGTTGGGACTCGCCGATGGCATCGGCCAGGCTCGAGCCGGTGTACGAATCGATGGAGGGGGAAATGGCCGAGAGGATCAGCTTGGGTGCCTGGCGAATCGCGGCGAGCCGGCCGTCATCCGGAGCGTTGGCATAGGTGTCGAGGCTGTCTCCCCCATCGCCGATCTGATTGAGCGGCACATCTCCGTAGTCCGCCTCCTCGTGGTCGTCGGGCAGAATGACGATCGCCGCCCGCACCGCCTTGTTGGCCGCGTGGCGGACCATCAGATCCGCGCCGTAGATCAACCCGAGTTGGGTCAGACCGAAGAACAGAATGAGGAAGGGAATGATCACCAGCAGAAACTCCACGTAGACCACTCCCGGTTCGTCGGTCCTGATGTGCCGCAGCAACACAGCTCACCCCCAAAAAACGCGGACGGAAATCACGGCGAGGGTGGCCGCCCCGATCGCCGGGCCGAAGCGGATCGTAACGGCCTTCGCGGTGGCGGCTTTTTCTCCGGTGCGCCACCGCTTGCCCAGTCGACCGAGGGCCATTCCGGCCACTGCCAACAGCCCGCTACCCAACAGCCCCCGTTGGGTCCAGACCGCCAATCCCCACACCGCCCCGATCATGAACGCGGCCATCTCGATCTCCAGTGCCGCCTCGGCCCCGAGCAGGGCACCGAGCGCGGCGAACAACTTGACATCGCCGCCCCCCATTGCCTTCATCTTGAAAAGGAGCAAGGGAACCAAAGCGGTCGCCAGGGCCCCGGCCAGGGCCAACAGCAACCCGGTCAGTTGGCCGGCGACCAGCCCGAGCACCAGCCCCAGGATCAAACCCGGGACGGTGAGCCAGTTGGGAATGCGACCGGTCTTAAGGTCGATACCCGCTGCTAGGAGGGTGATGCCAACAGCTATGCATGCTGAGAGTGATGCGGTGAAACTCATGGTCAGTACCTCATCCTTTTTTCTTAGGATTCGCTACTAACTGAGGGGATCTCCTTTTTTGAGTCGTTTACCGCTCCTTTCACTTTATCTCCGAATTCTCCCCAAGCGGCAATCGCCGCGACTGCGATGAGCACCAAGAGGATGATGTACTCGACAGTGGAGAGTCCCCGTTCGTCGCGGGCCAATCCGTTTTTCTTTTGGTTTGGTTTTTCGATTTTCTTAAACATGTTTCTTTACCTTTCTCGCCGGCATCGGCCGGGCTGTTTTGGGTTAGGGAATCGGTAGGGCGAGAACGAGCTCGATCCCTTCGCAGTAGCTCAGCAACAGGCTGCCCAACGGGATCGTCGCGGCGACAAAGCCGATCACGACGGTCACGATGAGGACCAATTCCTCGACTTGGGCAGTGCCTTGTGCGGCCTGGAAGAGTGTCGGTTGCGTTCTCACGGTTACCTCCTTCGATGTCCCCCCTATCGGCCGATCCGGGCCAAGGGTTGCTAAAAAAATGCACGGCCCCGTCTTTTTTTTTCTGCGGGATGCTGCGGGCTCGAGTTGGCGCGGGCTAGATTGGGTTGATTGGATTGATCGCTGCCGGGTCGCAGCGGTTCTTGATCGTCGCCCAATCGGCTGACAGGGGCTCTGTCTCCCCAGTTGGAATGAGGGCAGATTGGCGATGGAGCGCGTTGATGCGATCCGTCGGATCCGGGTGGGTGGAGAGCCAACTGGGCAGGGCGGCGGTGAGTTGATCATCGGTGGCGATCCGCGTCAGAAATCGGGTCAGTCCGGCGGGATCCAGCTTGGCGCGGTTCAACAGGAGGAGCGCTTCCCCGTCGGCCTGGGTTTCCTGGTCGCGGCTGTAGGACATGGAGAACAGTTGGGCCGCGTTGTGGGCCAGGAACTGCTGCAGCTCCCCGGCGTCACCGAACAGAATACTGACCAGGATGGTCGCTCCGGCCTGGCGAACCACATTGCCCAACCCGTGGCGCAGCAACACGTGTTGCATCTCGTGGGCCAGGACGCCGGCCACTTCGCTGCTGTCATCGGCGGATTGGATCAGGCCGCGATGAATGAAGATGAACCCGCCGGGAAGGGCCACGGCATTGATTTCGTCGGTATCCAGCACGTGGACGCTAAAAGCGTACCCACTGGTGCCCACCCCGCGGACCAAGCGCATGCCGATCTCATTGATGGCCGCTTTGAGCTGGGGATCGGTGCAGATCCGGGTCTGCTCGACGAATTGGGTGGCACTGGCCCGGCCCAGCTCGAGCTCCCACTCCACCGGGATCGATTCCACGGCTTTGTCTTCGAGCCAACCCAGCCCATACCAGCCCAGGATAATCAGCGCGGCGAGGGTGCCGGCCAATCCCAACCAGACGCCGCTCTTGGAGGCCTTGCGTCGGGTTCGTCGGGCCACCGCCGCGTCCAGCTGTTCGATGACGGTTCGCGGGGCACCGAGGGCCTGGATTTGAGCGATGATTCCCCGGTCGGGCACCAGCACGCGAACGGTTTTGTCCTCGACCTCGGCTTCAAAAGAGAGGTAGCGATCGTCCGTGCCGGCCAGGGAAATCCGGCAGGCGCGGTAGGGCAAGGTGGCGAGGTGCCGTTCGTCGATCTGAACATCGATGCCGGCTCCTCGCGGTACCACAACGCAGGGGTGTCCTCCGGAATGGAGGCCGAAACAGATACCCTTGAAGGTGTCGCTCATCGCCCCCAGAGTACAGGGATCTTCGAGTCGGTCACCAGAAAAATGTCCCCTGCCGAATGTTTACGTTCTTCGTTATTTGACCCTGCGCCACGCGTTGACCCAAAAATATGATTATGATATGTAAAAGAGCATTTTGGAAGACGATACTCGGAGTCGACGACGAATTCATTTGTTAGATTCTAACCTAGGCGGGGACACCGCAGATAAAGGAAAGCCATGGGAGCCCAAGGGGCCTTAAATTTCAAAGTTGGCGACAAGGCTGTTTATCCGGCCCATGGTGTCGGCGAGATCCAGGATATACAAGAGCGGTCAGTCGGCGGAACCAAGCGATCCTTTTATATCCTCAGAATCGTCGAAAACGGGATGAAGATCATGATCCCGACTCAGACGGCCGGTAACACAGGACTGCGCTGCGTCATCAATCAAAAAGAAGCCACCCAAGTCCTCGATATCCTCAAATCCGAGGAGGTCGCGGTGACGACCCAACCCTGGAACCGCCGCTACCGCGAGTACATGGAGATGCTCAAAAGCGGCTCCCCCTTCGAAGTGGCCAAAGTGCTCAGAGACCTGTTTCGGCTCAAGGGTGATAAAGATCTGTCCTTTGGCGAACGCCGTCTATTGGACACCGCTCGAATGCTGCTCGTCTCGGAATTGGCCCTCGCTCTCAAGCAGGGTGAGCCGGAAATCGAGAAAAAAATTCAAGACATTTTTGCCGCGTAGACCGGGCGGTCGGCAGGGCTCAAGCGGTCGGATGGCGATCCCGGCAGCGGCCTAGAGCGCCGCTTGGATATAGGTGTACGGGGGCTCCCCATCGAAGCCGCACTGACCCGGGGCGGGCTCGGCCGTCCAGACCCATTCACTCAGTCCGCTCACATCCAGCGCATCATAGCACTCCTGGAGGGCGTTGCAGTCATCCTCGTCTTTGGCGACGATGCCCCATGAATAGTACTGTTGGCCCAACTCGGTGCAATCGAACAGATCCGCTTCCCACAGGCAGTCGAGCAACCCTTTCAGTGCCGAACCGCTGATCGCCTCATCGTATTCCAAGCCGGTTTCGGTTTGGGTGACCACATAGGCGCCGTTGTCGGCGTGCCAGGCACAATTGATCAGGCACTGGTCGTAGACCGATTCTTCGGCTTCGTCGTCCAAGTCCCCGTCACCGGTCCATTCGCAATCCTTCTTGCCCTCGCAGTACTCTTCGCAGACCCCCGGGGCGGTCGAACGGACATCGTCGAGCGCCTCGCCGAGCTCCGGATCACAACCTCCTTGTGGAATCAACAGTCCCACAATCAACAATAGCCACAGTACTCTCATAAGACCCTCCCTGTCGTGCAATGCACATTGATTCGAAAACCCAGTCTGTTTTTATACTTATTGTCTGAAGATAAATCAAAAAGCTGTGCAGAAATGGTGAAGTTGCCATACGTATTCGACTAGAATGATGATTATGGCTTTGTTATGAATTTATAAGGGGCAATTGAAGAGGTATGCCCATGTCCGAGAAGATGCGAAATGAGCCCTAACCCGCCGCGCGACATTACCGGATTGTGCTTTGATATCAAGCGCTACGCCATCCACGACGGTCCCGGACTGAGGACCAGTGTTTTTCTCAAAGGGTGCCCCTTGCGCTGTGTTTGGTGCCACAACCCGGAGGGTCAGCGTGGCGAATCGGAGCTCTTTTTTTTCGATAAGCGATGTATTGAGTGCGACGCCTGCGGACAGGCCTGTGCCCATCAGACGCCGTCAGCGGTGGATTTGCGAGAGGGGGCCCTTCCTGTGGCCTGCTCCCGTTGCGGTGAGTGCGTCGACGCGTGTGCCGCCGAGGCCCGGCAGCTGGTCGGTCAGTCCCTGACCGTCGATCAATTGGTGGAGACGGTCGAGCGGGAGCGACCGTTTTTCGAGCAGTCCGGCGGCGGCGTGACCTTCACCGGCGGAGAACCGCTGATGCAGAGCGAGTTTCTGGTCGCCTGCCTCCGGTCGCTGAGGCAACGGAACATTCACACCGCGGTGGATACGAGCGGCTTTGCGCCGACCGAGGTGATCGCAGAAGTGGCCGATTGGACCGATCTCTTTTTATACGACCTCAAGGTGATGGACGAAGCTGCCCACGAGCGATACACCGGGGTACCACTGGGCCAGATTCTGAAAAACCTGAGGGAGATCGATCGGTTGGGTGCGACGGTCTGGATTCGCGTGCCCTTTATCTTGGGGATCAACGACGACGTTGAACAACTACGGGCAATTGGTCGTATTGCGGCCTCGCTCGAACGGGTGCCCCGAGTGTACCTGTTGCCCTTTCATAAATTAGCCACCGACAAATACCGCCAGCATCGCCGGGAGTATCCCGCGGAAACGATCGAATCCCCGTCAGCGCGGGATTTGGAAAAAGCGGCATCACTACTTGCTGAGTTCGGCCTTGAGACATATGTAAACGGAAAAGGTACACCATGACTCCCAGAATACAGCGTCTGCGAGAGGCGACGTTGTCGGCACCACCGACGGTCTCGGCCGAACGGGCCGTGCTGTTGACGCGCTTCTACAAACAGCATCAGGGCAAGACCTCCCCCCCGATGGAGCGAGCGTTGTCCTTCAAGCATCTGTGTGAACACAAAACGATTCACATCGGGCCCGACGAGTTGATCGTCGGCGAGAGGGGGCCCTATCCCGGAGCTACGCCGACCTACCCCGAGCTGACCTGTCACACCCTCGACGATCTGAAGACCCTCAACAGTCGGGAAAAGACGGTCTACCGGGTCTCCCCGGAGGTGCTCGAAGCGTATGAGCAAGAGGTGATTCCCTATTGGCGGGATCGCAGCCTGCGCAAGCAAATCTTCGAGGGCATGACACCCCAGTGGATCGAAGCGTACGACGCGGGCATCTTCACTGAATTCATGGAACAGCGCGCCCCGGGACACACCGTGGCAGACGGCAAAATTTACCGCCAGGGGATGACCGGGTTCAAAGAGGCGATCGAGGCCGCGAAAAAAGAGCTCGATTTCGAACGAGATGCCACAGCCCAGCACCGCAAAGAGCAACTCGAGGCGATGGCCGTCGCCGCCGAAGCAGTGATCATTTTTGCTCGCCGTCACGCCGAGCTCGCCGAATCGATGGCCCGAGACGAGAGCGATGCGGATCGCAAAGCGGCGCTGTTGCGGATCGGCCGCACTTGTCGCCACGTGCCGGCCCACGCCCCGCGGGATTTTGTCGAGGCGCTGCAGATGTATTGGTTCTGTCATCTGGCAGTGATCACCGAGCTCAACGGCTGGGACGCGTTCAGCCCGGGCCACCTGGATCAGCATTTGGAGCCGTTTTACCAGCAGGGTATCAAAGATGGATCCCTCACGCGGGATCAGGCCAAGGAGCTGCTGGGATGCTTCTTCGTCAAATTCAACAACCATCCCGCCCCTCCCAAAGTGGGAGTGACCGCGGCGGAGAGCGGCACCTACACCGATTTTGCCAACATCAACATCGCCGGGCAGACCGCCGTCGGTGAGGACGGGACCGGCGAGGTCTCCTTTTTGCTGCTCGAGGTGATTGACGAGCTGCACATTCTACAGCCCAGTCAAAACGTACAGATATCCCACAAGACACCGGATCGGTTCCTCAAGGAGGCCTGTCGGGTGATCCGCAAGGGGTATGGTTTCCCCTCGGTGTTCAACTCCGATGTCGTCGTCAAGGAGATGGTGCGACAGGGCAAGAGCCTCGAGGACGCGCGGGAAGGCGGCACCAGCGGGTGCGTCGAGACCGGTGCCTTCGGCAAGGAGGCCTACATTCTCACCGGCTACTTCAACCTGCCCAAAATCCTGGAGCTGGTGCTCAACGACGGTGTGGATCCCCGCACCGGTCGGGAGCTGGGAGTGAAGACCGGTGATCCCCGTCAATTCGAGAATTTCGACGAGCTGTTCGAGGCGTTCAAGACCCAGTTGCACCACTTTTTGGATATCAAAATTCAGGGCAACCGGACCATTGAGCGGCTCTTTGCCACCCAGATGCCCGCACCCTTTTTATCCCTGATCACCGATGATTGTATCCGGGAAGGTCGGGACTACAACGAGGGCGGGGCGCGCTATAATTCGTCGTACATTCAGGGCGTGGGTATCGGCACGCTGACCGATTCCCTGGCCGCGATTAAGTGCCACGTTTTTGAGCAGGGCTCGATGGGAATGGATGAGTTGCTCGCCGCCCTGGAGAGCGATTTTTCGTCGGCCGAGCGGTTGCGGCTGCTCTTGCGGAACCGGTCGCCCAAGTGGGGCAATGACGACGATCAGGCGGATGCATTGATGAAGCTCGCGTTTGATACCTTCTTCCAAGCGGTTGAAGGGCGCCCCAACACCAATGGCGGCGAATACCATATCAACATGCTTCCCACTACATGCCATGTTTATTTTGGAAAGGTCACCCGGGCCACTGCGGATGGGCGACGGGCCGGAACCCCCCTTTCCGAAGGAATTTCTCCGGTGCAGGGGATGGATCGCAATGGACCGACCGGGGTGGTATTGTCAGCAGCGAAAATGGCCCACGAGAAAACGGGCGGCACGCTGCTCAACATGAAGTTCATCCCGCAGATATTGGCGAACGAGAGCGGTCTGAACAATCTGGCCAGTCTGATTCGCACCTATTTCAAGCTCGGTGGACATCACATGCAGTTCAACGTGGTGGCCAGCGAAACACTGCGACAAGCCCAGGCCGATCCCGAATCATATCGCAATCTGATCGTCCGTGTGGCCGGATACAGTGACTATTTTTGCGATCTGTCAAAGTCGTTGCAGGATGAGATTATCTCTCGAACCGCACAATCGGATAACCGACTGATCTAGAACTTATAATCGAAAGGCGATGTATCGGGTGAACAAACAGTTGCGCCCCAGAGGCTCAGCTTGTATATAGACCCAGTTGGGAACGTGGCCCGGCGGCTGTATCCGAGCGCGAACGGCACGTCGATAAGGGGCCAAAGGAGTACTCATGCAGCGGACGATGTTCAAGTCCAAAATCCACCGAGCAACCGTCACCCATGCAGACCTCGATTACGAGGGCAGCGTCACCATCGACGCCGAGCTGCTCGAGGCGGCCAACATGCTCCCCCATGAACACGTGCACATCTGGAACATCACCCGGGGCACTCGAATCGAGACCTACACCCTCGAGGGACCTGCGGGGTCTGGTGTGATCTGTATCAACGGAGCGGCCGCCCACCAGAACAAACCCGGTGACCTGGTCATCATTGCCACGTTTGCCGCGTTTGATGAAAAAGAACTCGAAACGTACGAGCCCAAGGTGGTGCTCGTCGACGACAAGAACCGTATTGTTAAGGCGACCTATCAGGAGACCCCCGGTCCGCTGCGATCCGTGGTGAACTGAACCGCCCGCTTTCGGTTTGTGATCGGCCCAAGTCCATACCTCGCCGCTGGTGATCGACCGGCGGATGCAGCGGTGAATCATGCTCAACAGACCCCTCGGTAAATCCGGTTTCAACGTTTCAGTCATCGGTTTCGGCGGTATCCCGATCCAGCGACTCGAGTTCGCTCAGGCGGAGATTGTGTTGCACGCGGCGCTCGAGCGGGGGGTGAACTTCATCGACACCGCCCGGGGATACACCGACAGCGAACAGAAGATCGGGCGGGCCCTGGCGGACCGTCGAGAAAAGGTGGTACTGGCCACCAAGGCGATGTCGATTGAAGGCGCGGCGATGGCCGAGGAGCTGGCCACCAGTCTGCGGGAGCTCCGCACCGACACCATCGATCTGTACCAGCTTCACGGGGTGGGCTCGGCCGAGCTGCTGGATCGGGCGGTGGGTCCGGGGGGGGCCTATGAGGTGTTGGCCAAAGCCCGCGAACAGGGCAAAGTTCACGCCATCGGGATCACCAGTCATTCCCGCGCAGTGCTGCATCTGGCGGTGGAGACCGGGCTGTTCGACACGGTACAACTGCCGTTCAACCCGTTCGAGACCGAGGCCAAAGAGGACGTGATTCCCAGTGCTCGGGCCCATGGGGTGGGTACGATTGGGATGAAGCCGGTGGCCGGCGGGGCGATTGCCAGTGTTCCTGCGGCGCTACGGTTTTCGTTGACCCAGGGAATCGATGTGGTGATTCCGGGGATGGACAGCGTCGAACAGGTCGAGCAGAACACGGCCGTGGGGATCGAGCTCAGGGCCCCCAGCGATGAAGAGCGCGGTGCCCTGAATCGGGAGAAGGCGTTCTGGGGGGAGCGGTTTTGTCGCCGTTGTGCCTACTGCATGCCCTGTCCCAACGGCTTGGCCATTCCCCTGTTGCTGCTGCTCGAGGCCTACTACACCCGCTACGGACTGGAGGAGTGGGCACTGCAGCGACTGGCCGGCGCCGAGAAGAGCTACTCCGATTGTACGGGGTGCGAAGAGTGCCTCACCAAATGCCCCTACGAGCTGCCGATTCCCGAGATGATGTCCCGCGCAGCCGAACTCATGAAATAAGGGGGGGCGGTACCCCATAAGCGCTAACTTAAGCCGTGTTGTGCATTCCGCACCCCAATGGGGTGCCCCATACCCAGCCCAGGGC
>JANQET010000380.1 GCA_028278265.1 Myxococcota bacterium
CTGGCACCGAACACCGTCTATGTGGAAGGTCTCGGGGCGGCGTTGGCATACTCCGGCAACTACGAGCGGCTCGTCATCCCCAATCTGGCCGTCCGACTGGGATTTGCCTACCTCTCCTTTGCTGCCAGTGCCTCAGATGGCGAGAGCTCGGTATCTTCGAAGTCGAGATTTCTCCTGTTTCCGATCACAGCCAGCTACATCGGCCTGCGCAGAGGGAAACACGCCCTGGAATTGGGTGGTGGTGCGACACTGCTCTACACCTCGGCCGAGGCCAGCGGACTGGGCATCTCCGCTTCCGGCTCAGGAATGACCGGCTTTATCACAGTACTGGCCGGTTATCGAATTCACCCCTTGGGCACTGGTTTCAATTTTCGGGTCGGTGTAATGGGAATTGCCGGTCCCGGTCTGGGCTTCTCCTCGGCCGATCCCGAACAATGGGGGATGATCCCCTGGGGCTATCTCAGCCTGGGCGCCTCCTTCTAAACAGTTATCGGAATGAACCTCAAAGCACCGCGGTTGAACGCTAGTGCAATATTGAGGTGAAGAGCGGAACTGTTCAGCTCGACTTGAAGTAGTCCGCTTTGTCTTGAAACAGAACGTTGAAGGTGGTCAGGGTGCCGTAGCACTTGGAGATATAGCCTTGCAGCTCGACTTTGTCCGCTTCGGCCAATTTCCCGTTGCCGTTGATTTTTGCCTCGAGCACCCGCAAACGGTCCCGGATCATCACAATCTTGTGAAAAAAAGATTCCAGCGGGACTTCTTTGGGCTGGTTGCCTTCTGATCCCGGTTTCAGCACCAGGGCACCGTCCTGCCAGCGAGCGCCCATCTCGGGGTAGCCGTACATCGTCTCTTCCTGAAGCAGCTCTCGCAAAACCTGCTTGAGTCCGTCGCGGTCCATGGTGATCTCTCCTTCTGTCTCCCCGGTCACCGGCTCACCGAGTGTAGGCAGAGCGGGTCGCGGCTCTCGCGGGCTCGTCCCTCGCGATGCCCCTCGTCGTCCAGCTGTGGCCCTCGTCGGGGTCACCGCTTTGATCTGTCCGATGCGCGAATCCTTGGGCCGAAAAACGTGACAATAGGGCATCTCGGCCGGCAACTCATTGAGCTCGGGTCTGAGCCGGCACAACCCCTTGATGTCACCGTGTTCGTCCTTGCCCTCCATATAAAAAGCCTTGCAGTCCGCACAGGTGGGATCGGGTAAGTCGTTCATGGGGGCATCTTATACCGAAACTCCCCACGAGCCAATCCCCGGCAAGCAAGGACCACCGATGCCCACGCGTTATTGAACGCCGATGGAGCGGAGCTTTCGGTCGACCTGCTCGGCCCACCCTTTGTTGGCGGCCGGGCTGGCCGGGCTGGGGTGTAGAATGCGGTCAATGACCACCGTTGTGTCATCGAGCGCGCTCAACAGCCGTTTCTCGGCAAACGCCCCGATCCCGATGGCGAACCGGGGATTGAGCAGCAGGACCATCTCCCGCAGGGCTCGATCGCAGATGGTGAAGAGCGCCTCCCGTTCGGCCGCTTTCAGTTTGTCCGGCGTGCGGTTCTTTCCACTGGCCTCGATGAAAATCAGCGGACAGTAGTTCATCACGAAGAACCTTTCGAAAAACCGCTCCGGGGTACCGAACCGCTCTTGGGCCCAGGTCCAGACCCGCTTTCCGCTGATCTCCTGGCGCGGGCAGTCGAATCCATCGACCGGTCGCTTGGGGTGCTCCACCGGCGGCTTGGTCACCGGCGCCTCTATCTCCAGCCACTGGGTGACCATCTCCACATCCCCGAACGGCACCCCGGTTTGGGCCATGCCGAACGGTCCCGGGTTCATCCCCAACAGCACCGCCTCCTTGGTGCCACCGCCGAACCGCTTCAAGTAGGCCTCGTATGGCGCACGGGCATAGTTCAGAGGATTGTACACGTGGGTCACCGGTGCCGAGAACTCGAGCTTGTCGACTTGTCGGGCCAATCGTCTGTTTATCTTGATCATTTCCATGCTGATTCCTATCCCACACCATAACGGTGATGACCAGCAAGTTTTGGTGCACCAAAAAAGTCCATAAAGGTACTTCTATTTTTATGGACGCGAATGTATGAATATTGACATATCGACCTGTCCAGAACCTGGGCTTCATGACGTTGAAACAGACAAATCTGAGGAGTATGAAATGAAAGCAATCTCGATTGGAATCACGGTGTCGGTAGCTATCATGGCCCCCCTGTGGGCCGGATGCGAGCAGACAGAATCGCAAAACCTCCCCGAAGCGCTCGAGGCCAAAGGGTGTATCCCGGGCGAGCGTCAGGAGTGTGCCTGCAACGCCGGAAATGACGGTTTTCAGTTCTGCACTGAGGAAGGCGTGGCCTGGAGCGAGTGTTTCTGTAGTTGGGCCGCCACCGCGGCACCCGCCCTGCCCCCGGGGCTCAAGCCGGGGCTATCCCTACCGATGGGGAACGAGCGGCAGTCGGACCGGCTGGCCGTCGTGTGGTACAGCGGTGACCCGATGGTCGCCGAACGGTTGGCGCTGATGTACACTAAGTACTCCAAAACCAGCGGCTGGTTCGACACGGTGGAGTTGATCATCTGGGGACCGTCCCAACCGCTGGTGGTCAACAACTCCAGCGTGCAATCCGAAGTACAGAGTCTGATGCAGGCCGGCGTCATCGTTGAGGCGTGCAAGGCCTGCGCCGACATGTATGGGGTCGCCGATGATCTCTCGGCCCTGGGCATCACCGTCAAATACATGGGTCAACCCCTGAGCGACATGCTCAAGGGCGGCTGGCACGTGCTGACCTTCTAAGGAGCGATGATGAAAGTGATGGATCAATTATTCGAACGGATCAGTGCTCCAGCATTCTTGGCGGCATCCATCCTCCTGATCGCAACGTACGGCCCTGGCTGCGAGGACAACGAAGGGGATAGCGGCTCAGACGCGGATGCGGACACAGACGCAGACGGGGACGCGGACACAGATGCGGACGGGGACGCGGATACGGATAGCGACGCCGACGCGGACGGGGATACCGATGCAGATAGTGACGCCGATTCCGACGGTGACGCCGACGGTGACAGCGACACCGATGCGGACGGGGACACTGATACCGATGCAGACACCGATGCGGACAGTGACTCGGACAGCGATAGTGACGCCGATACGGACGGGGATACCGACACCGATGCGGACAGTGACTCGGACAGCGATAGTGACACCGATGCGGACACAGATGCAGATGCAGACGGCGATACGGATGCGGACAGCGACTCGGACACAGACTCAGACACCGATCGGCTCGCCGTGGTCTGGTATAGCGACGATGAGATGGTGGCTCACCGACTGGCCCTGATGTACACCCACGCTGCCAAGACATCAGGCTGGTTCGACGTGGTGGAGCTGATCGTCTGGGGGCCCTCCCAAGTGCTGCTGACGAGCAATTCGTCTGTCCAAGACAAGGTGGCCGAGATGCAGAGTGACGGGGTCATCGTCGAAGCTTGCCGGGCCTGCGCTGATCTCTACGGGGTGACCGACGAGCTCGAGGCCTTGGGCATTACCGTCAAGTACATGGGACGACCCCTGAGCGACATGCAAAAAAACGGCTGGAAAACCCTCACTTTCTGACGATGCTTCCCACTGGACGGGGCGGTATCGGTCGGCAATCAAAGGACATACCAGCGGCTGAGATCCGCCTTCCCTCTGGGGCAACTATCAACGACGAGGAGCAAATGTTCCCTTCAAGCTATCGACCAGAGCATCAATGGCCGCCCGGTCCACACCGTCGCCAATATCCTCGGCTTCGATCTGGGTCCAGTCCGGCTCTGAGATACGCACCAAGGGATGGGTCAGCCCTTCCAAAACGGTGATCGTCGCGGTTGGCTGACCAGAGAGATCCTGGCGAAACAGCTCCGCCTCGGACGGCGGTACATTCCAATCGTAGCCCCCCTGCAGCACCGACACATCGCTCTCGAGCGTCCGCACGATGGCCGGCGTTTCATCCCCTGCGTTCATCCAATCGAGCCAAAAGGAGGCCGGTGTGTTGTAGATGTACATGCCCTCAAAGGTTCCCTGGCGCAACTCGGCCAGCTCTTGGGACACCTGGTCCATCCAACCGATTTGCTCTTCGATCTCTTGGGGGGAGCTGCCCAGGATCTCCATTACCTGCCGCATCCAATCCGCCTGATAGGCCCAGAGAGCGTCAATCGGCCGATAGGGTGCGGCCAACAGCACCGTGTGTTTCACGCCGGAGCGATCCTGCGCCAGGTAGGGCACGATCTGCCCCCCTTGACTGTGACCGATGACGGCGAGCTTCTCACCGTCTACTTCCGGTCGCTCAGCCAAATAATCCAACGCCGCCAGGCCGTCGCCGATAAAGTCCCCAAAGCGAACGCTGTCGTAGAGCGGATACGAATTGAAACAGCCAGTGGATTGGTTACAGGTCCGTTTGTCGTATCGCAACACGGCAAAGCCCTGCCCGGCCAATGCTTCAGCGATTTCCCTAAAAACAAAGATGGTTTTGCCAAACCCCATGCCCAATTGACCGGCAAGCGGTTCATTGCGGCTCTGCGGGCCGCTGCCGTGTATCAACACCACACCGGGAAAGGGAGCGTTAAATGGCGCCTGAGGCAGGAGCAATGTCCCCTCCAGGGTGAGCATCGCATTGGCGCCAGCAAAAGAGACTTCCTCTTCAACAAACGAGCCTTCATCATTATTAACTGAGCCATCCGGGCTGTCGACGATATCATCGTCACAGCACCAGCACGCGCAAAGCAGACCCAGCCAAACCATCACCCGCGTTTTCATAGTAAAACCGTAGCAGGTTCTGCGCGCCGCACAAAGCAAAGAGACAAGAGCTATCGTGCTCCTGGCGGTGCAATCTCCCAGGGTCGGTGAACGAAGTTGGCGGTGAGATTGATCGCTTGCAGCCAATCGATCAATTCGGCTTTCAGCTGTTTGAATTGGGGATTGGATTCGGCGGCCAGGTTGTTGAGCTCCTTGGGATCGCTTTTGATGTCGTAGAGCTCCCAGGTTTGACGCCGCATGTCGTGGAACAGGCGCAGGTGTTGCTTGGTCAGCCCGACGAGATTGAAATAGCGCCCCCCTTGGTCGTAGAGCGCTTGGTGGTAGACGGTACGGTCGGTCAGTTCCCTGCCAAAGATGAGCTGACCCAGCAGCGAGGTGCCCACGTGATCCGCGCGGGGGGGCAAGCCGTAGAGGTTGCGCAGGGTCGGTGCGATATCGAGGAGTGACACCGGCGCCTCGAGGGTGCGCTGTTGCAGCGCCGAATGCCAGACGATCAGCGGCACTTGGAGCAGCTCCCGGTAAAACCCACCGTTGTGAAAGCGAATACCGTGTTGTCCCAGACCCTCCCCATGATCGGCCGAGACGATGATCAGGGTTGGTCGCTCAGCAAGCTGTTCCCGCGCCGTTCGGAGGATTCGACCCAGGTGAAAATCGGTAAAGGCCAGCTCCGAGCGATAGCGCCCCAACTTCGAATCACCCCACTGATCAAACCCCGGGTGGAGCAGGTAGTTGTGATGGGGCTCGTTGAAGTGGGCAAAGAGAAAGATCGGTTTGTCCCGATACTGGGTAATCCATTCGATGACTTTGTCGGCCTGGCGCTGGGCGGTGGACTCCAGATAGAACTTGCGCGACCAGGGATTGAACCAGCGGGTCCACCCTTGATTGAGGGGATCGAGATACACGTGCTCGAGCACGGCCAACCGGGTCACCCCTTTTTGCTGCAGGCTCTCCTGAATCAACCGCACATCCCGGTGCACCGGCAAAGGCCCCTTGGTGCGCTTGTCCATTTTGAGCTGAGAGTCAAACACCCCGGCGAGCATGCTGGGGATGGCCAGGATGGTCCCCGGTCCCGGAGAGTAGGCGTTTTCGAATACGACGCTGTCCCGGGCAAGGGCTTCCAGCTGGGGCATGAACTCCTGGCGCGCCCCGTACGGGGTGAGGTGATCGGCGCGCAAGGAGTCGATGGTGAGCAGGAGCACATTGCAATCCCCGGCCGGACACAGGCCCGAAGGATCGACATAGCGCGCTGCCGGGCCCTTGAACCGCTGCAAC
>JANQET010000390.1 GCA_028278265.1 Myxococcota bacterium
TTTTTTGACACTTTATTCTTCTGATACCGATGTTTCATAGCGGGCCAGTGTCCGACGAAGAGCTCCCGTGACCTGGTCCCGCAACTCCGGTGGACTCTCGACCACTACGTTGGCCCCGAATGAGAGCAGCCAGTATACTAGCTCGTCCCCAATTGGCACTTGCAGGGTTAGCGCCACACTGCCGTCTTTTCTTATCCGTTTCTTTTGACTCGCATGAAACCGGCGCAGACGCACGAACGGCTCGGACTGGGGGGTAAACAATAGGACCACCGGTTGTGGAGTGCCCGTGCGGATGAACAGAGCTTCCCCGAAGTAGACCTGAGGGTCGAATTCGGTGGGGTAGGGGAACGACGAACCTCTGACAAACGCCGCCTCCTCACAGCGCTCCAGGGCGAATTGACGGATCGCATTCGATCCGGGAAATCTGCCGACCAGGTAGAGCCCACGGCGAAAGGCGGTTAGGGTCAACGGTTCGAGGCGGTGCTCGCGACGCTCTCCTTTGGCATTGACGTAGGTGATGTCGAGCAACTTCTCTTCCAGCAGAGCTGTAAGGCACTGATCCAGACACTCAACGTGTTGTGGTTCGAGCTGTTTAGGGGCTTCGCTGACCAGGTAGACCTTCTTGGCCAACCGCCGTGCACCGTGCAAATCCTTCTCACGATCCAATGCCTTCTCTATCGTGTGGTAAATCTTGTTTAGTGACTCTTCGAGCAGGGTGCCAGCCAAGAAATCGTACAGCCGTCTTCCCATCAAGAGTGCGGCGAGATCGGTGAGATTGAACGGTACGTTGATTTTTCGTTGTCTGAGCGGCACCGACCAGATCTTTTCACCCTCGTCGTTGGGCTCAGCTCGAAGCTCAAGGCCGCCGACAGAGAGGGTCGTCAGATCCCGGGTCACCGTTCGGCGGCTGACACCGTACTCCGAGCATAGCTGGTTGATTGTCTTTTGGGCTCCGTTCTCGAACCGGCGACGCAGATCCAGGAGTCGTTCGGCTTTCGTTTCCGTCTGCACAGATTTTCTCCCGCCCAGCCTGCTATGAGATTGGTTGGATGAATCATATCAGGAATCATAGAAAGGGAAAAGAAAACCACATGCTTGGTACTACAACCTATAAATACTTGTGTTTGGCTTCGGACCGAACAACTGAGCTGTGTATCCTTGAAAACTCGAACAAGCGATCCCCGGTTTAGGAATCGCGAGAAGGGATACTTCCAGCGGTTGACGCCATCTCAATGTCGTAAATGTAGATGGCTATGCGGCCTCCATGAAGGCGTCGCGCAGCTTCTCAATTGCCCGGCGCTCCTCAGGGCCACTACCCGAACAGCTCGGCAGTGGGGGCGACGATGTGATTGACGCGGAGGTCCAATAGACTGCATAATCTTCGGAGATGAAAACCACCCAATCGAAGCTGAAAAAGGTCCGAATACTCGTCAATCGCCGCTCGGGCTTCATCTGGTCGTTCAAGAAGGTGCAGCAGGCCTTTGACGAGTATTGGGATACACCTGAGCACGATCTCTCCTATCAGTTCTGTAAGGATTCAGAGGACGGACGGATTAAGGCGCTCAGAGCCGTGGAGCAAGGTGTTGACGTGCTGTTGGTCGTGGGCGGAGACGGCACCATCAGCACGACCGGGGCGACACTCATTGGCACCCAAACTGTGCTCGGCGCGATTCCCATGGGCAGCGGCAACGGCTTTGCCAGACACTTCGGGATCCCGCTGAAACCCGAAGAGGCCGCCTTGGATTTGGCCACTGCAGAGGTCAAGGCAATTGACGTGGGATGTGTGGGAGGCCGTCCCTTCTTCGCCACCTGCTCCATGGCCTGGGATGCTGCGATCGTTAGGTCCTTTCAGAAATCGCCGGTTCGGGGAATTTTGCCGTATGTATTTGCCGGAGTGTACGAGTTCTTGGATTACAAACCACAACCGACCCGGGCCCAGCTCGACACCGGAGAGATTCTCGAATTTCCCGATCCCTTGGTCTTTACGATTGCCAACCTGACCCAATACGGCGCGAATGTTCATATCGCGGCCGATGCCGAACCGGACGACGGGTTGCTCGAGTTGGTGGTCGCGAGGAAACAGGACACCCCCACGCTCATCAAAAACCTTTTCAGCCTCAAGACCCGTGCCCTGGCGGAGCTTCCACGGATTGAGTATCGGCGTTTTCGCAGACTCCGAGTAGAGCGGAAACAACCCGGACTGATTCAGGTCGATGGAGAGCTCGTAGACGCACCGGCGATGGTGGATATCGAGGTCAAGCCCCAGAGTCTCAGGGTGCTCGTTCCCAGGAAAATCGATTAGCGGCACGCTGCACGAACCGGCGCGATCGTCCCCAGAACGACGCCAAAAGGTTATCGCGAGTCCTGAGGACCTACCCGCGCCTGCTGAAAGTAAATAGCCGGCACTTCGGGCAGCCTTCAAAGCAGCCGTTGATGAACCGAGCGTTCCGCCGTATATGGCCTAGGTGGATATCAACAGGGCTTTGGAGGAGAAAATGAGGGCTCGAAAAACAGTTGTTCTTTTAACGCTTATCTTGGGTGTCGCTTCCACGGGGTGCTTTGGCATCCGGCGAGTTCAACCCACCACCGTGTCACCGACCGACCCCATCCTGCTCAGGCCGGCGGCCGGGGAATTGCGCGGCAAAGGCCTGGCGGATGTCGTGACACGGCAAGCGGGCAACGGAGAGGACGTGCCCCTCACCAGTCAACTCATCAGGCGAGTAGCGACCGAGGTCAGCGCTGCGGTTGTCAGCATCTACACCAAGACGGAAACCACCTACAGGCTCCGGTTGTCCCGGCTGCGTTTTACCGTCCCCGGAGAGGCGCTGGGCTCAGCCTTTTTCATTCACCCGTCCGGTTTGCTGCTGACCAACAACCACGTGATCGAGAATGCGACGAAGATCACCGCCCGAAACCAGGATGGTGAGGATTTCGATATCCAGGTGCTCGCCCGGGATCCGGTGCTGGACCTCGCCCTGCTCAAAGTTGTGAATCCAAACCGCGAGTTTCCGGTCATTCCCATGGGGGCATCAGAGGATATCGGTGTCGGGGACTGGGTCATCGCCGTGGGCAACCCCCTGGGGCTCGGCCACACCGTAACCCACGGCATCATCAGCCAGACCGGACGGAATCTCAAGGCGCACCAGGAGAACCTTCCAGGCCGGCATATCGAGTTTCTCCAGACCGATACGGCGATCAATCCGGGTTCCTCAGGGGGCCCCCTCATCACCCTTACCGGCGCCTGGATCGGGGTGAATACCGCCGGACTTGCAGGTGCCGAGGGTATCTACTTTTCCGTGCCGAGCTCCCAGACCGCCGAGTTCCTCGAGAGCGTGATGGCCGGAGATGGGGATCTCGAACCTTGAGACTCTGGTCCATTCACCCCGAGTACCTAGACGCCAAGGGGCTTGTTGCCCTATGGCGGGAGGCGTTGCTCGCTCAGAAAGTGCTCACCGGGATGACCAAAGGGTACACTCGCCACCCCCAACTGCTGCGCTTCAAAAACCAATCCAATCCGCTCGGCGCCATCGGGTGCTACCTCACCCACGTGTGGAACGAAGCGAACCAGCGGGGCTACCAATTCAACAGGCATCTGATCCGATTCCCGGATTGGGCCCAGCCTGCAATTCCCGTGACCGAGGGGCAAATCGACTATGAGACCATCCACCTACGCGAGAAGCTGGCGGTTCGTTGTCCGAAGCGAGCGCCTCGACTTTGGGAGAACGAAGAGATTGAATTGCATCCTCTTTTCAAGAGGATCCCTGGCCCCATCGAGGATTTCGAAACAGGGTCGCGCGATGAGCCGTTCAGCCTTTAACAGTAGGCTAGTCCCCATCCCTAAATGGCTACTTTGTGACCGGCCGTGATGCACGCCATCTGCACCCTACAAGATTTGGTACGTGCCTTCGGGCACGCACACGGCATCTTGTACTGCACAGCTGACGCACCTGACGGCCGCTCTTCAAACCCCTATTCAGGGACGGGAACTAGGCTGGTGATCTGCGGATGGCGAACACGGAACAGGCACTGCTTGGAGATCCTCGGCCGCCGGTTTCACATTCGCGAAGAGCTTCGTGAGATCGGCATCATCCAGGGTCTCTTTGTCGAGCAGCATCCGGGAGCTTCGCTCCAGTAGCTCGCGGTTGTCTTCAAGGATCTGGACGGCGCGTTCAAACGCGGTGAGCACGTTCTTGCGCACAGCGCAATCAATCTCGCGAGCCGTGTCGTCACCGTACTGCCTCTGGGGTTGTATCTCTCCTCCTGGCCCGAGGAAGGACCCGCGATCTTTGTCGAACGCGACGTGACCCAACTGCGGCTCCATTGCGTACTTGGTTACGATGCTGCGGGCAATATCGGCGATCTTACTCAGATCGTCGGCAGCGCCGGTTGAAAAGTGGGAGAACACGATATACTCGGCGGCGCGACCACCCATCAGGACGGCCATGCGGTTTTCCAGCTCCGCGCGGGTCATCAGATAGCGATCCTCGGTCGGCCGCTGAATCGTGTAACCCAGCGCCCCGATGCCGCGGGGGATGATCGATACCTTGTGCACCGGATCGGAGCCGTCGATGGCTGCGGCAACGAGCGCGTGCCCCATTTCGTGGTGTGCTACGATTTCCCGTTCCCGCGGGTTGAGCAATCGGTTCTTGCGTTCGAGCCCAGCCACGATGCGTTCGACGCCTGTATTGAAATCGGTCAGGGAGATACCGCTTGCGCCTCTTCTGGTCGCAGCGAGGGCGGCCTCATTGACCAGGTTTTCCAAATCCGCACCGGTGAATCCGGGGGTCAGGGCGGCCACTGTCTCCAAATCGACATCTGAATCCAGTGTGACCTTCTTGACATGCACCTCGAGTATAGCGATTCGGCCCGCCTTGTCGG
The DNA here is from genome assembly GCA_028278265.1 of Myxococcota bacterium. Taxonomy (GTDB): domain Bacteria; phylum Myxococcota_A; class Polyangia; order JAAYKL01; family JAAYKL01; genus JANQET01. Next base: position 4,879 of record JANQET010000390.1, read on the forward strand.
GCCGATCGACGAGCACCTGTCGGTCAAAGCGGCCCGCCCGCAGTAGAGCGGGATCGAGGACTTCCGGACGGTTGGTGGCGGCCAATAGTACAATACCGCTGGAGGGATCAAAACCGTCCATTTCCACCAATAATTGATTGAGGGTCTGTTCTTTTTCGTCGTGTCCGCCGGCATAGGGTGATGAACCCCGCGCCCGGCCCATGGCATCGAGCTCGTCGATGAAGATGATGGCCGGCGCCTTGCCGCGAGCCTGCTCGAAGAGGTCGCGCACCCTGGCGGCGCCCACACCGACGAACATCTCGACAAAATCAGAGCCGGAAATCGAGAAGAACGGGACCGCTGCCTCTCCGGCCACGGCGCGGGCGAGCAGGGTTTTCCCGGTACCTGGCGGACCCACCAACAGGATACCCTTGGGCATTCGAGCGCCGAGACGACTATACTGGTCGGGATTTTTGAGGAACTCCACGGTTTCGGCGAGCTCTGCTTTGGCCTCCTCGATACCGGCCACATCGGCAAAGACCGTCTTAGTGTCTGTCTCCACATAGACCTTGGCTTTGCTCTTGCCGATCGACATCATGCCCCCGCCGCCTCCCATTCGCTGAGCCGCTCGTCGAATGATGAACAGCCAAATACCGACAAAGAGCAGCACCGGAACAATCCAAGACAGCAGGGTCGCGAAGAATCGGCTC
>JANQET010000438.1 GCA_028278265.1 Myxococcota bacterium
TGACGGAACCGGCCGGCCGGCGGTAGCGCCGGTGGGCGGATCGGGTGCCGAGGGCGGAGGCGGCTGCTGTTGCGGCTGCGCTGTTGGGATCGCCGGGTCCGGCTCAGTGGGGCGATTCAACCCCCAACTTCGATCGGTGTGCCAGACCGCCAGGTAGAATACCGCTCCCAGGGCCAGCATCAGCGCCACACCGAGCATCCCGACGACCAGGGGAACCCGATTGCGGGACTTTCGGGGCGTGCTCTTCTCGACGAGCACCTCGGTGAGGTCCACGGTCGCGCTGATTTCCCGGTTGGAATCCTCCTCAGGCACAGGGGATTCGTTGCTCGGGGGAGCGATGGAATCCCGCTCGGCGACGATGACGATATCTTCGGTTTTCGGCGCTGGGAGCACGTCCTCGTCATCTGGATCCAACAGCGGTTCTCCCAAAGGCCGGTGATCCGAAAAATAGATGCCAGGTGGACGGGATGATCGGAGTCCGCTCGGTTTCGGCGGCCGCGAAGAGGGATCGAGGCGATCGCTGGCAATAAGCGAATATTCTTGTGAGATGCGTCGGTTTTGAAACCGTTGAGCCAAATTGACGAGCGCCTGGTTCATTCCCCATAGCTCGTCCAATCCCAAGGAGGACTCCTCAAACTCGATGCCCACTGGGGTGAGCATGGTCACCCCCTCCTGCTCAGCATCCGAGCCCACGGTGAAAATCGGAATCGAATGATCCAGGGCCCGTTGGCAGACAATCGTGAACGGGGAATGTTGAAGAACCTCGCGGGAGTCGAAGGTGTAGACCACGGCGATCGGGTTGCCCACCTGCAACAGCAACAACAGATCGTTGGCATCATCGTCAACCAGGACACGATGCTGTTCAGCGCGCAACTGGTCGATGAACGGCTGAATGTCTCCTTTGAACGCCGGATCCAGGTAACAGTAAAACTCCGCGGGTTTCTGTATCATCAACGGTCTCTTGGTTCAAACCACCATGCCAACGAAATCAGCGTGCTCGTTGCGATGGCACCGTGTCTTCACGCCGCCGGGCGATTCGCGCTGTTCTCGGAGCAAACGCCGCACCAATGGCGATCGCGCGAGCCACCTGCTCGCCCGAGGTCAGTACCCCACGGAGGTCTTTTGGCCCACTGACGGCTGGGGAACGCAGGGCATTTTCGTCGTCCAGTGAGGTGACCGACAGGGAACGCAAGGCGGCTGAGAGGATGCGCTGCTCGGTGATTGAAGAAGCCGCCACCGCGAGTTGGGCGGCGGCCAACAACACGCGGCCGGATTCGCCGACAGGGGTTCCCTTGACCAAAAAGCCTACCGACCGGTCGATCCGCGCTTGTAGTTGCTCGTCGCAGCGCAAATCGAGAATAGCGGGAATCGGTTGTCCGCCCAGCTCGCTGAAGCGCCGTTCGAGCAAGTAGGTCACCACCCGGCCGACCGCGTTGATCAATTGTTCGAGGGAAAGCTTGATCTCCTGGTCGTGCGTATCGCGTATCGTCAGTGCTGCGGGGGCGCTCAAACGGGCATTCCAGGCCCGCCAGCGCCGGTCCGCTTCTTCTGGGAGGCCGTTCTTTTCGAGTACTGCACAGGCGACATACATCCGGATGTACAGCGGGGCCGTGTTGACTTTGTTTTTGTCCCCGATCGTCGCGATGAGCGCGCTGGTGGGTTTGACGCCGATATCGAGCCAGCCGTTCAGACCAGCGGCAAATGCGGGGCCGAGATACAATGCGGCGCAGGTATCGGCAAAGATCCGCGGCAGCCAGGCACCGACCGCGGCGGCGATCAGGGATTGATTGTTCGAATACTGGGAGAGATCGTCCCAGGAGGTCAACACACCCAATTCGGATACAATGGTTCGGGCCAGACCGTCGGTACTGTGAAACAGATCGAGGGCGACGTCCGATGCGAGCTGAACCCAGGCGTAGGGTCGTTTGGCCCGCTGGCGTTGCAGGATGACCGGGGCAATCGCAGCGGTGCTCAACAGGGTCGTCAGCTCGGTGCCCTCCTCACCGAGGGTCACCAGTGCCTGGCGGGTGGGGTAGCGCAAATTGAAGCGCCGGGCATGAAGGACAAACGGCGTCAGGCAGTCCTGCGCGAATTGATCGAGCGACTCGTAGAAATCGGCCAGGTCGGGGCGGACACGCTGGGCGGTCATCGAATTCAACAGCGAGATCAAGCGATCGATACGCCGCAGATTGGACCGGACCCGCATCGCTTCGTCCCAGGTCAGTAGCGACTTGGAAGCGATGCGCCCGGACAGATTTTTGACCATCGCCCCGCACGGTGTGACGCAGTTGGATTCGATTATCGGGTGAATCTGCTCGACGGCTCCCCCATACACCGCGCATCGCCGGGAGAGATCTTGAGCTGCGGCGAGCAGCGTTTTGGCTTGCTCGAGCAGTGCCTGATTCTCCGCTTGGGTGGTGAGCAACTCATCGCTCTCTTCCACGGGAGGGGGCGGTAGGATCGAGCTCGTTCGCGGGGGCTCCTTGGTCGCCGTCTTCTTGGGCTCGGTCACCTGCTTGGGATCAGCCGTTTTCTTTTTGGCCAGCGCCTTGAGAATGCGCGGCAAGAGCACAAAGAGCGCGGCGATGATGTAACCGATGAACTCGAAAAATTGTTCTTCCAACGGTTACCCTCGATCCCGGCGGTCCTGATCGCCGGTTGACGGCCGCTTCCCCGCCGGTTTTCTTCTCCCCCGGGGAATCCACATGCGGGCCAAAGGGCCACACTCCCGCTTGCGGGTGAGAATCTCAGCGGCCAACAACAGGTTGAGCATCGACCGGACGTCTGTCTGATCTCGGCCGACCATGCTTATTGTGTCTTCGGACCGTCGGTCCGCTTGTTCAGCCCCGAGATAGCATCGCGCATATCGGTATCAGCGGCCAGGTTCTTGATATTCAGATAGTCCATCACCCCGATATTGCCGTCGCGCAGTGCGTCGGCCATGGCCAGGGGCACTTTGATCTCCGCCTCGACCAGCTTGGCCTGCATCTCCACAACTCGCGCCTTCATCTCCTGCTCGCTGGCCAGGGCCATCGCGCGACGCCCCTCGGCAGCCGCCTGGGCGACCTGTTTGTCCGCTTCGGCCCGCTCTGCATTGAGCTTGGCCCCGATATTGGCGCCCACATCCACATCCGCGATATCGATCGACAAGATCTCAAATGCCGTTCCCGCGTCCAACCCCTTGGCCAGCACATTCTTGGAGATCGCATCCGGGTTTTCGAGCACTGCCTTGTGATCCTCGGATGAACCGATGGTGGACACGATGCCCTCACCGACACGGGCGATAATGGTCTCCTCGCCGGCACCGCCGACCAGCCGGTCGATGTTGGCCCGCACGGTGATGCGCGTGACAGCAGACATCTGGATACCGTCCCGGGCCATCGCGGTGACATTGGGGGTGGTGATCACTTTTGGATTGACCGACATCTGGACCGCTTCAAAAACGTTTCGTCCGGCCAGGTCGATCGCAGCGGCCCGGGCAAAGGTCAACTCGATGTTCGCCTTGTCCGCACTGATCAGGGCGTTGACCACAGCTTGAACGTTACCTCCGGCCAGGTAGTGACCCTCGAGCAGATTGAGTTGGATGCTCAATCCCGCTTTCACCGCGCTGATGCGGGGTTCGACGATCGATTTCGGCGGCACCCGCCGCAACCGCATGGCGATCAGCGTGAACAACCCCACATGGGCCCCACTGGCCAGTGCGGCAATCCATAGCCGAACCGGGATCAACCAGAAGAATAGAATCAGGCCGAAGAAGGCGGCGATGACGAACACCACAATCGTTAGAGTGGAATCGCCGTCGGGTTGCCACGGGGCCTGCTGTAGATGAATCAACAATGCGGTCATGAAATTTGCCATCTCGAAGTTCTCCTTTTATTTGGACGGGACGACCACGACCCGAGGGCCATCGACGTCCACGACTTTGATTTTCTGACCTCGCTCAACATATCCGCCGTCTGAGACGACATCTATCCGCTGACCATCGACCAGGGCGATGCCCGACGGATGAAGATCGGTTTTTGCTTCTCCGGATTTTCCGATGATGTCGGTGAGCTCTTCGGCCGCGGTGCCCTTGCCCCGTTCCAGTTGGGTATCGAGCACCAACCGGCCGCGAATCGCCTTGGTGCGAAAGGCGATGACCACCAGGCCGGTCCACAGGGCCACCGTGGCCACAATGGTGATGACGCCCCAGGCCGTCCCCAGGGTGAGCCAAGCTGCTGTTATCCCTCCGATCAGGAGCAGAATACCCAGCACGCCGGCCACACCGAATCCGGGCAGGATGAGGATCTCCACCCCCAAAAAGACCATTCCCACGACCAGCAGGGTGATCACCAGGGCGACCGGTTCAAAGCCCAATACCGTGGTGCCGGCTTCACAAAATATCGACATTACGATTTGGCCCTGACGATGACGCGGTTACCTTCGATACGCACGATTTCCACCGGTTGACCTTTTTCTACAAATTCCCCTTCAGAGGTGACGTCCACCCGGCGCCCCTCAAAACGGGCGATCCCGGCCGGTCGCAAAAAGCTCTCTGCTTCGCCGCACTTTCCCACGGCCAAAAGCGTCTTCACCACTTCCCCCTCCCGACCCCCGCTGGCGGTAGATTCGATCGCCGCGCTGAGGACCAGTGGGTTGCGCCGCCCCAACTTGGGCAAAAACGCAAACGTGGCAATGAACACGACCCCGGCACCGATTAATGATATCAACACGCGCAAAAGGGAATCGAACAAATTGCCCGTATTGAATGAAACATTGATGGGCAGCGCCGTCAAGGCCAGCACGAGACTGGTCATGATTCCCATGACCCCCAGCGCACCGAGAATGCCGAAGCCCGGGGTGACAAAGATTTCCACCGCGAGCAGACCGACCCCGAAAATGAAGATCAGCACCTCCTCGAACCCGGCCAGATTGACCACCAAATGTCCGGCAAAGAACACGATGAGGCAAGTGATGCCCACAATTCCGGGCAGGCCGAATCCGGGCTGGTACAGCTCGATCAGAATGCCGAGCACGCCGAGGGACATCAAAATACCGGCCAAAATCGGATGGGTGAAGATGCGGGCCAGCTCCTCGGCCCAGTTCAATCCGAGTTGACGACGGGTCGCGCCGCCCAGGGCGAGTAGCTCGAGCACTTCATCGACCGAGTTGGCCTTGGCATCGGCCATCTTCAACCGCAGGGCGCCGGCTGTGTCCAAGGTGAGCAGCTTGCCCGCCGGGGTGACCCCCTCAATGGCGATCTCCCGATCGACCATCGCTTCGGCGATGTCCCCGCGGCGCCCCTTGGCCCGTGCCGTAGCCGCCATCTCCGTCCGAAAGTAAGAGACCATCTTTTCGTCGACCGCTTCGGCCTGGCTGTCCCCGCCCATGGCGATCGGCGTGGCCGCGCCGATGGAGCCCCCGTCGGCAATGAAAATCAAATCGCAGGCCAACGAGATGAAGGCACCGGCTGAAATCGCCCGCGGGTTGATAAAGGCCACAGTCCGCATCGATTTGGGGGCGTTCATGATCGCGTCGCGGATCTCCGTTGCTGCGTCGACCCGTCCCCCCGGTGTATTGATGTCGAAAATCAGCGCGGCAGCGTCGGCGTTGTCCTCGATCGTCCGCTCGACAAACGCCGAGAGGCCCATATCGATGATGTCGCTGATTTCGATGATCACCACCGATTTGCCGGCGCCTCCCGCGGCGTTCGGTTCGGGCAGTTGCCGGTACTCGGGCAGGCCGCCGTCCGTTGTGGCGATCTCCGCCGGTTCCGGGGAGGGGCTGAACCCGGCCGCGGGGGGGTCAGTTTTGGCAGCCGGTCCGGTTTTCTCGGGCTTGGTGCCACCGTCGGTCTCTTGGTTCGGAGGGTCGCCGTCCTTGGCGATGCGCTCGATGGCCCGTTTGACCCGCTCGACTGTATCATCTCTCTTGGTCTTGGGATCCTGAGGGGCTTGAACGCCCCAAAGACCCACGGCCAGCCCCAGACAGGCAGTGTAGGTGTAGAGTTTACCTGTTGATGGTTTCTTGTTCACGCTACCTCGCTAGCAACTTGGCCACATCTTTGGCAAAGTAGGTCAGTATGATATCTGCACCGGCGCGCCGAATGCCGATCAGCGATTCCATCATCACTTTTTCCAGATCGAGCCAACCGTTCTGCGCTGCTGCATGGAGCATCGAGAACTCTCCCGAAACGTTGTAGGCGGCGACCGGGACGTCGAACTCACTCTTGACGCGACAGATCACATCCAAGTAGGGCAGGGCGGGTTTGACCATCACGATGTCAGCCCCTTCGTCCAAATCCATCTCCACCTCGCGCAGTGCTTCCCGCACATTGGGGGGATCCATTTGGTAGCTGCGCCGATCGCCGAACTGGGGCGGAGACTCGGCCGCATCGCGAAACGGCCCGTAGAACCCCGAAGCGTATTTGGCCGCATAAGACACGATCACCACTTTTTCCAGTCCGTTTTCGTCAAGGGCGTCGCGCACCGCGCCGATGCGACCGTCCATCATGTCCGACGGGGCGACGATATCGGCACCGGCTTTGGCATAGGTCAGCGATGCCCGGGCAAGGAGGGGCAAGGTGGCGTCGTTGTCCACGTCGCCGTCTGTGATCACGCCGCAATGGCCGTGATCGGTGTATTCGCACATGCACACATCCGCCCAGATCGTCAGGTCGTCGAAACGCTCCCGTAGGGCCCGAATGGCAGTGGGCACAATACCGTCCTCGGCATAGCCGCTCGAACCGACCGCGTCCTTGGTTTCGGGAATGCCGAACAGAATCACGTTGTTGATCCCGTGATCAGCCAGCTCGGCGCAGGTCTCCACTGTTTGATCGACCGACAACTGAAAATTACCGGGCATCGAGCGGATCGCATTGCGGACGTTGTCGCCGGGACAGACGAACAGCGGCATGACGAGTTGCCCGGGTGAGAGGCGCGTTTCAGAAACCAGTTCGCGTAAATTGGCGGTGCGTCTGAGTCGACGGCCGCGATGAAAAGGATACCCCATGTTCTACCTCCTGAGTCAGTTGTAAGATACCATAACCGTTTCGATGGAAAATCGCTACCAGACCGTGGACAATCCAAACAGAATCGTTGAATAGGGCAGTCACCAGTGGGCAGAGCGGACTTTTTGCTGGCCGCAGAGGTCGGGACGTGCTAAGGGTAAAGCGCAACACGTCACACACCCCAGAATCATATCTCTAACAATTTCAGATACAACAGGTAAACCTTAGTGAAAAACAACAAGTACATAAAAAAAATTCAACATTTTCTGGCTGAGCGCCATCCGGGACCGATCCGACGACGCCGACTCGCCCAACTGATGGGCGTGCCGGACGATGAATACCGACAGTTTCGTTCGGCGGTCAAAACCATGCGCGAGACCGGTCGCCTGGTCAGCGGGGCCAAGAATGCGTTGATGCTGCCGGATCGCGCCTCCAAGGTGGTCGGTCACTATCAGAGCAACCCACGGGGATTCGGTTTCGTCATCCCCGAGACACCGGACACAGGACAAGATCTGTACATTCCCCACGGCGCCGACCGCGGGGCGATCACCGGCGATCTGGTGGTCGCTCGGATTACCAAACAGGGGCGTCGCCACGGGAAAAGCTCGTTCAGCGGTGAGGTGATCGAGATTCTCGAACGGGGGATGAGTCGTTTTGTGGGAACCCTGGAACAGAGCGGCAACACCTGGCTCGTCTATCCGGACGGTAAGAAAATGACTGATCCGGTGGAGCTGATCAAGCGGCCATCTGCAAAAGCGCTGCCCGGTGACAAAGTGGTCATCGAGTTCAAACAGATCGAGGATCAGCGGGAAATTCCCCCGGCCACAGTGGTCGAGCTGATTGGGCCTTCGGGCGAGCTGGCCAACGAAACCGTCGCGATAATCCGCCAATATGAATTTGCCGACCGATTCGGCGAGGCCGCCCTCAAGGAGGCGAAACGGGTCGCGGACGCGTTCGACGGAGAAGGTGCGGTGGGGACCGAATCCCATCGGGAGGACTTGACCGAACTGCTCGTGGTGACAATCGATCCGCCCGATGCCAAGGACTTTGACGACGCAATAAGCCTGGTGGACAACCCGGACGGCACCCGTACCCTCGGGGTTCACATCGCCGACGTGGCCGCGTTCGTCCCCGAAGGGGGGGCGCTGGATCGGGAAGCGCGGGCCAGGGGGACCAGCGTTTACTTTCCCAAACGGGTGGTGCCGATGCTCCCGGAGATCCTCTCCAATGGGGTTTGTTCTCTCAAGGAGGGGGAACCTCGATTGGCCAAGAGTGTTTTCATCACCTACTCCAAACGGGGCGCAGTGCTCGATCGCCGGTTTAGCGAATCGGTGATCACCTCAGCCAAGCGGCTGACCTATGATCAGGCCCAGCAGATCGTGGACCGGCGCACCCGGGGATTCGATAAATTGGTGGTGAACCTGGTTCGTCGGGCAGCGACCCTGGCCCGGGCCATCGACCGAAGGCGGACCAAGGCGGGACAGCTGCACCTGGATCTGAGGGAGGTTCATCTCCTTTTCGATGAGCAGCACAGGATTAGAGGCGCCGAGCCGGCAACCCACAATTTCGCCCACACCATCATCGAGATGTTCATGATCGAAGCCAACGAAGCGGTGGCCGCCCTGTTTGCTGAGCTCAAGATCCCGATCATTCGGCGAAACCATCCCCAGCCGGACACCGCCCGTTATGAGCAGCTCGGCGAGTTCGTCCGCGCCTGCGGCTACCAGCTGCCGGCCGAACCGACCATGGCCGATCTGCAACAACTGATCAAAGCGGTCGAGCAGACCCCCCATGTCAACGCGGTCAACATCGCGATTCTCCGCACATTTCAACAGGCGGTCTACGGGATCGAGATCGAACGGCACTTTGCCCTGGCCAGCGCCCACTATTGTCATTTCACCAGTCCCATTCGCCGCTACCCGGACCTGGTGGTGCACCGCCGCCTCAGGGATCACCTGCGTGGGAAGCTCAAACGCCCGAACGAAAAAGCGGTCACGGCATTGGCCGAACTGGCCACCCATTGCACCGAGACTGAGCGAGCGGCTGCCACTGCCGAGCTGGAGCTCAAACAGGTGCTCGTCCTTCAGCACCTCCAAGGCAAGCTGGGCGAGACCTTCGAAGGGACCATCACCGGGGTGATCGAGTTCGGCGTCTTCGTCCAATTGCAGCAGTTTATGGTCGACGGGCTCGTGCGCTTACAAGACCTGGGTGAGGACTATTTCGACGTCCAACCCGAAGCGGGCATTGTGCGCGGGGAGCACACCGGCGTGACCCATCGCATCGGAGACGTGGTGCAGGTGCAAATCATCGGCATCAACGTGGCCAGACGTCAACTAGAGCTGGCGATGAAGTAGCATTGTAGGAGTTGTTCGACCCGGCGCTGGAGCTTCCAGGCCGAGCTTCTTTTCTCTGATGTAGTGGGATATTGGGGAATTGGGGAGCAGTCCGGTCGGACAGGGTGGAGTTGCTGGACAGGGTTACTGGGTAACTTCGAAGCGGACGCTGTTGGACATTCCGAACTGACCGCGACCGTAGCGGCGGGAGAACGGCGCGGCCTTCACCGTGTGGGCGCCCAGGGAGGGGGTCCACGGTTTGAAGTCACCCCAGTTGTCCCCTTTGATGGCGTAGGGGGCGAAGTTCTCGATGCGATAGGGGCTGACCGAATCCAGGGAGAAGACCACGCTGCCCACTTTGCCCTCGGTCTCGGCGACGACGGTCAGCTTGGTACCCACTTCACTCAGGTTGACTTCAATGCCATCTTCCAGGCGGAACAATTTGGTGTTTTGCTCGGCATCGTAGAGCCACAGGTCGACAACTTCGATGTCTTCGCGGATTAATTTGCCCATGGCCCATTTTTGGTTCTCGGTGCCCATGCAGGTTTGCTGGCTGATGTTCTCGCCGTTGCCGCCCGAAGCATCTTCCGCGGTGACGCACTTTTGGGACTTGCGGTTGATAATTTCGAAATTATAGTCAACGTCGATTTTGACCTCGAACTGCTGATTGCGCCAGCCACGGCAACGGTTCTGGCGAATGTTGGCCCCATCGGCAGTGGAACCCCCAGCCACTTCCAGGCATTTGTAACTGTTCTGATTGACGATCATCCAATAGCCGTTCCACAACTGGAAGAACGTCCATTTCTGGGAGTCCCAGCCGGACTCTTCCCAGGCCACGATGTTGGCCCGATTCTCCAGCGAGTCGTTTTCGACCGACAGGACACCGATATTTGATTTTCTGGAATTGGCGAGCACGTGTTTGACTTTGATGAACTTGTGATAGCACCCGACCTGGTCATCGGACTCGAGGGATTCGATCATCTCCTCGACATCTTCCATTGTTTCCATATCTGCGGTTCGCTCGTCACAGGCCAACGTGCTTACCATTGCGATGGTGCTGATTACGATTGCGAGATAATTGGTTTTCATGGCTGCCCCCTTGCGTTGTTCTGCATAGGGCTTATGCAAGCACCTTGCCAACGAGATCTCGCCTAAAATACTGGGGGTTGGTTGGACTGATCGGTGTGCACAGGGGGTTGGGCACGGGCATCTGTCCAAACGCACATGTGCCGCACACCCCGACATGCCCGAAGTGTTCATCCGCAACCCACACACCCTCGTCCGGGCAATTCGGCGCTTACAGCAACATATTTCGCTTGTTTAGGGTCAGTCGCGGTACTTGCTGAAGTCCAATTTGTACATCTTGAGGTAGCGGTAGATTTGTCGTCGGGAACGGCCCAAATCGCGACTGAGCTGAGAGATGTTGCCCTTGCTCGCGATCAGCGCCTGCTCGACCTCCTCTTTTTGGGGGATCGGTTCTTTGGCTTTTTTGGTGAGGGGCGGTAGGTTTTCCGGGACATCGTGCGCCGCAGTGGGGGTGTAGCGATCGTTCTTGGTGGCCGCCACATTCAATCGATTGGCGTTTGGCGGCGGCGGCGAGGAGGCCACCAGCGGTCGCAGCCGGTGTTGCAGGTGGGTCGTTTCGATACACGCCGCGTTGCCTGCCTGGATGCGACAGCCCACGGCAACTTTGAACAACTCCCGTACATTGTAAGGCCAGGTGTGCAGCAGCAGCATCTCGACCAAATTGGGGGAGAGTTGGGGGAGTTGTCGCCCGAACCCGTGTTCGAACAGGGTGAGAATGTCCTCCCGCCGATCCCGCAGAGGCGGCGGATGGATGGTCAATTCGGCCAACCGCGCGTAGAGATCGCCTCGAAAGCGTTTATTGCTCGCCGCTTCCTCCAGGTCGATGTTGGTCGCTGCAACGATGCGAATGTCGAGCGGGATCGAATTGACGCTGCCCACCGGCGTCACCGCACGATCCTCGAGCACCCGCAGCAATTTGGGCTGGATCTCCATCGGCAGCTCGCCCACCTCATCGAGAAAGAGGGTACCGGATTTGGCCATGCGGAAGAATCCGGTGTGGTCCCGTTGGGCGCCGGTGAACGACCCGGCCACGTGTCCGAAGAGCTGACTCTCAGCCAGGGTGGCGGGGATCGCCGCGCAATTGACCGGCACAAATGGACCGGGGCGCTTGCTCAACCGATGGACCGCCGCTGCGACGAGCTCTTTACCGGTGCCGCTCTCCCCGATGACCAACACGGTGGCCAGGGTCGGGGCCACCATGGCGATAGTGGAACGCAGCCGCATCATCCCCGGTGCGTCACCGACAATTTCGTCGATCTCGAAGTCTTCTTCATCCGTGGCGACGATGCGAATGAGCAAGAACGAATTGCCCACCCGAATGATGTCTCCGTCTTTGAGGATTGCCGTTCCCAGGCGCTGACCGTTGACGAAGGTGCCGTTGGTGCTCATGTCCTCCAGGGCCACCTCTTCGGCCCCTGGGGGACGCCATAGCCGGGCGTGCTGTCTGGAGACGCTGGGATCCGATAACCGGATACCGTCATCACCGACGATTCTGCCGATGATCACCGGTTTGGACTCGATCTCCTGCTCCGGTTCCTGAACCACACCGCGCTCACCCTCGTATAACAGGCGCACAGAGACCTTGGGCCCCATAATGAGCCGCTTGGAATCGATTCGAATAGTCGTTTCGCTGTTTAACGTCGAGTTGATGTCGCTCAATTTCAGCTCTCTAACAGGTTCTCTTTGGATGACTGTAACTCTAATTCGTATACTAAAAAATGTAACGCCACTTCGTCATTCGTCCACGTCATTTGTTGTTCTTTGTTCAAGATCGTTTAAAAAGACTGATACCAACGTTAGTGGTTAATCGCAGACGGCGCAAGCACAGATTTTGTCAGTCCACGCCACATCATTCACTTTTTATGAAATTTACTGAAAATAACATAACCTACCAGTTTGGATTTAATAACAATTAAAACAAGTTTATGATTTTTAAATCGTCGGAAATATTTCCGAATTTTGTTTAGAACGTCGACCGAGTTCTAAGCCGTATTCACATTTTAGTTTCTGTGCTATAAACGCCAAACTGTTATTACGCTATGGCGAACTACAAAAAACCAGAAGAGCGAGCCAGCCACACCGTCACCTTTCGCCTGACCCTCAAGGAACGTCAGCTCCTCGACGGGCTGGCCAAACAAGAAAAAAAATCACTCACCGGCTTGTTGCGATTTCTGTTGGTGGATCGCGCCACCCGGTTGGACCTATTGGATGAACTGCAGGACTCCCCTCAGCGACCCACGCCTCCATCCGACCCGGCGAAATCCATCGGGCGAGCAACTGACCACCCGGTTCAACCCCCGGTTCAACCCACCGTTGCAACCGAATCGGTGATTTCCACCCGGCCGGCCGAGTCGGTCACATTCGGCGATTTGATCCTTCGATTCAGCAAAACCTATTCGGGCCGAGCCGAGGGAACCCAAAAAGAGCTGCGTGAAACGATAGATTTTTTATGCAGTCGGGAATCCCCCGGACCGCTGATCGATCAAGCGACCGTGCTCGACGAAATAACCACCGATACGCTGGTGAAGATGCGGGAAAGCGTGAAGATGCTGGACATGCGACTGGCCAAGAAAAACCTTCATTTAACTTATCTGCGGATGATGCTCCACTGGGCGACCAAGCAGGACAATGTTTCGATAAAAGCGAATCCGGCGCGGGATCTCAAGCCGTTCACGCTCAGTGAACTGCCCAACGCCTGGCCCGGCCGCCCAGGACAGCCCCCTCAATAGGTCACTCGGGGTGGTGTCCTGTTTAACGCAGCAATGCAGAGATAGAGATTGATCCCTGACCAAAAGCAATCAGCGAAATTTCTTGTGCCCTCTTGAAGGGGCAACCACAGGGGATTGCCCCTTCAACAATTTCAAAAGAATACGTGTAGGGGTAGCCCTCGCGGCTACCCGTGAAGCGGCTACCCGTGAAGCGGCTACCCGTGAAGCGGCTACCCGTGAAATCGAGCATCGGCGTTGCTTCTGGTCAGGCATCGAGATGTTGCTTTTTGGTACGGGAAGGGTAGGGGTTTCAACTCAGGGAGGGCAGGCACTGGGGCCTGCCCCTGACTACTCCACTACGGTGACTTCGATTTCGAGATTGGTACCGGCATCCCCTTTGCCGTAGTGCTTGGTATAGGGGGTCGCGCTGACGCGGAGGGCGCCGGGCTCCGGTGTCCACGGTCTCAGGTCGCCAAAGTAGTCTCCGGCCAGGGCAAAGGGGCGAAAATTTTCGGTGTGGAAATCGGTATTGTTGTCCAAGCCGAACACCACGCTCTTCACATTGCCCGCGGTCCTGGCCACGATGTTCAGATGGAAACCATCCGTATTGAGATCGAT
>JANQET010000454.1 GCA_028278265.1 Myxococcota bacterium
GAGAAACACATCGAGAACATCGCCAAGTTCGACGTCCCGGTGGTAGTGGGGATCAACCGTTTTGCCAGCGATGAGACCGAAGAGATCGACATCATTTTAAAGCGATGCGCCGAGTTGGGCGTGCGCGCGGCAGTGGCCGATATTCACGCCCGGGGAGGAGAAGGGGGCAAAGAGCTGGCCCAAGCGGTGGTCGAGCAGACCCGTGAAGGCCGTCAATTGCCACTCAAACCGCTGTACCAAGCTGGTTGGAAACCCGAGGACAAAATCGAACGCATCGCCCGGGAGATCTACGGCGCCGAGCACGTGGACTACACCAGCGAAGGCGCCCGCGATTTGAAGACCGTCTACAAGCTGGGCTACGACAAGCTGGCGGTCTGCATGGCCAAAACCCCGAAATCCCTCTCGGACAATCCCGAGCTACTCGGCCGCCCCGAGCACTTCATCGTCACCGTGAGGGCAATCGAAATCGCAGCGGGCGCCGGCTTCATCGTCCCCCTGACGGGCGACATCCTCCGCATGCCCGGCCTACCCAAAAAACCGGCCTACCTGGGCATCGACATCACCGCAGACGGAAAGGTTGTAGGACTCTCCTGATACCGAATGAACACGATCACCACCCTGTCCAATGGATTCGACAAGCCCGGCGCTTATGGCGACTCGAACACTGAGGGGGGGATCACCGGGGCGCCCGGTGCGGTGGGGAGGGTGAGGCTGTTGAGTTTCAGATAGGCCCCTTCTTCCAGTTTCTGAGGGGTGACCCAGACCAGCACCCGGCTGCCGGCCTGGATCATTTCGGTTTGTCCGAAGGCCATTTTTTTCCTCGCGGTTCCTTCGGCCGTGGCCACGCGCACGATCACCTGGTCCGCATCGGTGGAGCGCAGCACGCCCAGGCCGACCTGTTTCAGCGCCTCACAGTCCGGCGGCCGGGGGGACACATCATCAAATACTAGATGGAGGTTGCAGGTGTCGTCATCGAACTCCCGGGCCCATACATCGGTCGTCATCGTGCCGTAGGCCAGGTAGAGGGGTCCGTTCTCGAAGATCAAGCGAATCTGAAACACGGGCCGCTGCTCCAGCGGTGGCAGCTTGGACTCGGGAAAGTTTTGGCCCGCCGGTCCGACGTATATCGGTCGCCCGTCGGTCCCCTTCTTGGGCCGACCGTCCGGATGCTGGGCCGGACGATAGAGCTCCATCTGCTCGAAGAGAATGAATTCGGCCGACGCCACCTCGCGCATCGCGTCGATCCGATCCCGCGGAATCGGCGCGTTGCTTTTGAGTCGCACCTCTTTGACACCGAACAGGGCAATGACCGGTGCTGCATCAGCAGGCATCGATCGGCGTTCGGTGGTGATACACGGTTGATCCGCGGACATTCTAATCTCCTCGGGGCGGGCAAAGCTGACCACCGGCTCGGCGTACTTGGCCGCCCAATTGGGACCGGCTGACGCTTCGCTGAGCAACACTTTGGCCATCCAGGTGAGAATCGCCCGCTGCAAGGTGGCGTCCTGCTGCTGGAGATGTCCGAGGATTTTGGGGCTTTCGACCGGTTTGACCTTCGGCTGAACCAACGGCTCGAAGCAGGTCGTGGATGACTTGGCACCACCGGCATCGACCATGAACAGCAGGGAGCTGTCATTGGTCGCCTCCCGCAGCATCTTCAAATCGGCGAACCTGAGCCCCGGCTCCGAAGATCCCGATATTCCGTCGAGATCTTCTTTGGGGATCTGCTTTTCGAACATCCCACCACATCCGGGTGCGCCGATGAGAATTACCAATACGTATGGAGCTATGGTTGCTCTCGACCTGTGATACATCGCCACCTCCCATTAAACACCTGACTCGGTCCGGATCAAGGAGACAAAGCCCAGTCTTCAGTGTGGGATCATGCCGCACTCTGGGAAAGAGTGCAATGGACCGGAGGGAACCGGATTCGAGAGCGCGAGATGCGAGCGTTTGGTACTCAGCTCTTTTTCTTGAATGTAAACGTTTTGCCGATCACGACCCGTCCCCCTTGGGGTTTGGGGAACGACCAACGACGTACCGTCTTCTTGACACACTGGAGCATGGCGACATCTCGCATCGTATCTCGATTCACGCCCACAGCGGTCACCCGACCCGAGGTGGCCACGTTGATGTTCAGATCGAGCTTGCCCTCGAGCAGCGGATTGACCTTCAGGCGGCGCTCATAGCACAGCTTGACCTGCGAGAATCTCGCCTTGAGAAACTTGTTCACCTCGGCCGCGTCGATGGTGCCCATCTTTTCGGATTTCGGTGACCGGGTACCGCGCCGTTTTCCGCTCTTCGCCGGACTTTTGGATTCCTCTTCGGGTTCGGCTTTGGGCGCCTCTTCCGTGGCGATGGGGCGTGAGGGTTGGGCCATGACCAATGGGGCCTGCACCGTGGGGGTCGGCACAACAGCGGCGACCTGGGTTTTGGGTTTCTGCACTGGCTTACTCCGTCGTTGATAGACGATAACGCCAGTTGCAACGAGAAAGACGAGTCCTCCAACCACTAAGAAGACCAGCGTTTTGTTCCCTCCGAACCGACTGGGAGGGGGGATCGAGTCGTACATGCACTTACCTCCAAAGGTCTAAAACATTACCACAAGACATGTTATCGAAACAAATTGCGCAAACTTGAAATTTCCGCTTTTTTTAACCTCGCCACGCTTCGATACCAATGCCTTTTTGCTCTCCCCAAGAACGATGTCCCCTCTCATTAGATACGGCTGGGCCGTGGATTTATTTATCGCAAATCGCCCGGTCAAAACTGTTTGTTTCTTGCCATAAAAACAAATTTTTATTTTTTTAGTATTTATAAACTTAATAGCAAATATGCACTAGATATTAAAAAAATGGAAGTCGCCACAAGCACCAAAACAACCCGAGGTCACTACAAAAGTTGACAACCCTCTTTTCATGTGGATATCTTTACAGGGTAGCCAGTGGGAAAAAGTGGGAAACGCGAGCCAATAATGTTTCGAGGCCGATACGAGACGACGATGGATGCCAAGGGGCGCACCAGTCTGCCCTCCCGCTTCCGGGACGTTTTGGCCGCGGCCGACGACGGCAAAATGGTGATCACCACCGCCCTCGAACCCTGCCTGGTGGCCTATCCCTACAGCGGTTGGCGCCGGTTCGAAGAAAAACTGGCAGGTCTGCCGAGCTTTGACCCCAATGTCATTCAAATCAAACGCTTTTACGTGGGCAGCGCAATGGAATGTCCGGTGGACGGCCACGGGCGCATCCTGCTGCCCTCGGCGCTGCGAACCTACGGCGGTATCGCGAAAAACGTCGTCTGGTGCGGCATGGTCTCCTATATCGAGCTGTGGGCCGAGGGACGCTGGAGCGAGGCGTTTTCCACAGCACAGGAAAAAACCCAGAGTTTGGGCCAGGCACTGGCCGATCTGGGTCTGTAATGAAGACGAAAATCGACTGATGGAAACGACTTTCGAACACAAACCGGTTCTCGTAGACGAAGTGCTCCAGCTGCTCGCTCCCCAACCGGGGGGCACCTATTGTGACGCCACAGTGGGCGGGGGAGGACATGCTCGGGAGATTCTCCATCACAGCAGCCCGGATGGCCGATTGGTGGGCATCGATCGCGACCCCCAGGCGGTTGCCGCGGCCCAGACCCGACTCGCCCCGTTCGGCGATCGGGTCTCCATCTTTCACGGCGAATTCGCGCAACTCGACTCCCTGCTGGCTCGAGCCGACGTCGGCAAGCTGGACGGGCTGTTGGTCGATCTCGGCGTCTCCTCCCACCAACTGGACGTGGCTGAACGCGGTTTTTCGTTCATGCGAGCCGGACCGCTGGACATGCGAATGGATCCCACTGACGGCGAATCGGCCGCCACTTTACTCCACCGGGTATCCGAGGACGAGCTCACTGATCTGATCCACCGCTTCGGCGGAGAACGCTTTGCCCGGAAAATCGCCCGCTCGATCAAAAATCTGGAGGCCTCGGGACAACTCAACACGACCTCTGACCTGGCGGTGGCGATCAAAAAAGTCCTCGGTTCGCGAAAACGGGGCGGGGTCGATCCGGCCACCCGCACCTTTCAAGCGGTCCGCATCGCGGTCAACGGTGAGCTCGATCAAATCGCCACCCTGCTCGAACTGTTGCCCGAACCCCTGGCCATCGGCGGCACCGCGGTGGTGATCTCCTTTCATTCCGCCGAGGATCGCCTGGTCAAACGGCGATTTGCCGAGCTGGTCGACCCCTGCATCTGCCCCCCGGGGATGCCGGTGTGTACCTGCCCACCACCCCGCGCCGCCTACGTGAGCCGCCGCTCGGTCCGCGCTACGGCAGCCGAGGTCAATGCCAATCCACGGGCCCGCAGTGCGCGCGCCCGAGCGATCAGGAGGATCCGGTGACCCCGCGCAACCGACATCGAAAAAAGCCGCCCCGGTTGCTGCGCCGCGGTCCGTTGCACGGCTGGGTCACCCGATACTACCGGGAACGCAACAAACGCAAGCTCCCCAAAAAAGCGGCGCCCAAACAGTGC
>JANQET010000461.1 GCA_028278265.1 Myxococcota bacterium
CGCGGATTCGCCGGACTGTACCACACCGCTTCCCATGCCAAGTTGGTGATCATCGGCGACGGTGCCGAACGGGGTGCGTTGGAACAGCTGGTCCACGAGTTGGCCGTCGGCCCGGCGGTCCGCCTGACCGGTCTTCGCTCAGACATCGACGAGATCCTTCCGGCCATGGATGTGATCTCTTTGTCGAGCACCCGGGAGGGATTGCCCTTGGCATTGTTGGAGGGAATGGCTTTCGGCCTTCCGGTTGTGGCCACCGGTGTCGGCGGTATTCCCGATCTGCTGGCTCATGGCGGGGGGCTGACTGTTCCCCCGCAGGATCCCCCTGCAATGACCCTGGCGCTGCAGCGAATGGCCGGCGACGACCTATTCCTGCGCGATCAGGGAGAACGGGCGCGTCAACTGGTCGTCGAACAGTATTCGCAAGATGCGATGGTCAAACGGTACGTCGAGCTCTACCGCTCCCTGGCGGGACGAGCAAAACGCAAGTGGTTGAGCCCCCTGCTGGGGGTATTGAGTGAACGCGGATGATGATCAAAGGCAAAAAGAAGCTCGTCGCCAAAACCCTGTTTCGGTTTCACGCCTTTGATGCGGCCCACCGACTGGTCCGACATACGCTCGTCGTCTTCAACTACCACCGCATCCGGCCTGATGATCCGTCATTTGTCAGCGATTTCGACGACGATGTGTTCGGCCCGACCGTGAGCCGGTTCGCCGAGCAGGTCGGCTGGCTGGCCGAGCGCTTCGACATCCTCAGCCAGGAGGAGCTGATTCGCGCGGCCGGGGCTGACCGGTTGCCCTCCAGACCGTCGGTGGCGATCACTTTCGACGACGGCTACAGGGACAACTTCACCTTGGCCTATCCAATCCTGCGCCGACTACACATCCCGGCGATTTTCTTCATCCCCTCAGAGCAGATCGAAACCCGTCGTCTGGGCTGGTGGGATCTGATCGCCTATTTGATCAAGCGAACCGCCAAGCCCCACATCGAGTTCGACGGGCAGGAGTTGAAGCCAAAATCCGATCCCCTGGAGACGATCCGGTTTTTGCAGAACAGAATGTCCACCGAATCCGAAGAGAAAACACGGGATTTGGTGTCCCGGTTGGCCGCTGCGTGCGAAGTGGATCTGCCGGACCAGCAGCTCCAGAGTGAAGAGCTGATGACCTGGGAACAAATTCGCGAGGTGGCCCAAAACAACGTGGCCATCGGCGGCCATACCCACACCCATCGGGTCCTCTCCACCCTCAGCAAAGAGGAGCAGCGAGAAGAGCTCACCCGATCCAAGCGCGAGATCGAGAGTCGCACTGAATACCCGGTGCGCACAATGGCGTATCCGGTGGGCGGGTATCGACATTTCACCCCCCAAACCCAGCGGCTGGCTGAAGAATGCGGTTACGAGTTGGGTTTCTCCTTCAATACCGGGGTCAACCGGTGGCAGATCAAAAACCGCTTCGACGTCAAGCGCATCTTCGCCCCCAACGATGTGCCCCTGCTCGCTGCCTCTTCGGTCCTGCCCGAAGTGTTCTCCTGGTGATCGCAATGGCGAACGCGTTGAGCGGTGAATTATAAAATCATTGTTTTTTTATGCTGAACTAAGGTTTTGATCGTTCTGTCCGCTATTACCGATTACAGCCTGAGAAAAATACAGCGGGGGTAAAATGGTACAAATCGATCGAATACCGGTTCAGCTGGAGCACCCTTGGCAGGGATCGACCACAGTGATCGTCGATCGCCAGTTGGAATACCTGGAGTTGGTGACGGAAGGGTTCTTCTTGCACGGCTCGCGCTGTCTGGTGCGCTCGAGCATCAATGAGGCGATAGATGTGCTCCGCCAACCGGATGGGCCGAGCGTGGACCTGCTGATCACCGACCTACCCAAACCAAGCGATCCCCAATTCGGGCTCGTGGAACACCTGAAGGCGCTGTTTCCCCGGTTGCAGATCATCTCCATGAGTCCCTCTGCCGAGAGCAACCTCGCCGCAATCCAACGCGCCGAGATCACCGTGTCCAATCAATCCACAGCTGCCGCCCCACTGCGTTCCGCAACCCCCGACGAAGTCGCCTGATCAGAGTCGTAGTCCCGTTCGCCCCATGTTTTCAGCCCTAGAGACTAAATTCCCCCGCCCTGTTCGAATTGATCTTGCCTGACTTGCGCTTGGGTGATGCGACTCCTCGGGGGTACGCTGTGGGTCAGCCAGACATTGCCCCCGATCACCGACCCCTGTCCGATCGTGACCCTGCCCAGGATGGTCGCCCCGGAGTAGATGATCACATCGTCTTCTACGATGGGATGACGCAGGATGCCCTTGACCGGCTTGCCGTTTTGCCCGCTGGGGATTCGCTTGGCGCCCAGGGTCACTCCCTGGTAGATGCGCACCCGATTGCCGATTTCACAGGTCGCCCCGATCACCACACCGGTGCCGTGGTCGATGAAGAACCCCTCGCCGATGGTGGCCCGGGGGTGGATATCGATGCCGGTGATGCTGTGGGCGTGCTCGGTGATGATGCGCGGAATCAGCGGCACGTCCAGGGCGAACAGCTCGTGGGCCAGCCGATAGCTGGTGATCGCCTGGATGCCGGGATAGCAGAACACCGCTTCATCCGGGCTGGTCGCCGCCGGATCCCCTTCGTAGGCCGCAGCCAAATCGCGGGACAGGTGTAACTGAATCGCGGGCAGACGGGCCAGGAACGCCTGCGTAATTCGGCTGGCGCGGGCGTCACAATCCGGACATCGATCGGCGGTCTCGTAGACACAGTTGAAACAGAGCCCGCGCAAGACCTGTACTTTGAGCGTCCGGCGCACCCGATCGAGCGTCGAACCCACGTGAAATCGGGCGCTCTGCGCGGTGAGCTCGGCCGTACCGAAATATCCCGGGAAGAGCACCGACCGCAGCGACTCGATAATGTCGACGATCACGTCTCGCGACGGCAGTGCTTCCTGGCGGGGGCCGCGCAGAACTGCTCTGCAATCCTCGTTGTCCGGATCACACAGGGCGTCGACAATGGCCGGTAGATTATCGATGGTGTCAACCGGATTCGGGAGGGGTTTGCCGGCCGGTCCGATGGCATCACCGGGGGAGATCGGTTTAGCCATTGCTCACCTGTTCCGGATCTTCGAAGAGCCAGGTGCTCAGATACCGCTCTCCCGTATCGCAGATGATGGTTACGATGGTCCTGCCCTTGTTCTCCGGTCGGCGGGCCACCTCGAGGGCGGCAAAGACATTGGCCCCCGCTGAAATGCCGACCAAAATGCCCTCCTCCCGAGCCAACCGACGGGAAGTGGCGCCGGCATCCTCGTGGGTGACCTTGATAATTTCATCCACCAGATCGAGGCGCATCACCTCGGGGACGAATCCCGCGCCGATGCCTTGGATTTTGTGCGGTCCGGGGTCACCGCCGGACAACACCGGCGAATCCACCGGCTCGACGGCGATGGCTCGGAACGAGGATTTTCGCTGCTTGATCACCTCGCTGACCCCGGTGATCGTGCCCCCGGTACCGACACCGGACACCAGGATATCCACCTCTCCTTCGGTGTCGCGCCAGATCTCCTCGGCCGTCGTTCGGCGATGGATCTCCGGATTGGCCGGGTTGGCGAATTGCTGCAACATGATGCAGCGGGGATCGTCATCCACCATCGCCTGAGCCTTATTGATCGCCCCCTTCATCCCCTCGGATCCCGGGGTGAGCACCAGCTGTGCCCCGAGGGTCTTGAGCAACTTGCGTCGCTCGATGCTCATCGTATCGGGCATGGTGAGGATCAACCGATACCCCCGCGATGCACAGACAAACGCCAGGGCGATCCCCGTATTGCCGCTGGTAGGCTCCACCAGAACTGTATCCTTTTTGATCAAGCCGTCCCGTTCGGCCGCTTCGATCATGTTCAACCCGATGCGGTCTTTCACGCTGGCACAGGGGTTGAGCGATTCGAGTTTCACCAGGACTCGAGCCCCGATGTTTTCCGCTATCCGATTGAGCTGCAACAGCGGGGTATTCCCCACCAATTCAGTAATATTTTCGGCTACTTTTGCCATTTTTGTCCCCCTTCTGGTTGGCGCGTTGGGTGACTGAAAGCAAAACGTAGGCATCGCCCGGTACCGTGTCAACGGTTCTACGGGGAGCCACCTGTTTTTGCCGGGCGCGGTCTTGGGCATTGCGTCAGGCTGTGCTATCTCCTCGGTATGACGGATCACGCCGAAGAGCAACCGACGCTACAGGAGGTGATCGGGCGCCTATTGGCCCGAGGGGGTCAACCCTTGGCCCTCGCCGCCCTCGCCAAATCCCGCGGTCAGCGGGCCGGCCAAGGCCCCTGGTACGGCCTCTCCGGACAGTTGAAGGCAGCGGCCGAAGAGTTGCTCTTCGTGTTGGATCAGGAACCGGATCCGCACGCCCTCGAACTGGCGTTGCGCGCAGCGATGGACCAACGGCCGGCCACTGCGGCCCCGTCCTGGATCGCGCCGCTGGGACGGGTACCCGATATATTGGAAAAAATCGGGGCTGAACTGGATGATCAACTGATTGCACCGGCCCTCGGTTCATCGCAAAAAGAGGTGAAGGGGCGGGAGCGGGGATTGGCCGGTTTGGCGGTGGCCTTCAGTCGCAGCCTGGATACGCGCCAAGCCGTGGCCGAACGGTTGGAGAGCAGTGAGGATCGGGAGCTCTTCTTGAGGATGGGCTGTTTGGCCCAGGTCAACTCCGGCCCGGGACAGCCGACCAAGGTGCGGGCCCGGATCAAACTGTTGCTCAGAAAGGAGGCGAACGATGGGTAAGGTGATCAAGTCCGACCAGCTCGCCTCGCGACCGCCGAGCATCAGCCCGGAGAAGAACCGAATAGCGGCCGAGCTGCTGGAGACCCAACGGTCCATTGCCGACCTCAGGCACCGGGCCCGCGATCAACTCATCGAGCTCGCCCTGGAGCTGACCCGTCGCATCGTGGGCCGGGCTGTCGCGCTGGACCCCCAGATCCTCGAATCGACATATGCTCAGGCATTGAATACCGTTCCTGACGTAAGACCGGCCACACTCTTCGTGCACCCCGACGATCGGAAGCGTTTGGACATCGCTGCACTCGCTCGGGATCAACGGATTGAGGTGGTCGATGACCCCGCCGTCGGGCAGGGGGGATGCCGGGTTCGCGCCGACCGGATCGAAGTGGATGCTACCTTGTCCACCGCGCTCGACGCGCTGCGCGACGCCCTCAAAGAGACCGTGCATGACTGACCCGCCGCCGCCCCTTCCCCAGCGCAGACCACGCAGCACCCTGCCACCGTGGTTCAACCATTTCCTCTTTGTCCTGACCCTGTTCAGCACGTTCGTCGTGGGCACCACCGGGGGCTCCTCCTGGGGGGAGGCGATAACCAACGGGGTGCTCTACATGGCGTCGATCATGGGGATCCTGTTCTGCCACGAAGCGGGTCACTACGTGATGGCGCGGATCAATCGGGTTCCCGCGTCGCTGCCCTACTTCATTCCCGCACCGCCGTTTCTCGGCATCTTCGGGACCTTCGGCGCGGTGATCGTGATGAAGGGCCGGATTCGGTCGCGCAACGCCCTGATGGAGATCGGTGCTGCCGGCCCCCTCGCCGGACTCGCTGTCGCCCTGCCGGTGTTGTACATCGGCCTGACCCAATCCCCTGTCGAACCGGTCCCCGAGCTGGGACATTTCGAAGGCAACTCCATCCTCTACCTCTGGATGAAGCAATTGGCCTGTGGCGATATTCCCTACGGTCAGGACGTGGTGCTCAGCCCGATGGCCAAGGCCGGTTGGGCCGGTCTGCTGGTGACCATGCTGAATCTGATCCCGATCAGCCAGCTCGACGGGGGGCACATCGTTTACGCCATGGCCGGGCGCCATCACCACCTGGTCTCGCGCCTGGTTCTGGCCGGTCTGTTCGCGCTGGGGGCCTGTATTGTCCTGATGCAACTGTCATCCGGCTTGGAACGGGGCTACACCGGGGAGACGATGGCTCAACACGTCATGGCGGGGATGAACTGGTTCTTCTTGGGCTTTCTGCTGCTGGTGCTCACCCGTCGGCGGGGACTGGGTCATCCCCCCACGGACGACGAGGAGATCTCTTGGCGGCACCGTGCAGTGGGCATCCTCTGCCTGGTGCTGTTCATCCTGATGTTTACTCCGGTGCCGCTGCGGCTGATTTACTAGCTCCGGTCGGCTGCTCAGTCGGCGGCGATGCAGCTTTCTTCTTGGCCGCCGCTTCGAGCTCGAGCTTTTGCTTGCGGTTCTTTTCGATCATCTCTTTGTATTGCTTCCACAAATCCCGGCGCACCGCTTTGCAGGGGGGGCGCTTGGGATTGTTGAGCATTTTGAGCTCCTTGAGAATACCGGTCAGCGCACCCAAGGCGTAGAACTGATTGCTGGTGCGGTAGACCTCCCAAGACAATAGATGCGCGGCCAACCCCTCACACACGGTGGCCCGTTGTCGCCGTTTGGGTTGCCGCTCCCCTAAAAAGCGCAAGGCGCTGCCCAGGCTGAGTTGAATCTGGGCCCACTTGAGCGGGTCCCGATCCCGGGTGCACTCCTCCAATGAATCCCGGTAGGCCTGCACCGACTTCTCCAAGGCGTCGACCCCGGTCTCCCGGTTGCCGATAATCGACAGGGCATTGCCCACGCCGTATTGGATCTCGGCCCACAGACGGGGATTGCGCTCTCGGGGAAGGACCTCCAGTGCTTCGCCATAGGCGGTGACGGCGCTATTGAGTGTCTCGACACCGGTCTCCTTTACCCCCAGGTTGAGCAGCACGTTGCCCAACTGGTACTGGGTTGTGCTAAACGCCAGCGGTGCGGCTTTTTTGGTGCGCACTTCGAGGGCCTGCCGATAGCTCCGCACCGCCTGTTTCAACACATCGACGTCGTTGCTCAACTCCCCCAATTTGGCTCGCGCATCGGCGAGATTGAATACGGCCATCGACCACAGGGCCGGTGCCTGTTGCCGGTCGGTGGCGCCGACGGCTTGATCGAACGCCTCGATCGCCTGCTGCAGCAATGCCGGATCCGACTTACCGCTACCCAGAGTCATAAGCGCAGAGCCCAACGCGTTTTGGGTTCGCGCCCAGTCGGCTGGGGTGAACTTGACCGAATAGGCCCGCAGGGTTTCCCGGTAGGCGGCGATCGCCTGTTCCATGGGGCCCGGTTTGCCCTGCCGCATCCCCAGGTTCATCAATCCGGCGGCGAGATTGAAATTGGCTAGCGCCCATTTCTTGGGCTGGTCCTCGAGGGTGTACACCTCGAGTGCTTTCCGATAGGCCTCGTTTGCCCGCTCCAAGGAGCCCGGATCCCTGGTGTTCAAACCGATGTTCGACAGCACGTTGGCCATGTTGAATTGAATCTTGGCGAATCGATTGGGCACGCGTTGTTGCGTGTACTCGGTCAATGATTGCTCATACGATTTCAACGCTTCATGGAGCAGATCAATCCGCCGTTGTCGCGAGTGAACTGCTCGAGGGCCGCCTCGAAGGCCTCTCGCGAGTCGGACAAGCCAAT
Source organism: Myxococcota bacterium (assembly GCA_028278265.1). Lineage (GTDB taxonomy): Bacteria > Myxococcota_A > Polyangia > JAAYKL01 > JAAYKL01 > JANQET01. The sequence goes on from JANQET010000461.1 coordinate 7,497, forward strand.
CAGGCTCGGTTCGACCAAATCCAACTTTTGCAGGGCTGTCCCCAAGCCGAACTGGATCCGCCCGAGCTCCAGCGGAGCGTTGGCGCCGGTAAAATCGTCCACCGCGTATTGGTACTGTTCCACGCCGAATTCGAACAGCTCCTGGTGGTCTTGGGGGCTTATGTGCACCTGCAGAATATCGGCAAAGATTCGTCGCAAGCGACCGCGGCTCAGCGATGACCAACTGTTCAAGAAATCATCCGACCGGGCGAATTGCCCCAAGGTTTCGATCGCCTCCATCAGTGCTCGGGTCAACTGTGACGATTCGTCTTTGTAGTAAACTCGTGCGCTCGACAGCACCAAAGCGTCGAACAGTCTGCCGAGTTGCTCCACCTCCCGCTCGGGCAGAGCGAGGTCGGCCAGCGCGAAATTATCGAGCAGGGCCGGTTCGGCAGACCGCAACGGGGTCCAGAACAGCACCGGCGTCGATTGGCCGTCGCGCTCATCGATACGCCCGTAGACCACCGCTTCGACATCGGCACATCGCCGCAGAAATGCCTGGGCCGCCTCAGTCCCGGCGGGCCCGTCCGCTTCGATCAAGGTCTTTGCCTTGACCACTTCAACCCCCTCGATCTGGCGCAATCGCTTGCTCAAGTGGTACCACGTCCGATGCCCGACGTCTTGCGCCAGCTGGGCCACTGCAACGGTGTACTGGTCCGGCGCCCCTTGAACCTCGGGCGGAACCTCGTCGGTCGGTACCGGTTTTTCCGGCGTCGGGGCGGCCGTCGCGCACCCCAGCACGCCACAGGCCCAGATCAACCCCAATCCCCATCTCGCTGTTGTTCGTGTTTGCATGGCGCGTTCCTATTCCTGGGCGATCCCGAGTTTGAGCTGGTCGCGAATACCGTCCATCGCCTGCAGGCAAATCTGCAGGAATTCGTTGAGCTCGATGCCGAGCTCTTTTTCACACGCGCGAATCTGATCCCGGTTGACCGCCGCGGCGAATCGTTTGTCCTTCATGCGTTTTTTGATGCTTTTGATCGTCAGGTCGCTGGTGCTGCGGGAGGGACGAATCAGTGCGGCAGCGGTGATGAATCCGGTCGTCGGATCGACAACCCACAGCGCCTTGGCCATGCGCGAGGTGCGTTCGGCCTTGTTGTTGTGACCGAGCACCGCCTGGACCACCGCATCGTCAGCCCCGTGGGAGTTGAGAATTTCGGCGCCCACCAGCGCATGCCGCTCCATGTCCGAGTGGCATTCGTCCAGGTCGATATCGTGGACCAATCCACTGAGTCCCCACATCGCCGCGTCTTCGCCGAAGCGGTCGGCCAGGGCGCGCATACAGGCCTCGCACGCCAGGCAATGGGCCATCGTCGGCGAGTCTCCCAGGCGGTCGAATACCAAGTTATAGGCTTCATCTCTGTTCATCGGGTCTTCCCTTCTGCCCCTCCGGCAGCCAGGACGGGTGGTCGTCCAGGGCGGCGAGGTAGTACTCGAACGGCTGCTGGGCCAACAGCTGTTCCGCCTCGACCTCACCGGTCAACCGTTTCATAATTTGTCCCAAGCCCGGTCCCGGGGAGATGCCGCAGTGTTCGCAAATCGCCAAGCCCAGCCCCTTGGGCAGGGGAGCGGGTTTTTCATCGAGCATCTTGATGTGCGCCACCCGCAGCTCCAGCAGATCGATCTGGCGGAGCCCGCGGCGCACCTTATCCATGTGTTTCGAGGTGATATCGGCGCGGGACAGGTCGAGCAGATCGTCCAGACGATCGCCGGCGTCCCGGCCGAACCGGCGTACCGCCGAATCGGTCCAATCATCCGAGTAGGCCGCTGCCCGAAGGTGGGCCGCCACCAGAAAGCGAATGCGGTCAGTGGAATTCTCGTCAAAGGGGAGTCGCCGGGTGATCTTTTCGAACATCCGGGCCCCCACCTCCGGATGGCCCAAAAAGGTCACCTGACCGTCGGGCTCGAACCGTCGGGTCCTGACCTTGCCGATATCGTGGAGCAGCGCCGCCCAGCGCAAGTCGAGTCTCGGCGGGGTGCGACAGATCACTTTTTGGGTGTGGGTCCACACGTCCTTGTGGCGAATCCCCTCGCCAAAGCCAACCAATGCCGAGACTTCGGGAAGAATTGCCGCGAGCACACCCTGTCGAGCGAGCACGTCCAGACCCCGATCGGGTCGGGCAGCGAGCAACAGATCATCGAGCAACCGTTTGACCTGCTCCCCATTGAGCGGGTCTTTCGGATCGACCGCTCGCCTCTCTCCGGTCGAGGCTTCCAGGGCTGCAGCGAGCTCCTCGGCCGTCCCAGGCGGGGCGACAAACGACTTGGCAGGCTGTAGTTTGGCCGTATTACTCATTGAAATTGATTTGAAAAAGTTTGCGCACGTGAGTCAATAAAAAAAGGCCTCCAGCTTCCTGAAGGCCCCAGTGGGCGATCCCAGATTTGAACTGGGGACTCCCGCCGTGTGAAGACGGTACTCTAACCACTGAGTCAATCGCCCATCGCCGGTTGCATAGTAAACAAGTCGGCGCCCGTGTCAAGACTGTTGATTTTAAATGAGTTTGCAGCACAACATCACTGGAATTGAGTTTGACGAAAAAGGAGGACCCATGCGTTTGGTGGTTTCGACGACAACCCGCGACACGGCACAGCAGTTGGCCAAAATCCTCGTCGAGGAACGGCTCGCCGCCTGCGTCAACATCATCCCCAAGCTGACCAGCGTTTATATCTGGGAAGGGAAACTTCAAGAAGACGAGGAGGCCCTGCTGCTCGTCAAGACCACCTCAGCCGGAGTCGAACGATTGTGCACCCGCCTGCGGGAGCTTCATTCATATGACGTGCCGGAGATCATCACGCTGAACGTAAACAAAAACGAGGGAAATCCGGACTATCTCCGCTGGGTCGCCGAGCAGGTCGCCTCGGGGTAGCTCGATACTAGTTGAAAAAGAGAAAGTAGGCGGTGGCGACGGCGACGCCCATTCCGCCGATCAGGGCAATCCAGCGAAACAGGTGGGAATCGGTGTCCCCGTTTGGCCGGCTCGGCGCGGGGGGTGGATTCGATTTCGCCTGATCCTGCTCTTCGGGAATCGATTGTCCCGGGTTCGACGGCTCGGCTGTCCCGGCCATTTTTCTGGCCCGTCGCCGCCGGGATCGCCGGGTCTTCTTGGTCGAAGTAGGAGCGGTCTCTTGAACGGACGATTCCCGCTCCCCATCGTCCTGCATTTCCTCGTCGGACCCATCTGGTTCGAACGCCTCGGCCGGTTCGGGGGGTGCATCGTTCGATTCGGACGGTGACACCTCGGCCGGTTCCGCGGGCGGCTCACCGGGCTCGGACAGCGCCTCGCTGGATTCGAGGGCGGATCCTGGGGGGGGCTCAATCACATCTTCGGTAGGCACATCGAAGGCTGCGAGAATGCGGTTGGCGCTCACTGCCTTTTGCTTTGCCCGATCGACGAAATCCGAGGAGATCGCTGAGTCCGATGGTTCTTCTGCTAAGGCTTCAGCTGCCACGGCCAGTGAGTCATCGTTGTCCGAGCGCTCCTCGAGGTCGTCCGGCTCATCCATCGGTCCGTACCCGTCCTGCTCGGCGAGGGGCCCCAGTTCATTCTGCCCCATTATCTCGCTGATATCGAACTGAGCGGAGAATGAGTCAGGGTCGAAATCGTACTGCGCGGAGGGGGATTCGTGGTCGTTTTGTTCTGAGATGACCTCAGCCAGGCTGCACTCCCGACCTCGACGTTGTTCGAGGAGTCGCTCACCGAAATGCTCCATCAGAAAGTCGGCAAACTTTAGCTGGGAGACGAGCAATCCGGCACCGTGCATATAATCTTCGAGCGCGTGGATGAACTCCCGGCCACTCTGAAACCTCGCGTCGGGATCCTTGGACAACGCGCGCATGGTGATCGCGCTCAACTCCTCGTATTGGGGCAAATTGCGATTGGGCAACGGGGGAATCTCGGCGGCCTTGGCCAGGGCGATGGTCTGGTCTTCGTCTTTGCGCTTGAACAACCGGCGTCCGGAGAGCAGCTCCCAGAGGAGAATGCCGGCGCTGTACAGATCGGCCCGCGTGTCCACCGGTTTGCCGAACAGATGCTCCGGTGCCATGTAGGCGACCTTGCCCTTGAGGTGGTACTCGTCCAATTTTCCGGCATCGAGCACCCCGAATGTCGCCTTGGCGATGCCGAAGTCGCAGAGCTTCACGTCCCCGTCCGTGGATATCAGAATATTCGTCGGTGAAACATCCCGATGAATGATGCTCAACGGTTCACTGTTCTGATCGGTTAGTCGATGGGCGTAGTCCAGTCCCCGCAGGGAGCAGATGATGATGTACAGCCCGAACTGCAGGGACAGGGCGACCTTGGCCCGGGAGAGCAAGCCGAGCAGCTCGTTGAGGTCAAACCCTTCGACATACTCCATCGCGATGTAGTACTGCCCATCGATATGCCCCAAATCGAAGGTCTGGACCACGTTGGCATGGGACAAGCTCGCACAGAGCTTGGCCTCGTGAATCAGCATGTCGCAAAAGCTCTGATCCGCGTTGAGGTGCGGCAAGATGCGCTTGATCACACAGAGCCGGTCTGTCCCCAGTGACGTAAACGTCTTGGCCAGGAAAATCTCGGCCATGCCCCCCTGTCCGATAAAATCGAACAAATAGAATTCACCAAACCGTTTTGGCAGCTGTTGGGCGGCATCACTCACGTTCCGATTATTTCTCTACACCGTCTGAAGGTCAAGACAGCGTTTGGTCTAACTTGGAAAAATTATCGCCGCGAACCGCTTTGCGGTCGAAATGGGGGTTATCCCGGCAAGATCTCAAATGACAACTGTTTGCCATCACCGCTGATTCGCACCGCATCGCCGTCGTTCGCCTCGCCGGCGAGCACGAACTTGGCCACAGGGCTCTCGATCAGCCGTTGAATCGTCCGGCGCATCGGCCGCGCCCCCAGTTGGGGATCGTAGCCCCCGTTGTTCACCAGGGTGTCGATGGCCTGCTCGTCCGGGCGAAGGGCAATCCGGTGCTCCGACCACAACTGATCCGCCAGACTGTTGAGCATCAGGCCGGCGATGCGGGCCACCTCCTCCCGATTGAGGGGATTGAAGACCAACGGCTCATCGATCCGATTCCACAACTCGATGGGCAGTGCACTCTTGGCCGCAGCCAAAATCGACTCCCCCAACTCCACTTCGTCCCGCTGTTCGGCCTTGCCGCCAAAACCGACTCTTCGCCGCTGCACGCGAAGGTCCGAGCCCAGGTTGCTGGTCATGATAATCACCGTGTTCTCAAACGACACGGTCTTGCCGTGGCCGTCGGTCAGCCGCCCGTCGTCGAACACTTGGAGCAATGTCTGCAACACGTCCCGATGGGCTTTCTCCACCTCATCGAGGAGCACCACCGAGTATGGCTTTTTGCGCACGGCGCTGGTCAGCTGGCCCCCGTCCTCATGGCCCACATAGCCCGGAGGTGCCCCGACCAATCGGGCGACCGCATGGGCTTCGGCGAATTCGCTCATGTCCAGACGCACCAGCCCGCTGCTGCCGGGAAAGAGGATGTCGCACAGGGCTTTCGCGGTTTCGGTCTTCCCCACCCCGGTGGGGCCCAGGAAGAGAAACGAGCCGATCGGTCGATTGGAGCGAAATCCCGCCGCATTCCGTCGCAACGTCTCACTGAGGGCGCATAAGGGGGTTTGATGACCGATGATGCGGGCGGTGAGCTCCTCCTCCAGCCGGAGCAGACGCTCCCGATCGCCGACGGTGAGCCGTTCTCGGGGCACGCCAATCTGATCGGCCAGCACCTCGGCCACATCGTCCGCTCCCACGGCCATTGTCCCGAACCGTCGGGCCCGGGCACCGGCCAGGTCGAGTAGAGCTACCGCCTTGTCGGGCAAGGCCCGTTCGG
>JANQET010000464.1 GCA_028278265.1 Myxococcota bacterium
CGAGGAGAGCGCATAGTGAACTATGTAAACGACGAGCAACAAAGCCATATGTCATGATTGGTGCCTCTCATCCCAAGTTATTTTTGGGACAGTCCTTAGATGGTGACCATTTGTGCGGTCGGGCGAGGTGCATTTCTGCTAAGAGACGGTACGCTTTTGAATTTTATCGGAATCTGTGTCGGGGCTAAAGCAACTCAATATCATCTACGTAGATCTGGAAACTCGACGCTTGGTTGGAAACACCCCAATCGATGGCCTGCATTTTCTCAACCGCGAGCTCGGTGAGATTCGCCGTGTCACCCCAGGTGGGGGGATTGAATTGATCCCAAGTGAGGGTGACGGTCTGCCAGGCATCGGTCAGGGTAACTTGGTAATTGAAATGCCCCCCCTCCCCGTCCAAATCACCACCGTAGGCCTGAGCCTGGGTCTCCGCGGTGACCAGACTGAGAATAATTTTTCCGTCGAGCTCATCGCCGCTCAACACGGTGCCTTTGATGCGAAACTGCAACCCGCTGTAAGCGCCGGCGTCGTAACAGGCGCCCGCACCATTGCCACCGAGAAAGGCCAGGGTCAATCCGCTCCAACCGCCGAGGTCGGTCCCCGCATAACTGACCACCGTATTGCCGCCATCATCCGTCATCTCAACCCCTGCGTTTTGCGGATACCAAGACCAGCTGCCAGTTCGCCCATCCCCTTGAGCGGGATTGGGCAACACCTGGAACTCATCTTCAGGACGCTCGAGATCGTCCATCATTCCGTTCCCACCGGTGCCCACAACCGATACGATGTCGCAAACAGAATCCGCCGGCAACGGTTCGGGTGCGATGTCGCCGTCGTCTACCCCGTGACCGGGATCCGCACATCCCGACAGGGCCACATCACCGGCAGTGGGATTGGCGGTCACGGCAAACGTATTGGCCGCGAGCTTTCGCGTATACACAAATGTCGTCCCCTGACGCCCCTCGAGACTGGCCACATCATGTTCTGTCGTCACGATGACGCTGATTGGTGTGGCATAACTTGAGCAGTCGGGATCAGAAAAATTGTATACGATATCACTACCATTGACGGTCGCATCGCAGGCCTCGCGCGCATGGCGATACCGGATGACCGTCGAGGGATTGGCTGTCCAGACCTTGTTTTTCCGATAGGCGTCCACCAGAAAATCGAGGTGAGCCTCATAGGCGGACAGCTCGATTGGGCCGAACCCATTCCCCTCATCGGGCTCCCCATCCTTGATCACGCTGTGAAACTCCCGGGTGGCCCAACCGCCGGTTTTGATCGCCTGCCACACATGAACCGAGAGAATATCCTCGGGGTAATAGAGCGCGTACTTGGAATAGGTTCGGGGCCAGACGTCAAATTCAACCGCCCCGTCCGAGGCGGGGGCGGTTCCGTTTATCGGCGGATTGGTGAACCCATCGTTATCATCCCGATTTCCCCCTCGCGCGCCGATGTGGCCGTTTCCCAACACCGCCGCAATGGTCTCGTCGGTAAAATAATCATAGGGAAAGATGTAAAACGAAACGGGATTGGAGAGGTGTTGGTCGAATGTTTCCTTGGCGGCGACCACTTCCTGATCGATGTTGGACGGGGTCACGTTGTCGTGGTCGTAGGAGTGGTTGAGGATTTCGTGGCCCTGCGACTCCAGTTGGGCCACCATCTCCCAGTGATCGCCCGCTTCACATTCCGCGGCAATCGCTCCGAGCCCAGCGGAGAGTCCCCGTTCATTCAGCGCCGGCACGGCATTTTCCTGGATGCCCCTCACCCCGTAGTCACAGAGGTCGTCGTGAAACATGGAGTAGGCAGCGGTGGCCCCGTCACGCCAAGTCGGGACGTTGCTGAACGAGATTTTCCCGGCGTCGGCCGGGGTTTGACAGGGGATACCATCCGTATCGATGTCGTCCGTATCGTCATCAGAGTCGCTATCGGTGTCCCCGTCGCCATCCCCATCACTGTCACTGTCACCATCGCCGTCGCTATCACTGTCGCCGTCCGGCCCGCTGTCCACCGGGGAGGGGTTGGAATCGGAGCCGCCACAGGCGATATGGGTCAAAAAAAGACCGATGACAACGACCCACATAGAGCATTTTTTGTATGATCCCATCTCACACCTCTTTTCTGCAAAGGGGACCTTGTAGATCCCACTGTAGCCGGACCCCAAAACCGGGAAGGGCGCTTTTCGCTCAAAGAAATTTCCCTTTTGTGGGACGCTGAAAAGGTAATCAACGGCCAGTGAGTGTCTATTTTTTATCGACTGAATGTACATTATTATTTAGCGCTGACATTCGCCCGCGCTCTTCGAGTATGCTGGTATCATAGGGATTGCACCTCCTCGCGCTGGAGTGTTCGTCCCGGAATCAGGCGTGCGCCGGTCCAAGAGATTGTTTACACTATGTACATGCCATCGTTTGAAAATGGTGCTTCAACTTGGTGGGAAAATCTGAACAATGCCTATGCGATACACAACGTCCTCTCCGTCCGCACAGAGCTGCCGTTTTTTCTCATCAACTGGGATGGGAAAAACGGACTCGACTGGATGGAGCTCAGCGACCCGCGACATGTGCTCAAGCCGTATCACTTCGAGATTTATTTCGGCAAGGAGTCGGTGCGGGACGACCACTATCTCACTGCGCTGAGAGCCGCCACCGAGCGCCATCAGATCGTTGTCAAAAACGTGTTCGGCTTTTGGGATCTGTTCTACCGGTTGCCGGCGGATGACTCGGGGAAGACGTTTCTCTTTGCCGGGCAGTTCTTGAGAGAACAGCCCCATTGGCCTGCGTTGAGCAGAAGTTGGCGTGACCTGACCGGCCAGGAACCGGCCAGCGCGAATCGGGATTTCTACCGCTTCGTGAAGATGGCCCTGAGCCTGCCGGTGCTCGAGCCGGAGCTGCTCAAGGCGGTCAAGTCCTTCGTCAAACTGTACGCCCGGTATCTCTCCGGCCAGGGACAGGGGGACGACATCCAGCAAGCCGTCGACAAACTGAACCGCGACAGCATCTCCCCGCTGTGGCCCATCGACGAATTCGTCGACAACGTGATTAGCCCGGACAAATTCAGGCTGCCCCATTGGTACTACGACGGCAAGTTGGCCGACTGGATCAAAGAAGGTATGGGGATTACCCGGCTGCCGACCACCGCGATGGCGCTGATGCCGGTGGACGACAAGGGTGAGTCCCTCGACCCGATCCAGGCGATGGTGCGCAACGCCGAAATCCAACGGGAGTGCATCACATTCGTGCGCAACATGCCCGAAGCGGCGGCCACCCGACTGCAGGACTACGGCGTATCGATAATCGCCTCCTGCAAGAAGCGAAGCTCAAAAACCGCCGCCCGCCTGGCGCTTCAGGAACGGGCGGAGCAGTTGAGATCGTTTGTGCGCGAGCGATTCAACGTCCGCTCAGTGGTGGGGATCGGACCGACCCTCTTCGGCGGAACGTCCCTGTACGAATCCCATCGGGACGCGGTGCTCACCGCTCATATGTGCATTCAATTGGGCAAGAGTGTGCTCTTTTTCGACAGACTCAAAGGGAGCAAACGACCCCAGTACGCCGACCTGCAACAGGCCGCGGACTCCCTCGGCGAAGCGCTCGACCGACAAAACAGCACTGAGCTCAAGCTGGCCTGCGATCGCTATGTCACGCTGGTCCTGCAATACTCCGGCGGTCGCATCGAGGTCATCAGAAGTCATTTTCTGGCCACTATCTTTCAGTTGCTCAAATCGGTCAAACGCCGAAATCCGATGAAGGAGAGCGCATACAACAGTTTTGCTCGGGAGATCACCGGCAGTGTGGAAGAGGCCCGTACGACCGATCAAGTGATCGAGAGTCTCAACAGCTCGGTCCAGCGGCTCGGTTTTGTCTCAGCCAAGGTCTGGCGGGGTCCCACCGTCATGTTGCTGGAAGCCACATTACAGTATCTCAAAGACAACTACTTCGAGGATCTGCCCCTTCCGGTGGTCGCTCGGCAGGCGGGCTTTTCAGTACCGGCCTTTACCAGGGCCTTCAAGCAGGCCACCGGTACCTCCTACCTGGCGTACCTGCGATCGATCCGGGTCGAGCGAGCCAAAAAGCTGCTCACCTCGACGGCGATGACCGTTGAGCAAATTGCCCAAACCTGCGGTTTCCATTCCCAACACCATCTCATTCGCTCCTTCAAGAAGGTCACCGGAGAGACCCCGGGGGCGTTCCGGGATACCCATGCAATAGTGGAAGACGACTGAGCAGTGGTCGTTGTTCGCCGTTTTGGTTTCACGACTGATGGAACGGTTTATCGGTGTCGTTTTTATCCAAAATGTACATTATCGGACGCAATGATCAGCTACACCTTAATGAGGCAGCAGAATCGTCGCGGAGCGGATGAAGATGAAATTGGAACAATACCCCTGGTGCTGGATTGTGATCCTACAGCTGGTCGCTTGTGGCGGACCGCCGCAGGGAGCGGATCGAAATCGGGATTCCAGTGAGATCGAGACCGTCGTACTCGGCGACGGCAGTCGACATCCCGGTACGCCTGCCCCGGCCATGCCGGGGATCAATGTTCCGGCAATTAAGATCAATTCGGTGGGCTACCCCACGGGCTGGAAAAAAATCGCCATCTTCAACGTGGCCCCCCACCAGGCGGCGGTTGTGGATGCTGAGGGCAAAACAGTATTCGAGATTGACGATCGATTGGTGACCCATCACGGGATCGACGAGGCATCCAAGGATCCCGTCTGGCAGGTGGACCTGAGTGCCCTTGCTATCCCCGGTAGGTACACACTGCAAACCGGCGAAGCAAAAAGCGACCCCTTCTCCATCGGCCGTGGGGTGAATGACAAAGCGCTGCTGGCCGGCATCAAGAGCTTCTATTTTCAACGAACGCGCACCGCGCTCCAAGAGCCTCACGCGGTATGGGAGGGGAAACCGTACACCAGGGCCGGTGTCTCCCACGTGCACGAGGACGTGGGTTGGGATCTGACGAGCTATCCCCAAAAAAAGCGCAAGTGGGAGTTGCAGGGGGGATGGCACGACGCCGGCAACTACGACATGTACGTTCCCTCGACCGCCCCCAGTGCCCAAGCGCTGTTGATGGCCTATGAGTGGGCGCCGACCGCTTTTGACGACCGCTCCCTCAACAACCCCGAATCGGGAAACGGCGTACCCGACATTCTCGACGAGGTAAAATGGGGGTTGATTTGGATCCTCTCCATGCAGGAGTCAACCGGCGCATTCCGTCACCGGGAGGCGGTGATGGCCTACTCACCGGAAGTGCCGGCAGACCAGGACAAAGAGGTGCGCTGGGTCGCCGGGCCAAGCAGCTCTGCCACGGCCAAAGCGGTGGCGGTATTGGCCATGGCGGCAAGCATCTACGCCGAATGGGATGCGCCCTTTGCCACCCGCTGCAAGGAAGCAGCGCAAAGGGGCTGGGAATTTCTCCGGCAACACGAGAAACATATTCGAGCGGACAACAAGGGCAGTAAACAACCCCTGTGGGACGACGAACCGGCGTTCACTGACGTGGGCGCCCGATTCATCGCCGCAACGGAGATGTGGTATCGATTCCGAGATAAAACCGCCCTGGCGCAGGTCAAAGGGTTCATGCAGACCAAGGAGACCAGCGATGTGGGTGAGGTCATCAAAGGCGCCTGGGCCAACCTCAGCCGATGGGGTCTGGCCCGTCTCGCCATGGACGGGAATACTCCCGCCCCCTTGAGAAAAGAGTCCAAGCGAAGGCTGTTGCAAGGGGCGGATATCTTGGTCACCCAGGCGACGGAGAAAGACGGGTATCGCTGCGCATCCAAGGTGGAGGACTATTATTGGGCCCACAATTCCAATCTGATGGAAAAGGCCCACATCTTGGCCGTGGCAGCCAAGTTGGCGGACGGAAAGAATAGATACTTGGAGGTGGCGCGGGATCAATGGCACTGGGTGTTGGGCCGCAATCCCAACGGCTACTCCATGGTCACGGGTGTGGGCAAGGGACCCGAGCGCATGTATCACATGGAATGGGGCAGCTACGAGCCCCCGCCGCCCGGTTTTCTGCTCGGGGGGCCGAACGCGGACGACATGGGATTTCTCGCACCAGGGGCACCGGCCAAAGCCCTGTTGTGGGACAATCCCCGGCCCCTGCGCTCGGGACTCGAACCGCACAGTCTGTGGCATTGGCGACAAAGTGATTTATGGGATGGGCATTTTGTCGAAGAAGGGGCATGGACTCACGGGTGGTGGGCCGTGTCCGAACCGGACATTCTGTACAGCGCCAATTTTGTGCTCGTGGCGGCGGCAATCAAATGAACCGAGTCAACTTAAACCCATCCTGGGCTGTGCAGACATCGGCAAAAGTGAATGGCGATGGCGCCGCGTTGACGACGACATCGGTGGCGATCGATGATTGGTATCACACCGATCTACCGGCAACGGTGCTGGGCACCCTGGTCGAAGCCGGAGAATACCCGGATCCCTTCTTTGGAGACAATCTGACCTCGATTCCCGGGCAAGGCCCTCGGGCGGAAAATTTTTCCAACCACGCGATGCCACAGGACAGCCCGTTCAGCACATCGTGGTGGTTTTGCAAGAGGTTCACCGTACCGCGGGATGCCGGGCCCTATCTGAGCCTACAATTCGACGGTATCAACTATCGGGCCAACATCTGGCTCAACGGGGTGAGAATCGCGGACACGAGCGAAGTCGTCGGTGCCTACCGGGAATTCGAGCTGGATATTTCCGCCGTTGTCGACCGGGACAACCCGAACGCGTTGGCGGTGGAGGTTTTTCCGCCGAACCAGGGGGACATCGCGATCACCTGGGTGGATTGGAACCCCTCGCCGCCGGACAAAAACATGGGACTCTGGCGGGATGTCTGGTTGAAGTCCAACGGTCCGGTGAAGATCCGGGCGCCCTACGTCAACTCAAAGGTGGATGGCCAGCAGCGGGCACGGCTCACCGTGGGGTGTGATGTGATCAATGCCAGTGAGACATCGCAGGAGGTCCGGGTGACGGTCGAGCTCGCGGAGCACCGCATTCAATCCCAGCTCGAGCTCGCTCCGAGGGAACGACGCCGGTTCGAGGAGGCAATCGACCTGGCTGCCCCACGACTCTGGTGGCCTCGTGTGATGGGTGATCCGGCCCTCTATCAGACCACGATTCGGGCCCATGCTGTTGCGGGGATATCCGACACGGCACGGTTCGACGTCGGGATTCGGGAGGTGAGCTGCGATTTGACCCGGGACGGCCACGCCCTGTTTCGCGTCAACGGTGAACCGGTCCTGATTCGGGGCGCCGGTTGGGCCACCGATCTGTTTCTCCGCAGACAATCCGCGCGGGACTTGGCTCAGCTCGAATACGTCAAAGGAATGAATCTCAACACCATCCGCTTCGAGGGAATGCTCGAGCGGGCGTCGTTTCTGGAGCGCTGTGATCGGGACGGGATTCTGGTCATCGCCGGCTGGAGCTGTTGCGACTCGTGGGAAAAATGGGACGAGTGGAGTGACGAGCATCTGGCAATCGCCAAGGCCTCATTGCGCGACCAGCTGCGACGATCCCGACGACATCCCTGCCTCATCGCCTGGTGGTACGGCAGCGATTTTTCGCCGCCCCGTCACGTGGAGCAGGGTTACCTCGACGTGCTGAGAGAAGAGAGTTGGCCCAATGCCTTTCACTCCAGTGCGGCGGACAAACCCACCGATTTGACCGGGATGAGCGGGCTGAAAATGGAAGGCCCGTACGACTACGTGCCGCCCAACTACTGGCTGGAGGACACGCGCCGAGGGGGCGCCTTCGGTTTTGCCACCGAGGTCTGCCCCGGCCCGGCGGTACCGCCCCTCGATAGCTTGAAGAAAATGATCCCCGAGCAGCACCTTTGGCCCATCGATGAGATGTGGCACTTTCACGCGGGGGGTCAGGAGTTTCACAACATCGACTGTTTTCGCGACGCCCTGATCCATCGATACGGGGAGTGCAGCGGGGTGGAGGAATTTGCCGAGTTGTCCCAGCTGATGACCTACGAAGCGCAGCGCGCCATGTTCGAGGCCTATGCGCGAAACAAGTTCTGCGCCACCGGGGTCGTTCAGTGGATGCTCAACAATTCATGGCCGTCGCTGATTTGGCACCTCTTTGACTACTATCTTCGTCCAGGCGGCGGCTACTATGGCACCAAGTTGGCTTGCGAGCCGCTTCACGTCATGTTCGCCCCTGATGATCGAACCGTGGTGGTGACCAATGATTATCCGATGAGATGGGACGGCCTGTGCGCAACCGTCGAAGTGTTCGGATTGAACAGCGCCCGCCTGTTGTCACAAACCGAAACCGTGGGCGTGGAAGCGCTGGGCCGGTCCAAGGTTATGGACCTACCCTACCTGGACGGGATCTCTCCCATCTATTTTATCGACTTGAAACTGCAGAGCAGAGACGGCGTGTTTGTCAGCCGCAATTTCTATTGGGTGCCGGCACAACCGGACGAGTTGGATCACGACCGGGGCTCCTGGATCAATACACCGATTAAGGCCTACGCTGACCTCAAGGGGTTGCGCGAATTACCCCCAGCGGTTCTGATCACCGAGGCCAGCGTAACCCACAACCCAGGGACAACAACAGTAGAGGTGATTCTCGACAATCCCCACAACCACATCGCCTTCTTCACCGAGCTGCGACTCCTCAACAGCCGCGACGAAGAGGTGCTTCCCATCAACTGGTGCGACAACTACATTTCCCTACTTCCCGGGGAGCAGCGGATACTGAGGGCGACCGCGAACAGTGTCCCGAAAACTACTGCGCTCTTCCTCCGCGTATCGGGAATCAATGTTCCGTCGCAGATGCTGGCGCTCAGAACCGGGGAAGAACCCGCCGACGATCATTCGACCGAGCCCCATCCGCAGATCTGACTATCCGGATTCACATGGGGCGGTTTCAGGGGCCCACCAGTTACCGCTCATCGCGATCATCGAGAGCAGTTTCAGCGTGTCGCCGTAGTACCCGGTCGGCTCGCTCGATGTTGCCAGTCGGCGCCAAATTCGGTTGAGCCAAGACCGACTGCCGCTGCTGTTCATCGCCGCAACACCAAATGGTGCGACAAAGGCGAAGCTCTCGTATTGCGAGCCGGGCAGGCTGTCCCCATCCAGCCAATAGCCCGCACTGATGTTCATTGGATCTTGTTCGGCCGCGGATTGAATCCAGGTGTCCAATCTACTGACCACCGAACGCGCTCTGGTATCACCTGAAGTGAGATAGTGGATGCCCACTCTCATCGGCACCCGGCAGGCGTTCCACGAATATTCACCGTCATAGGGACGTTCGAGAAAATCGGCTTCGGCGGGAACCGGGGAACTCAGTGGATGCTGAATGAAATCCGGAACGAGGCCGGTGGTCGGCGCGTAGCGGTCTTGCAGATAATCGAACACTTCATAGGTCCGATCCGCGATATGATGCCAGTCCGCATCGGCAGTGACCACAGCGAAGCTGGCCAGGTGCCCCGGCATAAAATCACTCGACCGGGTCGCATCATAATAATAGGGTTCGTTGAAATCGGTCCAGTCTCCGAGCAGCGCGTAGGAGTTCGTTCGGTCGACCTCATTCTGTTTGATCCGCCCGAGGATTCGCAATGCCTCCCGGTGATAGTCCCAGACACCACCGCTCCCCCATTGCTTGTCGGCGAGCAACAGGGCATAGGCGATATCATAGTCACCATCTGTGGCGCTACACCCCCCCAGATTGTTTTCACAGCTCGAATCCTGGGACCAGGCCATCAAGCCACCGGCGCAGTCCGATGGATGCGCCTTGAAATAGCGCATCATGCCATCGAAATAGTCTCTGGCAAGCGGCTCATGACCGGCCATGTACGCCAGCACAATCATGCCGTATCCGTGGGCTTCGCTGACGGTCAGACTCTCGGCCTGTCCTATCTCGATGTAGAAGGCGTCGGACTCACACTCATCGCGCAGGTAGGCCTTCACCCACCTGCCGTACGCCGCTCGAACCGCGTCGTCCCGCTCTTTTGCGGACCACTCATCGGGTAAGATGGTGCCGGGGTGGTAGGCGAATTCGTGGTTGCCGAACGGATGCGCCGCGTCGCCACCGTCCAGATCACAGCCGCTCGATTCTTCTTCATCATACGGTCCTGAATCGCCTTCCAATACCGGATCGCTGGCACAACCGCAATCTGTGGACAACAGGATCAGCGTCCAACCGATCGATAGCATTCTCGCTGACATTGGGGGTGGTGTGCTATGGGACATGAGTTGCTCCATCCTCGCTGGGGATTCGACAGCAGCGGTCTCCCCACTTAACTATTCCATGGGGAGGGGTTGCCCAGTGTCCAAAATCTCTCAGTATGATGGATGATTCTTCCCGCCGATACACCTGGCTTCGCAAAAATGTTACGTTGGCATGTGGGAGCGAACAGGGTGAAAAAACGTACTGCCGGGAGATGATAATGAGCGGTTCGATTAAATCTGTTGTGGGATTTCTTGGGTGGTGCAGCGCGATTTTGGGCTGTGCTCATTTTAGGCCACCGACAGAATCCGGGATCATCGACCAAGGATCGGTCGGGCGATTCGCCAAAATCGAAGACGCCGAGGACGGGGACGATCAGATTCTCCGGATCGGCGGCCGAAACGGCTACATCTACACCTATACCGACGAGCGCGGCACGACGATCGAACCGGGCAGCAACCGCTTTCGAGCAACAGCCGGAGGGGCTGCCGGATCTGCGTTCGCACTGCGCATCACCGGCACAACGGCCAATTCCGGAGCCGTGTTCGCCGGAGTGGGATTGAGCTTCCGCGAACCGGTCGGCCCCTACAACGCCTCCCGCTGCCGGGGGATAGCCTTTATCGCCAAAAAGGAACAGGGCTCAGTCGCGTCCTTGAGGGTCAAAGTTCCGGATGTGAACACCGCCCCGGAGGGGGGTATCTGCCGGGAATGCTACAATGACTTCGGCATCACCCTGCAGCTCACCGACAGGTGGACGCGCTACCTAGTGAGCTTTTCCGATCTCAAGCAGGAGCAGGGGTGGGGCGATCCATCCCCCCTTACTATCGATTCGACGAAACTGTTCGGCTTGCAGTGGCAGACCGCTGTACCCGGGGTAGCTTTCGATATCTGGATCGACGATGTCGAATTCGTCGACTGCGACAACTAACGGGGAGTCGAGCAATGAGCAGAAATTTGCAAATGACGGTGATACTCATCGGTGGCTTGTGTTTGACCGCCCCGGCGAACGCGCAAAGAAAAGGCGGACCCGCCCCCGGCGTGGGTTTGGATCCCAGTGCGCTGGTCCTTCACGAGGTAATTCTACCCTCTGATTATGATCCCCACAAAGCAGAGCCGTCCCCGGATTTGAGCTTTCGATTTCACGGGTTTCTCCGGGTGCCGTTCAGGCTCGGCATCGGCACGGGAGAGGACATGGTCGGTAACGGCAGCTCCGAAGTGAAGTTGCACGCGCCGCCCCAGATTCCCGACGCAAACTACTTGCATTGGAATTTCACCAACAACATGGGAGGACCCTGGACCGAGCTCCGGCTGATCTACGGCAACCAGACAGTGGCCGCCAACGTGTCGATCGCCACCTACAGTATCACCGACGGTGGGTATCGGGATTTGCAGGCCCAACTCGGCATCAACCACTCCTTTGTGAGCTTGAATCTCCCCCAGCTCTTTGGACCTCTGGGCGGTATCGTCGCGAATGTCGGCGTGTTCTCCAACCTCTACGGTGCCGCGGGCCGATACGGCGCCGACAAGTACGACACCTACCTCTTCGGCGCAACCCACACCGGGGGAGAGAACGTGCGGGCGTTTTTTGATGTGACCGATACGGTGACCGTACACGTGGAGCAGGGGTTCGGCGGCAAGCTGATGGTCCCGCCGTTCGACGGCCCCCAAGCGCCCTATCTGCCTTACGGTGGAGAGCAGCAACAGGGCACGACGCTGCTCAATCACCTTCACGTGGGCATCAGCTATCGGGATCGATTGACCCTCGCCGGCCATTTTTTGATGACCTGGAATACCGATGCAACCGAACTCGATCCGACAACGAAGGAGCGGGACGGCCGAATGATCAATGCGGGGGTCGATCTCAAATGGATCGATTTCTTCTTTGGGGAGGGGTATCTCGGATACTCCCACGTGGCCACCCGAGATTTGGCCCGGCTCGCCGGCGCGGTCGAATTTCTGCATGCCAATACGGGTTGGTCCATCATCGACAACTACTATCACCCTGAGACCTATGACGCACCGGTGCCGGATGGAGACGGCACCATTGACTCGATCATGGTTCAGTACATTTTCAGCTTGTCCCGTTTTTTATGGCACCCCAAGCCCTATTGGGGGCAGGACCGGGATTTGCGGATCTCTGTTTTCGGAATGTACAACCACGTCGATTGCGACGACGACAATTGGAATGGCGTGGCCCATAAGCTGAAATACGGCGGCGATGTGGTCTACACCCCTATCTCCTGGCTCGGCCTGGGCGGGCGATACGATCTGGTTCAACCCGATCTCGACGACAACACCAAGTCGTTTCACGTGGCCTCGGGGATGGTGTTCTTGCACACGGATTTCATCAGCAATGAGCAGATAGTGCTCCAGTACTCCCACTATTTCAACGGCGACAAGGTCACTGCCGGTTGGCCCTATGATGACGAACCCTACGGCCCGGCGACCTATGACGGCGCAGCGGGTCTCAGGCCCGATGACGGGGTCATCAAAATTTCGGCGATCATGTGGTGGTAGTTATCCCGTTGAAGTCCCAACGAGGCGGCGGGTTCGCGGTCGCTATTTTTGCAGCGCCCACACCTCTTCCCATTCCTCGCCACCGTAGATGCCTACATTGTCGATCCACATATCGAATTCAGCTTCCGGACAGATCTCGCTGGCCTGAACGAACTGAATCGATACGATATTGGAAAGGTCCAACTCGGTGGTGCCGTCGGCCTGCTCGAAATCGGTGAACGGCATCTCGAACAGGGTCCATTCATCGGTGAGCACCTCGTCGGTTTGCGTGCAGTGAAACATCCAGCACTCCGAGCTGGACGTCTCGTCACAGGTACCGCCGGCGGCAATGGGAACGAGGGATTTCATGTTGACGCAGGCGCTGAGCTTGCAGTTGCCCTTGGCCCAGACCAGCAATCCATCATTGCCTTTGGTCGCAAAATCTCGGGGAACGAACTCGTCGCCGTCCAGCTCGAAGAACGCCTCGAGTCCGCTGCCATAGCTCGGTCCCTCACCCACATTCCCGGTGATGTGCATGGCATACTCGCTGCCGGGAGGACCTCCGGGCTCAACGCCGCTGGCAATATCTTCGGACGGATCGATTTGAGCGCCATTGGCAGTATCCGCATAGGTGATCCAATCGCCGGTGCCCTCCATGATGACATCGTCCTGCTGTTCGAAATCGTCCACCGGATAGGCCGGGTGCCAGACGAGGGGCTCCTCGCCGCCGCTATCCGGTTCGTCCGGATCGTCATCTTTTTTAACCCCGGCACAGGCAACGCAAAGCGCTGCGATGATCAAAATGGTCACCCAATTGTGTTTGTTCGTTGCGATAGTGTTCATCGAATCGCCCCATGGTTTTGCGCGGTTCGCGCGATATGTTTTACCCAATGGTAGCATGTCAAAAGCCGCGCCAACAAGGTCCCGAAGCGATCCATCATGTTCACTTGTGCTCAACTTTATGGCGCTATCGGTCCAGCCAGTTTCCGTCCATGGTGGGCACCGCGCTGATCAGTTTTTTGGTGTAGGCGTGATTCGGTGCGCGCACAATCTGCTGCGTTGTCCCCTGCTCGACGATCCGACCCTGATACATGACGAGTATCCGATCACTGACAAGGTCAGCCAACCCCAAGTCGTGGGTAATGAAAACGATCGTCATCCCGAGCTGGCGGGTCAGGTCCAGCAGAGAGGTCAGGACCTCGGCGCGACTGCAAGCATCGACCATGGACGTGGGCTCGTCGGCGATCAGCACCTGGGGCCCAATGATACATATCCGTGCCACCATCAAGCGTTGCAGTTGGCCGCCGGATAGCTCGAACGGAAATTTGTTCTCGACTTCGAGGGCATTGAGCTTCACCCGGTCGAGCGCCTGTTGCACCTGGCCCCATCTCTGTTCTTTCGGGGGAGGTTTCTCCAAGATGGAATAACAGTCCAACAACTGGTTCCCTACCGTGTAGTACTGATTGAACGATCCGAACGGATCCTGAAACACCCCTTGCACCGCTCGAAAGTGGGTCCGCCGGTGAGTTATCGGCCTACCCAGAAACAACAGTCTGCCGGACGATTCTCGTTGTAGACCGAGCAGCATCCTGGCCAGGGTGGTCTTGCCGCTGCCCGACTCGCCGACGATGGTGACGATCTCCCCTTGCTCGATCTTGAAGTCGACGCAATCCACAGCCACCACTCGTTTTGCCCCGCGCCCGAAGATGCAGGTCAACGCTTCTGCCTCGAAGAGGAACGGTTCAACCGGCACGGCAACACCTGACCTGTCTGTCCCGGACGATTTTCAGCTGCTGCCGGGTAGTTCTGCACGTCTCCTCGGCGAAGGGACAGCGAGGAGCAAAGGAACAACCGAGAGGGGCATCGGTGAGCTTGGGCGGTGTCCCAAGAAGCGCCGCGGGCTTGCCTTTTGGTTCGCTGCGGAAGGGATCCAGCGTTGCCCCCAACAGCGCCTTGGTGTACGGGTGAAGCGGATCGCGCAGCACCTGCTCTGTCTCCCCATATTCGACGAACTCACCGGCGTACATCACCGCTATTCGATTGGCGATGTTGCGCAGCAGGGGCAACTCGTGGGTAATGAAGATCAGACTCTTGATCACCGACTCGCTCATCAGCCGAAGGATCGTGCTGATCACCGATTTCTGCGTGATCACGTCGAGGGCAGAGGTCGGTTCATCGGCGACGAGGACCGCGGGATTCATCAGCGTCGATAGGGCAATAACCACACGCTGCCGCATTCCGCCGGACAGCTCGCAGGGAAAGGCGTCGGCGATTCTATCCTCCCCCAGACCGAGGGTGGCCAGCCGGTCCTTCAGTCGATCCCTTATCTCGGCCTCCTTCATTCCCCGATGGTGGCTGCGCAGGACATCCGCGGCCAGCTTCGACACTCTCAGGGTAGGGTTGAGGGCGCTATTCGCCCCTTGGGGGATCAGTGAAAGCTGTCGCCCCAGAACTTCTCGTCGATGGCGTTCCCGACCCAGATCACTGATCAGCCGACCGCCGGCCTGCACCGCGCCGTTCAGCCGCTGAAGCGGTGGTTGGAC
>JANQET010000504.1 GCA_028278265.1 Myxococcota bacterium
GAGGAGACCGACGATCAGGAGCGGGCGATCAGTGAGGTGATGGCGGATTTGGACGCCGATCGCCCGATGGATCGGCTGGTTTGCGGGGATGTGGGGTTCGGCAAAACCGAGGTCGCCCTGAGGGCCGCCTTTCGCGTGGTGATGTCCGGCCGCCAGGTGGCTGTGCTCGTGCCGACCACGGTGCTGGCCCAGCAGCACTACCAGACGTTCAAAGAGCGGTTTGCCCCCTATCCGGTACGCGTGGAGATGCTCAGCCGCTTCAAATCAAAGGCCGACAATCAGCAAACCGCCCTGGGATTGAAAACCGGCGTGGTCGACGTGGTGGTGGGTACCCACCGGCTGCTCTCCAAGGATATCCATTTTCGGCGCTTCGGCCTGTTGGTAATCGACGAAGAGCATCGCTTCGGGGTGGTGCACAAGGAGCGCATCCGCTCCCTCCGTTCGGCGGTCGACACCCTCGTGCTCACGGCGACACCGATTCCACGCACCCTGCACATGGCGATCGGCGGGATCCGGGATCTGTCGTTGATCACCTCCGCGCCGGCGGATCGCCGGCCCATCCGCACGGTGATATGTCACGACAACGGCGACCTGATGCGCGAGGCGATTGAACGGGAACTGGCAAGGGAGGGCAAGGTGTTCTTCGTCCACAACCGGGTGCGGGATATCGAAAAAATCGCCGCGCGGATTCACAAGCTCGTGCCCCAAGCGCGCATCGTCGTCGGACACGGACAGATGAAGGAGGAGACCCTCGAGCGGGTGATGCTCGACTTTGTCGCAGGCCACTACAACGTGTTGGTGTGCACCACGATTATCGAGTCCGGGCTCGACATCGCCTCGGCCAACACCATCCTGATCAACCGCGCCGATACCCTGGGCCTGGCCCAGCTATACCAGCTTCGCGGACGGGTGGGACGCTCACACCACCAGGCCCATGCCTACCTGATCGTGCCCCCCCTGTCCGCCTTGAGCGACGACGCCCGCCGGCGGGTGGAGACCATGGCCCGATACACCGATTTGGGCTCCGGGTTTTCGATTTCGACGATTGATATGGAGATTCGCGGTGCCGGTGATCTGCTCGGTGCGCAACAATCGGGGAGTGTCAGCGCCGTCGGTTTGGAGATGTACTGCGAGCTGCTCGCCGACGCGGTGGCCGAGCTCAGGGGGGAATCGAGAACGGACAACATCGAGCCCGAACTGACCTTCGATCAGCCGGGATTTATCCCAGAGATCTACATACCGGACGTGGGGCAACGGCTGCAGACCTATAAACGGCTGTCCGCTGCTCACGACGAGCAGGAGGTGGAGGGCATCGCCGCCGAGCTGATCGACCGCTACGGCAAGCTGCCCGAAGAGACCGAGCAACTGCTCAAGGTGATGACCGCCAAAACCCTGTGCCGGCAGCTTCGAATCCTCGGTTTGGAGTCCGCTGCTCAAAGGATGAAGATTCACTTGGGCTACAATTCCCGCGTCGATCCCGACACGGTGATGGAAATCGTCCGCCAGGCCAACGGTCGGGTGCTGCTCACCGAAGAGCTGCAGATCAAAGCCCGCTTCGCTTCCGCTGGCACATCTGGCATCGATAACGTCATTCGATTCTTGCATCGACTGGGCGCGTATGATAATAACCGGTCGATATCATAGGGAAATTATATAAAAAGGAGCAGATCGATGAACCGTTATTTTCCCCGAAATGTCGTGTATCTTCACACGCTTCTGCTTTTTGCACTCCTCGCCTGTGCCTGCACCAAGCCAACCGAGACGGAAAAGGCGCCGGAAAAGACCGCTGCACCCTCGGCAGATGAGGATCTTCCGGAGGGGCTGACCAAGGAACAAGCGGCCAAGGTCGTGGCCAAGGTTGGGGACCACGCGATCACCGTCGGCGACGTGACGCGGCAGATCAACAACCTCTCGCCCTACGTCCGGCGGCGCTGGGCCGCTCCTGAAAAACGTCGAGAATTTCTGGACAAGCTGATTCGAGTGGAGCTGCTGTCGCAAGAGGCAGCCCGTCTCGGCCTCGACGATGATCCCGAGGTTCGCCACACGGTCAAGCAGACGATGATTCGGTTGATGGTCAAGAACGACCTGGAAAAAAACCTGCTCCCCTCGAGTGTCGACGAAGACCTGCTCAAAAAGGAGTACGAGAAGGCCCATGACACCTATCACCGGCCGGAACAGGTGCGCGCTTCCAAAATCGTGCTCAAAACCAAAGGAGAAGCGGACAAGCTGTTCGCCGACCTCAAATCCCACAAAGAGGACGGGGGCTATTTCAGAAAGAAAGCCCGGGAGCTGTCGACCGATGAAAAGACCAAGGACCGGGGTGGTGATATGGGCTATTTCACCCGCACCGCCGAACGACGGGAAACCGATCCGGTCATCGAGTCGGTGGTGGCCGATACGGCCTGGTCGATCAAAAACGTCGGTGACCTGGCCGAAAAACCGGTCAAGGTCGAAGGAGGCTTCGCGATCGTCAAGCTGACCAATAAGCGGGCAGCAATGGATCGCAGTTTCGAGAGCGTCAAGCGCATCCTCGAAAGCCGCGTACTCCGTGAAAAACGCAAAGAGGGAATGGACGACTTCATCGAAGGGCTGAGAAACAAGGCTAAAATCGAGACCTATCCGGACAACTTCGCCCAGATCAAATTCGACACCGGGGTCTCCCACCATCACCGCCATGAAACGGGTCCCGGTGCCAGGACCATCGGTCACAGCCGTCCGGGGACGCCCGCTGGGCCCCTGGCCAAATCGCCGCTGAACAAAGCCAAGCCCGGTAACCCCCCGAAGAAGCAATAGGAAAACGACCAGCCTTGCTCGCCATGAAACACTCAAGATCGCTAATAGTTTTAATATGTTGCATCGTTATGCCACTCATCGCCGCCGGTTACTCGGCAGTAGACGAGGGCAAGGAGAAACCCGCCGGCGAGATGGTCGATCGCATCGCTGCCGTGGTGGATAACGAAATCATCCTCCTCAGCGAGGTCAGGCAGCAGGCCAACGAAAAGATCGCCCAGCTCGAAAAGGCGGCCCAGGCGGGCCAAACGATGATCCGCGAGGAGCAGCGGGAAAAGGCGATCGAACAGGCGCTCGATCAGGTCATCGACAACAAGCTCGTGGCCCAGCAGGCCAAAGAGATGGAGCTCACGGTGACCGCGGAAGAGATCGATCGGATGGTGGCCAACGTCGCCCGCGACAACAACATCGACGTCCCGACCCTGCTCAAAGCGGTCAAGGCACAGGGATCCACCGTTGCGGCCTACCGGAACACCATGCGGGACCAACTGATGCGCTACAAGGTGCTCAGCCTGAAAATCCGCAGCCGGGCGCAGGTCTCCGAAGGGGAGGCCCGCCAGTTCTACAACAACCAGGTTCGGGACGTTCGCGCCACCGGGGCTTTCGAAGGCGCGCACATCCTCCTGCGGGTTCCCCCCGATGCCAGCACCGCCCAAGTCGCCAGCGTGCGCAAACGGGCCCTGTCGGTGACCGCCCAACTCGACGCGGGCCGAGAGTTTGCCGACCTCGCCCGAGAACTGTCCGAGGACTCGGCAACGGCACCCCACGGTGGGAGCCTGGGAATGCGCCAAGCCGGCATCATCCCAAAAGTGCTCGAGCGCGCTTACCTGGACCTGGAGGTGGGCGAGACGACCGGACCGATTCGGACCCCGGCCGGTTTCCACATCATCCGCCTCAACGACCGCCAGGCCCTGGGCGTTCAATCCTTCAGCGAGGTCAAAGATCGGATTATCCAGCAGCTCGTTCAAGAAGAGATGGCGCGCCAGGAAAAAATCTGGCTAAAAGAGTTAAGACAAAAGACGTTTATCGATATTAGAATCTGAACACTATGCACAGAGGAAGGGGGAAGGCCATCAAGGGAACCCGCGCAATCGGATTGATACTGCTGGGGGCGATTCTTTTTCTGGGCACGAGTGTCGTCCTGTTCCTCAATCTGCTGATGGACTACACCGATATCGCCGGGACGATTGTCGCCGTCGCGATCCCCATTGCCGTACTGTTGCTGGGATTCTTTCTCGGCTTTTTCTACGGCAACAAGAGTGTCGAAGAAGGGGCCATCGACGGCACTGTGAAGCGGTTTCGCAAGGCGTTCGATTTTGAGCACGAACAGCGGCTCCGGTTGGAGAAAGGGCTGAAACAGAGCCAAGTCGAGCTGAGCAGTCTCTCCGATGAGCTGAAAACAGTCAGGGCCGAGGCGCGGCAGGAAACCGACCGGCGAACCAAACTCGACAAGGAGATCGCTGACCTCAACGAACAACGGGCCAAGCTCGAGGAGGAGGTGGCCACTTTGCGCGCGCTCCACGCGGAAGCCCGGAGGGAGAGCGGCCAGCGAACCGAGCTCGAAGAAGAGCTGACCAAATTGACGGGACGTTGCGAAGAGCTCAAGCAGAATTTGGACAAACGCAAGGAGCGGATCGCCGATCTACAGGTGGAACTTTCCATCGCCCAGACAGAGGCACAACAGGCCAAAGCGGCGCTGGACGATCAACAATCGGCCCCAAAAGAGACCTCGACCGAACGATCGATTTTCGAGGTTCAGCTCGACGAAGGAACCGCGCGGGAGGTGTTGACCAGCCTGGTTGCCTTGAAGGGGGTCAAAAGCGCTGTAATCGCCGATGACCACGGCCTCAAAATCGAATCTGCCGGCGAGGCCGAATTGACCGAGAATTTAGCGGCGGTCTCGAGTCGGGTGGCCAACTACGACCCGCAAATCCAAGGGATCCTGCCCCTCGACGAAATCTCCTCGGTCAGTCTCGGCGACGGTCGGGGATTGGTCGTCGACCTCTCCTATTTCGAGCTGTTCGGCATGCGTTGTGCGCTGGTCATCGCCCGTGACAAGAAATACCCCTACCCGGATCTGCCCGACAAAGCGATCGCGGCCTTCACCGCCCTGCTGACCAAGTAAAAACTATTTCTCTTCCGGGTCCTTGCGGGAGATCACCTCGACCTTGCCCCCCTCGATGACGACAACGTCCCGTTCCCGCTTCTGCCCCTGTGCCGGATTCGGTTTGGTCCAATCCTCGTGGGGCGGGGTGTACGGATGTTGCGACTGCCCCCCGCGGGTGGGGGGTTGAAACGGTCGATTGAACGGCCAGGTAAAGGATCGGGGAATGCCGTACGGACCGGTCGGGTCGGCGCCTTGCTGCCTGGCCCGCTCGCGAAAGTCCCGCAATTGGGCTCGGCGTAGCTCGACCCCGGCGGCATAGTAGATATACACGGCAATCACCGCCAGGAGCAGATTGGTTTCCCCGTAGATCGCGTACACCGCGCCGATCACGGCGATCACCCGGCCCACTCGAACAGCGATCCGGGTTGCCGTTAAAAAATCCCGTTTTATCGCCAGGAAGCTGCGGAGGATCCGTCCCCCGTCCAGGGGGAAGGCCGGCAACAGGTTGAACGGGCCGAGAATCACATTGATCCACCAAAAAAACTCGAGACTATTGGCGAGCATGACCATCACGGTGCTCTGTGGGGATTGTCCAGCTACAAACAGGGCAGCGACAAATGAGACCGCCGCCAATCCCAGAGAAACCGCCGGACCGGCGATCGCAATCGCCATCTCCTGCTTGGGCTGGGTGGGCATGTCGAGCAGGCGGGCCATACCGCCGATTGGCGTGAGCACGATATCGTATGTTTTCACCCCATACCGCCTGGCAACGAGCGCATGACCGAGTTCGTGGAGCAAAATCGCGCCAAAAACCACGACCACAGCCGCCAGCCCCAACGCAAACTCCATCAGCCCGAGACTCGCGCGGCGGTACAGCAGCATAAATATAAAAATCGGCACCAACACCATACTGATGTGCAGTTTTATCGGAATACCGAACAAGGTCCCGATTTTCCACATTCGATTCATCAACGCTCCTCGCCCCTCGCCAGGTCACCCTGTCCCAAGATTGACGTAAACGCAAACACCAATTGGTCAACCCGGGGATGGAATACTAAATTCCCGCTTTCGCCCGGGGCAGTTTGTGATAAAGCTATGGCCGGAGGTCGATTGCAGTGTTTAGTTACGTAGATAAAACTATCCGCCAAAAACTAAAAAATGACCGATTACTGGTGACGTTGAATTGTTACGGTCACGCTGTCTGTGATCAAAACGGCGACTCGCCCTATTTGTCCGTGCTCGGTCCGATTCCCCTACCACAGAAAATCAACGGCTCGGAGCGCCTGCTCTCCTGGTATCCCTTTGTGCGCCGGGTCGAGCTCAGCGGGGTGCTCGAAGCGGCCAACAGCGTGGCCAACGGCGAAGAAGAGGCCTTCCGCATGTTGCTGCAGACCAACATGTCGGTCAACTCGGTGCTGGCCTACGGCGATTTTCTCGAAAAAGAAGCGCCGCTGGTCCGCATCCACTCCTGCTGCATGACAGGAGAGGTGTTCGGCTCCACCCGCTGCGAATGTGGTCCGCAATTTCAGGTCGCGCTCGAGCAAATCGTCGAGGAGGGCGGCGGCGCGGTGGTCTACATGTCGAGCCACGAAGGCCGTGGCATCGGGTTGTGGGCCAAGGCGGTCACCTACTTGCTGCAGGATCGGGGACAAGACACCTACCAGGCCAACGCGTCGTTGGGACTGCCCGAGGACTCCCGGGATTTCACCGACGCGGCCATAGTGCTCAAGTACTTGCTTGGCGGCAAGGCGATTCGACTGCTGTCTAACAATCCGCTCAAGCGGGACCACCTGGTCCGCGCCGAACAACCGGTGGCCGAGATGGTGCCCCTGCTGGCCGGCGTCGGGGATCGCAATATCGGCTACCTGCGGGCCAAGAAATCCAAGGGCCACCTCCTCCCCGACCTGTAACCGGGGGTTCTGTCCGCTTCAGCAACCGTCGATTGATTCGGCGTGGAAAGTCGCGCTACAATCCCGCCGTTTATCCGTGACCAGTGGAGAAGGGCAATCAAACCGAGGAGTAAACCATGCTGATCGTTCATGTCTTTATCGATGTAAAGCCGGATCAGGTCGATGCGTTCAGGCGCGCCTCAATTGAGAATGCGACCAACAGCGTGCAAGAACCGGGCATCGCCCGCTTCGACGTGATTCAGCAGGCCGACGATCCGACACAGTTCGTGCTCGTCGAAGTCTACCGCACTGCCGAGGACCCGGCGCGACACAAAGAGACCGCCCACTACCAAAAATGGCGCGACACGGTGGCGGAGATGATGGCCACACCCCGCACCAACAAGAAATACACCAACGCCTTCCCCGACGAATCTGGTTGGGACACCGCACAAAGATAGGATGGCGAAATGAAGTTTGAATTTGCCACTGCCCAGCGTATCCTGTTCGGCGCCGGCACCGCAGCGGAAATTGCTGCGCAAGCCGCTGGTCTGGGTCGACGTCCGCTGGTCGTCACCGGAAAAGACGCCTCCCGGACGTCCGCCATCGTCGACGATTTACACCGACAGGCCATTGAACGCCTCGAGCAGTTCCGCGTTTCTGGCGAACCGACCACGGAAACGATCACCGATGGGGCCGCCCTTGGCCGACGGTGCGGTTGTGATCTGGTCATCAGTGTCGGCGGAGGGAGTGTGATCGACACGGGCAAGGCAATCGCGGCGCTGCTGACAAATTCTGGACAGTTGCTGGACTACTTGGAGATCATCGGCAACGGATGCGCCATCGAGTGTGAACCGGTCCCCCATATCGCCGCGCCCACCACCGCGGGCACCGGCGCTGAGGTGACCCACAACTCGGTCATCGGTTCAAAATCGAACGGCGTCAAAGTGAGCATGCGCAGCCCGTTGATGCAACCGACCGTGGTGGTCGTCGATCCCCTGCTCACCCTGGGCGTGCCGCCGGCGATCACCGCGACCACCGGTCTGGACGCCCTCACTCAGCTGATCGAATCGTTTGTCTCGCTCAAAGCCAATCCCCTGACCGACGGCTTGTGCCGGGAGGGCCTCTGTCGTGGGGCGCGATCCCTTCTTCAGGCGTATCGACACGGCGACGACATCGCGGCGCGCGAGGAGATGTGTCTGGCCAGCCTGTTCAGCGGGATGGCCCTGGCCAACGCCAAGCTCGGTGCGGTCCATGGTTTTGCCGGACCGATGGGTGGCATGTACGACGCCCCCCACGGTGCGATCTGCGCCCGCCTGCTGCCGGCGGTCATCGAGGCCAATGTCCGTGCGCTGGAGGAACGGCGGCCCGACTCACCGGCGTTCGCCCGGTATGACGAGATCGCCGCCGTGTTGACCGGTGAGCCGAGCGCCCGTGCCGTCGATGGGATCGAGTGGCTCAACTCCCTCTATGCCGAGCTGACCCTTCCCACACTGCGGGACATCGGCGTGGCGCCATCCGAGTACCCCCTGGTGGCTCAAAAAGCCGGACGGGCGAGCAGCATGAAGGGCAATCCGATCGAGCTGACCGAGGACGAATTGGTCGCCATTCTCCATCGCGCAGACGAGGTCAATGTTCAGGACTGAGGAAACGCGGACGGTCAGGGTCTATCCCGCCGCCGGTAGTCGGCACGGACTCGACGGGCTTCGGCATTACATAAAAATACAATTCGGGCAGCCGGCCACATAGTCACAGCAGCCACTGCGACACCCCAAATGGGGATGACCCGCATTGCGGCAATCACTGTAGCAATCCATGAACGCTTCCTCTTCCCGCCAGCCCTTGATGTAGCAGACACCTCGGGTGCCGTCCTGCTCAGCCTGCAATCCGGCAGCCTCTGCCGGAGAGGTCTCGGCGGCAAAATCCTCAGCATCAAATTCTTCAGGGGCAAATTCTTCTTCACAAGAGATCAACGAAAAGGCGCTGAGCGTCAGCACGGCGACAGCAAGAGCGATGGTGAGTATGGGTCTATTTTTCTCCATGGTCTATCCTCCAAACTGTTGAAATGGGTTGTCCAAGCGCTTGTCTACTAAGAGATACGCGGACCCCGTCTGTTTTGGCGGAATTATTTTTGATTTATTCCGTTGGCGTTGGGGAGCGAAGATGCGAGTTCGCCGCTGAGGCAGCTATTTCAGCTTTTCGACCGTGCGGCGAATGGCGTCGAGCATGACCATGTTGCTGCCGGCCATGAACCCGTGCTCCAGGTACGGCTCCCGTTTCATCGTCTTCGACAGGATGTAGGCGGCCTTGCTGATGTCCGCGTATCCATGGTAGGCGACCACGCTGTGGGACTTCCCCTGGGGCATGATCTGCCAGCGCCAGACCGCACCGTCGAGATCCCCGTCAATGCCCTGGACTTTGATCCCATCCGGTGAAAAGGACATCCGGTTTTTCGATTCGATACCGAAAATGGAGAAGCCCAGTTTCCAGGAGAAGTCGGTCGTCTGCGCGGTCTTGGAGTGGACCTCGATGTCGCTGACCGCTTTGATCATCTTTTCGTAGTACTCCGGTGTCCCCACCGCGTAGATCAACTTGGCCGCGGGGGCACTGACCCGTTGGATGACCGTCGCCTGGCTCATCTTGCCGCCCTTTACCGAACGGGTGATCACCACGGACCCCCGCTTGATCAGCAGCCCCAACGAGGCGAGCTCTTTTGAGGACAGCAGCTTCACCTCGCCATTCGCCGTGCCCTTGGTCTTGTGCTTCTTGGGCCCCTTGTTGCGGGCCAGTCGTTCGGCCAGGGCCTTGAGCCCCTTCATTACCACGATGCCAATTGCCACGTTCATCGCTTGACGCATTGCCGGATTGCCGCCGATGAGGTAGCGGATGAGCCACTCCGAGCTCTTTACGTCGAGCTTGCCGGAGAGGACCACGATCGAGTGTTTCTCCCCATCGGGATAGAACAAAAATCTGAACCCACCGCTGCCGATGGTGCTCTTCACAAACGATACGTCGATTCGCCGCGGCGGATACAGATCGATTTGGTTCATACCGGTGAAGCTGAACAGCTTATGTCGCGAGGCCCACGAATAGACAAGGGAGTTGCCGTGGCGCTGGAGCACCTCGTTCTCCTTGAACAACGTGGAGAGATAGTAGAAATTTTTGGGATTCTGAAAGATGTCGAACACGACCTCTCGCGGGGCCTTGATTCGAATGGCCAAGGTCATCGCCTTGAACTGGCCGTTGGGATGCCGCTCGGACAAGCCGATCATATCGTTCTTCTTGAGCGCGGGGATGATCGATTTCAGCTCGGCAGCATTGAACCCACCGAGGGGCTTATCAGCGGCGACCGGTCGTGCTGCCGCCAGGACAGTTGCACAAGCGACTATCGGAATCCACAATTGGTAGGGTTTTAACATGGACGCGCCAATCCTCCTTCACCGCTTGGACGACCCGGGCGCGACAAAGATTCAGCGGACCGCATCGGTGATTGAGGTGAGTGCCGCGCAGCAGCTGTTGCGTCCCAGCTCACAACATCGCTTCAGATCGAGCATCGCCGGTTCCACGTCCCCCTTGCGCAACAGCACCTCCGAACGCAGCTCGAGGATCTCGGGATCATCGTGATAGAGGATAACCAACGTATCGCTGATCGCCACCGCCTCTTCCAGCCGCGCTTCCCGGAGCGCAGTCCGGGTGGCCCGAATCAAGCCGTCGCGATGTTGCGGCAGGGCCTCGGCAGAGGCTGCCGACGACGACCCGCCCACGTTGACGCCGGGAATCATCTCACCGTCCGGTCCTTGGCTAATCGGAGACATCTTCTCTGTAACGGGGGATTCGGTCGAATCGTCTTTTGGTGTTGGGGCCTGTTCGGCCGGAGGCGTTTGGGGCGGCGGTGTTGCGTCCGGGGTCTTCGTCTCAGGGAGC
>JANQET010000507.1 GCA_028278265.1 Myxococcota bacterium
AAAGATCACAGTGTAGCCAGTAATTGGAGTTTGATTCATGGTCGATCTACCCGAAATAACAAACGAAATGTGCGTTTTCTATATGGGAACTTCTGACTAGACCAGACACAAGAGAAGAGATTCGGATTTCTGCAAAAAAGAGGGCAGGCCCCTGTGCCTGCCCTCTTGAACGAGGAAATCCAGGATTTCGCGTATTGGCCTGGCGAGGTGGTACGCGGACTACTCTTTCTTCTCTTCGGTCTTCAGCAACTCTTCGATGCCGTCTTCGCGGGCCTGTTTGGTGTTCCACTTGGAGAGGGTGACCACGTAGTCCTGATCAGCAACCTTGGCGTAGTAGTACTGATCTCCTCCGGCGACCGTGGTGCCGATATCGTAGGTCGTGGTGACCGCCGCGTCGTCCTTGGTGTGTACGATGGTGACCTTGGCCCCGCTGCCCAGTCCGTATTCCGGCTTGACCTCTCGGCCCACTGGCTCGTTGAGGGTCAATTTGGCCAGCTTCTCGACCAGCTTTTTGACCTTGTCCTGATCGAGGGTTTGCCCCCGCCGTAACTCGGCCAGCATCCACAGCTCTCCCTCCCGGGTCAAGGTCAGGGTGCCCTTGCTGTTGCTCAGGGTGACCGCGTTGATCTTGTCTTTGTCGATTTCGAGATACTTGGAATCGACATAGCTGCGCATGCCGCTGCTCACCGACCAGACCGACAGTCCGCTCGAGCGGTAGACGTCGTCGTCACCGTCGAACCGCACATGCACGCTCGATCCCTTGCCGCTACCCAACACCAGTGATTTGGACTCCGATTTGGTCTTGACCATCACTTTTTTGCCGTATTCCACAGCGCCCACCTTCAGTGCATTGTGGTTGGCCGCCTGGGTCGCTATTGGTGCTCGGCTTTTCAGCGCGACCAGTTTGTCGATCACTGAGCTGACTTTCTCCCCGTCCGCCGGGTAATCGTCCGCACTGGCGATGACCCACTTGTCGTCTTTCTTGGCCAGCTCGACCTGTTCGGCCTCTTCACCGGGATTTTTCGGTTTGGCAGCGACGTGAAAGCCGATGATGTCGCCGGCTTCGAAGCCGATGAGGTGCAGGGCGTCCCCATCGATCGGTTGTCCGGTTTGACAGGTGGTCCAGGTGACCGCCATCAGGGCGGCCTGCACTGCCAACAGCCCAAAGAGGATTTTGTTCATTTTACTCATTATCTGGCCTCCGTTGCGATAATCGATTTGGCACGACGGCGGCGGAGCACCGCCACCCCGACGACCACGGCCAACGCGATCAGGGCGAAGCCGTAATTGGCCAGCTCCAGCATGCTGCGTTCATTTTCTTCGAGGGGATCGATGGTTCGCGCAAAGGCGCCGGAGGTTCTGATCTGCAGCAGGTCGGTGTCGGCCAGGGCCCAATCGACCAGGTTGCGGACGAACTGCATGTTGCTGCGGTAGACATTGCCCCCCATCTGACCGCCCAGACTGGCCACGAGATCCGAGGCGAACGCGGACGATCCCACGACGACCAACCGCGCATCAGGAGCGGACTCCTTGATCGTGCGGCCAGTGCCGTCTTTTTCGGTTTCCACTTGGGGTTGGGGCGCTGAATCGTCGCCACTCTTGTCTTCGAAGAGGGGGGACGATTTGTCGGTGAAGTAGCTGGCGAACTGCCCGTTGAGGGCCGCAGCCAAGGGGAACGACTTGAGCTCGTCCCCTGGTTTGAACGCGTCCTCCGCGTTGTCGAACGACTCGGGCAGCACCTGATCCGTGCTGTCGGTCCACGACTCCTCCGACGAGGAGAGAAACACCTCTGCCTTGACCTTCTTGCTCTCGTCTTTGACTTTGAGCGGCGAGGCCCAGTTCAACACGACGTTCTGCAGGCCGGTCAGGGCCACGTGGCCCTCCAAGAATCCCTCTCGCCGAATGTCGGGAAAGAACGGATAGTTCATCATCTTGATCCGCTCCATGGTGAAGATACCCCGCTTCTCGCGAACCGGCACCGGGAAACGCGCGTTGGTGCTGTCCATCAGGAACGCGTTCTCCACGGTGACACCGTAGCTCTCGAGCAGCTCGAGCAGCGAGGAATCCACTTTGCTGGTGGAAATGCCCGAGCGATC
Source organism: Myxococcota bacterium (assembly GCA_028278265.1). Lineage (GTDB taxonomy): Bacteria > Myxococcota_A > Polyangia > JAAYKL01 > JAAYKL01 > JANQET01. Next base: position 2,097 of record JANQET010000507.1, read on the forward strand.
GACGCTGATGTCATGGGCGCCGACCAGGGCGATTACCGCGCCGCCGCGCATGAGGAACTGATCGATGCCGAACAGCTGCTTGTCGGTGAGGCTGCCGGTCTTGGCCACGATCAACGCGTCCACGTCGGCGGGGACGACCCCATCGGTCAGTTGCACCCGCTTGAAGGTGAACTCCTCGGAGAGCTGGCGCTCGAGCAGCCGGTAATCCGGTCGCTTCTGGGGCGGTTGAAACTGCGGCGGTATCTGGGGATTGGGCTGTTGGGGTTTGGGATCCTCACTGAACAGGGCTACCGTTCGCAGGAATCCCGGCGTGCCCCGCTTGATCCCCGATTCAATCGCCGTGCGCACCGAGGCTTCGGTCGGTTTGCCCTGCAACACAATGTGCTCCAGATGCTCGCCGGCATCGAGCAGCAAGTGCAGGTAGAACCGCTGCTGTCCAAAGAGATCCACGGCCATCGGCTGGAAACCGTACTTTTGCATGATCTCCTGCTGGAGCGCTTCGTTATCGGCCACATCGATCTCTTCGAAGGAGAATTTCTTGCCGCTCTTGTCGGTGATCTCCGAGGCCACCTTGCGGATCTGTCCGGGCACCTCCTTGAAATCCTCGGGCAACTTCTTGGGGGTGAAGAACAGCTTCAGCTTAATCGAATCTTCGACCTGGGCGAACATCGCCTCGATGCTCATGAAGCCCTGGGTGACCTTCTTGATCAACCGGGTCAAATCGTATTCCAGGTTCTGCAGTCGCACGTCGATGCCCGACTCGGAGGCGTGAATCTCGATCAGATTTCTGAAAGAGAGGGTTTCGTACTGATCGCCGTACTTGATCAGCAGGTGAAAGTACGAGTTGACCAGGGATTCCTCGTGCCGTGCCGAGACCCGGAACGGCACCGGTTTGATGTCATAGAGCTCGGCGAGCTCCTGTTCCAGCTCTTCGTCCTTGCCCGGATCGGCAAAGGTGACCTTGACATTGCCCTGGCCGCGAACTTCGTACTCGGTCAAGAAGTCGCGAATACGGGGAACCAGCGGGGCCAGGCGGGGATGGGTCTTCTCGGAGAAGTATCCCGAAATGGTCAGCGGCTCCTGCAGGTCGCCCAGGATGCGCTCGGTGGAATCGCTGATACTGTACAGCCCTTCTTCGGTCAGGTCGGCGCGCACGGCCGTCACCGGGGCCATCCACAGGTTCACCGCCACCACGTTGAGGCCGGCCAGGCCGACCGTCAGCCAACGGGTGCGAACCCGCGCACGGCTGTTCTTGGAGACCGTGTCCTGTCTTTTCTGTTCGAGAAAGTGGATGTTCACCACCACGAAGAACGCCGCGATGCTCAGGTAGTAGAAGAAATCGCGCAGATCCAGCACACCCCGTTCGATGCTCTGGAAGCGGCTGCCCGAACCGATTCCCCGCAACAGCTCACCGGAGCGATTGCCGAAGATGTCGACCACCGCCTCGGAGCCGATGAGATAGAGCAGACCGCAGATGATGAAGGTGACCATCAGGGCGACAATTTGATTGTCCGTGCGGGAGCTCACACACATGCCGATGGACATGTAGGCGGCGGCGAGCAGCAGCGCCCCCAGGTATCCCCCGATCACAGGCCCCCAATCCAGGTCGCCGATAAACGACACGGTGATCGGCAGCAGCAGGGTCAGCCCCAACGCCAGCACGACCAGGACCATTCCGGCGAGGATTTTGCCCAACACCAGGTGGACCGTCTTCAGCGGCAGGGTCATCAGAATTTCCAGGGTGCCCAGCTTCTGCTCCTCGCTCCACGCGCGCATCGTGATCGCACCGACGAGAAAGATCAGCAGGATCGGCAACCACTCGAAGAGGGGCCGCACATCGGCGATGTTGCGGGCGAAAAACCGCGCGTAGGTGAAAAAGACAAACAGGGTGACCACCAGGAACACCCCGAGAAAGGTCAGCGCGACCGGAGAGAGAAAGTAGGCGCGCAGTTCCTTGCGCAAAATCGTCTTGACACCGTTCATGCCGCCACCCCTTTCTTCATCGACACGTGCTTGTCCATCAACCTGCCGAACACCTGTTCCAGGCTGGGTGTCTCGGTAGCTACCGAACCGATATCCCAATTGGCTTCAGTGGCCGTGCGGACGATGGCCGGTACGGGAGTTGCGCTGTCCTTGCACTCGATGGTCCACAGGTTGTAGCCCTCTCGCGTCGGATCCGCGCCCTTGGAGTGCACCGTCTCGACCCCCTCGATGCCCTTCAGTTTTTCCTCGACCTGCTGGGCATCGACCGATACGGAAAACTTGACCCGATTAGAGGACAACAAATCGTTCAATGGGGCGTCCTCGGCCAGCTCCCCGTCGATGAGGATGATCACCCGATCACATACCGCCTCGATTTCCGGCAGGATGTGGGTGGACAGGATGACAGTGCTGTCCTTGCTCAACCGCTTGATAAGACTCCGTATTTCGACGATTTGCACCGGATCGAGACCATTGGTCGGTTCATCGAGAATCAACACGTCGGGCTTGTGTAGAATCGCCTGACACAACCCGACCCGTTGGCGGAACCCCTTGGACAGTGTCGAGATGGGGCGCACCAGCCACTTTTCGATGCCCGTGGCTTTGGCTGCCTCGATCACCGCCGCCCGCTGCTTGTCCTGAGGAATGCCCCGCAGCTCAGCCATCATCAGCAGGTATTCCTGGACCAGCATCTCGTCGTAAATCGGTGCGTTTTCGGGCATGTAACCGATTTGCTTCTGGACGCCGATGCGATCCGCCAACACGTCCACACCACCGACGTTGATGGTACCTTCGGTAGGCTCCAAGAACCCGGTGATGATCTTCATCACTGTCGTCTTACCGGCACCGTTATGGCCCAACAGACCGACAATTTCATTGCGACTGACGTCAAATGAAATGTTCTTGGCAGCCTCCACTTTCCCGTAGCGCTTGGAAACACTTTTTACAGAAATCATGGTCGACTCTTCCTCCATAAAGACAAAATTCAATTTGGCCTTCAACAGCTTTTCGATTGGATTTATTCCTCATCTTGGAACTAGAAATCAAGGGGCATTTGCCGGCCCTGGACAAAAGTCGGTCTTAGGGCAGAGCAAACCCTCCCGCTCGACGCGGAACAATCAGAAAACGACTGAAATTGTTCGATTTATTTCTATCTATGGTTGGAATTTATTTGGGGAGATCTGAATTGCGATCGCTCATCACTTCGGGGATCTCGACGGGACAGAACATTCCCGAATCTCTGGTCGAGGGGGGCGGAACGGCCTTGGGCTCGGTCTTCTTGGCGTTGATCTTGGCCAGGATAAATTTGACCAATGTGTCGAAACGAAACGGTTTGGGGACGAAACCCGCAACCCCTGCTTTGGCTCGAGCGAGCTGAATCGGAGAGAGGTGGTAGGCGGACATCAACACAGTGGTGACCGAGGGGAAAACGGATCGGACGACCCGGGCCAGCTGAAGCCCGTTCATGTCGGGCATCATTAGGTCGATCAGGGCAACAGCGTACTCTTTTTCGCCGAGCATGCGCAGGGCGACACTACCGGTTGGTGCTCCATCCGCCTCGAGGCTCTCGAGGCCAAACCCGATGACCAACGATTTCAGCTCGTTCGGATCATCGTCAACCACCAATATTCGCACGCCGTTGTTTTCTTGAGAATCGGTTGGGTTTGACATATTCAGCGGTCCTAACACTAAAAATCCGCTTGAATTTCTTGCAACGAATGTGCCCGATCTTAAAAAACCGGATCCGATTGCTAATTTAACCAAACATTAAAAAAGATTGAGTGGCATCGAGATAAAATATCTACTTCCGAAGCAAGGCCGTTTTTCTTTCAACACTGCAATTTATCGATCCAAAATTGCAAAGGTATATAATGCATATTCAATTTTATACCGAATAATTTATACTAACTGTGTTTTACCACTATCACAAAATTATGGTAGAGCAGCCTGTGGGGAAAAATCGCTATATTTACGAGGCAAATGGGGTTAGCACCAAACTCGAATTACATGTAGAGTTGTTAGTGAAACGAAATCGCCCATGATTGAAAAGATCGGTAATTGCAGAATCGTCGAAGAGGTCGGTGCGGGTGGGATGGCCGTGGTGTACCGGGCCATCCAGGAGCCACTGGGCCGAGTTGTGGCGATCAAGGCCCTGAAATCCTCCATCGCCTCGGAACCCCAATTCGCCGAGCGGTTCGAGCGGGAAGCGCGGTTCATGGCCGATCTTCAACAAGAAAACATTATCAACGTCCACGATTTCATCAAGTTCGGCGGTACGATGTTCATCGTAATGGAGTACGTTCAAGGCGTTGATTTATATGACTTATTGGATGGGTCAGAGGGACTGCCCAGCGAGATCGCAGCGATCATCACCCTTCAGGTGGCGCGGGCACTGAACCACGCCCATTTTCGGGGCATCATCCACCGGGACATCAAGCCGGCCAACATCATGGTCTCGTACCACGGGGACGTGAAGCTGATGGACTTCGGCATCGCCCGCACCGACACCCTGTCCGATCTGACCGAGACCGGGACCGGTCTAGGAACCCCCTCGTACATGTCTCCCGAGCAGATCCTTGGTGACAAACTCGACGGACGGACCGACATCTGGTCCTTGGGGGTGGTGTTCTACCAGATGCTCACCGGCCAAAAGCCGTTCGCCGACGATTCGAAGCGCTCGGTGCTGCAAAAAATACGGCTCGATCGCTACATCCAGGCCCGACGGATGTCCCCCTCCACGCCGCGGGCCATCGAACGAATCCTCTCCCGTTGTCTGGCCAAGCTGCCGGCGGATCGCTACCCCTCGATGCAGGCATTGATTCACGATCTGGAGGACTTTTTGGCCTCGCGGGTGGTGATCAACTACAACGCCTACATGGTCAACTATCTCAAGGACCAGGGGGTGCTCAGCGAGGACAAGGCCAGCGAGATTCTGGCCACCGGTGCCGTGCGGGCCGGACATCGCATCGTCCGGGAGGATAGGCGGGTCCTGCGCTCGGTGGGGCAACTGTACGCCGTGGTGCTGGCGTTGATGCTGCTGGGGGGCTTTGCCATTCAACTGACCTGGCCCTCGGCGGTCACCGCACCGACCGTTGCCGCGTCGACCGGGGTGGCCCTCAGCCCCTCCGAGGCCGGTTACCTCAACGTCATCGCCGATCCCTGGGCCGAAGTGCACGTGGACGGGGTCCATTTCGAGACCACCCCGTTTGCCACCCCGATTGCGCTCAACCCGGGGGTGCACTACGTCAAGCTGGTTAACCCGTACTTTCGCTCGGTCACCAAGGAGGTGGTCATCGAGTCGGGCAAGACCATCAAATTGACCGAACGAATGGCCATGCGGCGGGGGACCGGAGACGAGAAGGAGGACAAATGATCCACCGACTCGCGCTCTTCGCCGCAGTGCTGCTCTACACCACCTCGGCTGCGGCCTGGACCCACATCGCCCGCATCGACGAAACCCTCGAGCACCTGGCGATGAAGTACTACGGCAATCCCAAGCTGGCCATCGTGATTCGCGCGGCCAACGGCTTCGTGCATCCCGACGACGGCAGCCTCACCCGGGGAGAGCGCATCGAGATCCCCGAGGTGCACTACCATCGCATTCGCGACAACGAGACCTGGACCGAGCTCGCCGATCAATATCTCGGCTCCCCCAAACGGGGCCGCTACCTCGCCCAGATGAACGGTTCGGAATACGCCCACCAGCCCGCCGAGAACGAAATCGTCAAAATCCCCTACCAGATTTTGCACATCCTCGCCGAAGACGAGACGCTGAAATCGGTGACCCGGCTCTATTTCAACCACAGCCGATCCCCCCGGTGGCTGCGCAACTACAATTTAACCGGAAAGCGAAAGTTCTCCAGGGGCGATACGCTGTTGGTCCCCCTCTACGAAGTAGAGCTTGTCGACGCTGAGCGCGAGAAGATCGAAGCCCAGCGGGCCGCCCGGTACACGGTTGAGGATCGGCAATCCCAAATCGAGGCCGCCGAGGACATCGCCGCGCTGAAACCGATGTACGACAACGGGGAGTACATCAAGCTGGTCGCCACGGCCAGTCAAATCCTCGGCCGGGGCAGTCTCACTGGCCCGCAGATGATCGGGGTCTACCAGTTCCTCGCCTTCGGGTATGTGGCGCTGGATCGAAACGAATTGGGCCTCAAGTACTTCAAGATGGCGCTCAAGATCCAACCCACGATGGATCTATCGCCCATCACCACCTCCCCCAAGATCCTCGCCATTTTCAATAAAGCGAAGAAAACCGTGATGTTGAGCTCAATCGCCAAAACCCTCGATGGGGGCACGGCAGACGATGGCGCCACCGACAACGACTGAGCGCTCCGGCCGTTTCGCTTCGTTGTCCCTCGTTGTACTTTTTTTTGTCTAGAATAGGGTCTTGAGGTAAACAGTCTGTACAGTTAGCGCTTAACAAAACGACAACGTCCCTAGCCTTAGCCCAAGGAGAAAGAGAAATGAAACAGCTGTTGGCGAGATATAGCATCCTTATCCTGGCCGCCGGTTCGATCGCGATGGCCGGCTGCAACACCGAGGCGACCGAGTTCGATGTCACCATCAGTTGGAACATCGCCGGCGCACCCACCTGTCAGGCGTTTTTGGATGGAGATACCACGTTGACCTTCGACGAGGTGGTGGTAACGGTCTACGACGAAGAGGAGAATGTCGTCGACACCTCTCCCAAGGTCCCCTGTACCGATTTCGAATACCAAATCCCCGACCTGGAAGAAGGGACCTACTCGGTCACCGTGTTTGCCTACGCCGACCACGACGGGGACTACCTCCCCTACTACCAGGCCCGCGGAAAAATCGAAGCGCCGGAACCCTCCGATGAAGAGTACAAGTTCGGTCTCGAAGTGGGCACCAGCACGATTACCATTATCTGGGGATTCGAATTCGGCACCTGTGGGGTGAACAACGTACAGACCATCTCGGTGGAAATGCAGGGCGACAAGTACACCATTCCCGCTGAGGAGACCACTTGCGACTCGGCCGAAGGCATGGTGATCGACAGCATTTGGTGGGACACCTACGACATCATCGTCAAGGGGTTCTCCGGCACGGATCAGACCCACCAGGGCATGCTCGAAGACCTGGTGCTCAAGCCCAACACCTACGATGATCCGTACCAGGTTCGACTCAATCCGCTTGACTAGCGAGCCGATTCCCGACACACAACGGGCGAAAGCTGAGAGTCTCCCTTGAATACAACCGATACATGCCGCCTGGCCGTTCTGCTCTCCGGCACGGGTTCGACGTTGGTCAACCTCGCCGATAGGATTGCCGGCGGCGATCTTCCGGCAGAAATTGCAGTGGCGGTCTCCAGCCGAAAAAAGGTGCTCGGCCTGGAGCGGGCCTGGGAACGCAGCATTCCAACGGAGATATTGACGCGAAAGGCGTTCACCCGGGACGGCCGATTTGACGCTGAGGCGTACTCCACCGCCATGACGGCATTGCTCGAGCCGTTCGCACCCGACCTGGTGGTGCTGGCCGGCTTTATGACGCGCCTGACCGAGCCGCTGCTCTCGACCTACGATGTGGTCAATGTGCACCCCGCACTGCTGCCCCTGTTCGGGGGGCCCGGATTGTACGGGCATCACGTCCACGAAGCGGTGCTCGCCGCAGGGGTCAAGCTCACCGGTGCTACGGTTCACTTTGCCGACGAAAAATACGACCATGGTCCGATCATTCTCCAGGAAGCGGTCGAGGTCGACCAGGACGACACACCGGACACCCTCGCCGCAAAGGTGCAGGCTGCGGAGCGACGGATCTATCCCCGGGCGATCGCCCTCTATGCCAAGGGCCTGCTGAAACGGGAGGGGCACCGGGTGCGCATCCTCAAAGAGAGCCAACAGGGATGAGCCGGAATCGACCGCTCCCCATGCCCCCGTCGGTACTGTTGAGTGTCGCGTTGGGCGCGCTGGCCTGTGGCAGTGAAAGGGAGGAGCGACTGATGACCGCCAGTCCCAAGCAGACCGTCTCCGCGTTATTGCGCCTACACGACGTGGAGGGCAAGCTTCCCGAGCAGCGGGACAAAGAGGCCCGCCGAACCAGCGCCGACCCCCGCCAGCTCAAGCTGCTGATCGCGGATTACGGAGAGCGGGATTCATTTGTAGACGATTTGTATATTGGGTTTGTCGTGGGCGCCCTGGCCCGTTGTCAAGATCAACTGACGATAAATCATAAGGGGGATCGGGCCACGGTCAAGGCGGGCAACGTGACTGTAGTGCTGCAACAAGACAACGACCGATTTCGAATTTTGCTCGCCGAATCGATTCCCCAGGCGATCAAGGACCGCGCGGCTGCCGAGAAAATCAAATTCGACCGGGCCAAATCCGCCCGCCCCCCGCGCCAAATCCCCTGACAAATCGCCTCTGACCGCTTGCCTTTAAGTCGGATTTGCTGGAAACATCGCCAAAATGGACGACGGGACACCACCACTGCTCGAACGGGTCTCCGGCGCGCTGAGCGCGGATATCGACCCGGAACATTTGGAGTCGTACGACTTCGCAGAGGGCATCATGCCCGCCTTCCCCTTGCTGCACTCCCTGTTCTACGGCAGCGACTTGGACACCTGTTTCAAAATGATGGTGCTCTTCGAAGTCTCGCGCATGACCGGACGGTTTTCGATCGAACGGGTCCGATCGTACACGCCGTTTCTCGATCGGGCGCGGGTGGACGGCATCGTCCGCTCGCTCAAGGAGGGCGGATGGCTCGAGTTGCGCGCCTCGGACAACACCTACACCCTCTCCACCCTGGGTCTGCACCTAATAGCGCTGCTCCACGCTGCGGATCTGAAAGGGCTCAGCCCGACCAACGTGCTCTCCCGCGCAGCGCAGAACGCCCAGTTCCGCACCACCCTGGACGGGGCCTCCGGAGTGACCACATACCTGCTCGACCAGCTGCTCGTGGTGCTCGAAAAACAGATCGAAGAGGCCAGGGCCATCCTGCAGCACGGCCGCCCCTACCGCATGATCGCCTGGTCCCGGCGCAAGCACCATCACCAAATGGAGACGATTCGCGAGGTGCTGGGCACGATCGAGGCCCACACGGACGAGTCCTCCCATCATTTTGCCAAGGTGGTTCGGCTGCACGACGCGATGCAGGAAATCATTTCATTGCACACGGGCATCAACACCCGCCTGCGGGATTGGAACCTGGAGCGCCTCTATGCCAGCGACGCCGGCTACTCCATCGCCCAACTCTGTGAATCGGTGCTCGGGATGGAAGAATCGACACAGCTCGAACGGCTGGTCACCGACGGCACCATCCAGGCACCGACACCTGCACCGTCGCTGACCACCGATGAAATCCGCGTGCGGTTCCAAGGGGCTCGCCGCAAACTGAAATCGCAACGGGAACAGTTTGAATACAGCCCCCCGGCCCCGCCGTTGACAGGCCAATGGCGAGTCGCCGAGGTCGATCCGACCGCCATTCTGGTGGCGCGTTGGACCGAGCTGCTCGCCGATCGGGGGCCGGGCGATCCCCCGTTGGAACTGGAAGAGTGGATCGAGCGGCAGAGCTTTGCCGGCACAGTGTACGAATTGACCCTGCTCTGTCGGCTGGCCCACCGGGATCGCCGCATCCCCTTGGCCGATGGGCGGCAGGTGGAGTTGATCGTCTATGACGATTTGGCCCGGCAGGTGACACCCGAGCAGCTGCTCGGTGCCCTCGAAACCGCCGGGGTGCTCAGACGACTCGACACCGGCTTGTTTACCCGAGTCACGCTAAGCGTGATCGAATCCCCTTCGCTAGTGGTAAGCCATGGATGACCGGGCCCGACAGATCGCCCACCTCTTTCTGCGCGAGGGCTGCCTGCGACGCCAAGACAGTGAGCATCAGGAAGTTTACGGCGAGTTGATGGGCAACACCAACCTCTACGACGATGTCAAGCTGCGCCTGTCCGAAGTGGGCTACGAGCTGGACCAGTGGCTCGGCCACATCGGCATTCGCGCTGCCCACGACGCCCTGCTGGATTTGGCGAGCCGGAACCGCATGCAGCTCAACGCCGGGCATATCCGCTTGATCACCTACCTCTGGGTCCAGCTGGTCTACCGGGAGTGGCTCAACCTGCGCAACGACGACAACGCCGCCCCTCCAGGTGCCGAACAGGCGGACTTCTTCGAGCAGGACGAGACGGTTTGGATCGCCTACCGAGAGGTCTTCGCTGAATTCTCCGAGTCCATGTCCAAATCGTACCTCAAAGGGCTGCTCAGTGCCCTGGCCCGCTGGCGCTTCATCCGGATCGACGAAAAGCGAAACAAAATCTGGGCTGAGTCCTCCTTGTACATCCTCATCGATCGACATCGCATGGAGGAATTCGTGATCGATATCGCCCGACGACTGGGGGCGGACAATCCCACCGCCGCGGTCACCTCAGTGGCCACCGGCAGTGCAGTGGCCGAAGATTCGGCACCGACAGGGAAGGGCAAATGATCCGCCTCGATCGCGTCGAGTTGTTGCACTGGGATATCCAGCGACACCAAGTGCTGCCCCTGGCACACGGGGTAACCATCATCACCGGCGAAAACGGCTCGGGAAAGACCAGCGTGCTCGACGCGATAAAGATAGCACTCGGCGCCCGCCACCCGAGCGCAGAGCGGCGGGTCGAGGACTACATCCTCAAGCAGGCCAAGCCGGTGGCGATGATCCGGTTGTTGATCGACAATCGAAAAGACGAATCGACCGGTCGCCGGCCCTTTGATCCGCTGGGCATCTACGGCAGCGACACGGTGACCCTGGCGGTGGTCTTCAAAGCAATCGAAGAGACCGAATACAACCGCCTCTACTACATCCTCGACGGGGATCAGGTCCCCCCCTTGTCAGCGGGCGAGGCCGGTCAGCGGGGGACCACAGGGATGTCCCGGGCATTGAACAACGCCGCCGAATACCGTCAGCGCTTGGCCAAGGTGGGCATCGGACAGCGGTACATCAAGCTGCTGCGCCTGCCCCAAGGTCAGGTGGCCAGACTGTGCGCCCTCAATCGCACCGAGTTGTTCGACTACCTGTTCGACATCATCGGCGGGCGCACCGTGCTCGAGGAGTGGGAGAGCCGGCTCCAGGAATTGAGGGAACGGCAGCTGGAGTTCGACGGGGTGCGCGGGGTGCTCGACAACGCCAAGAAAGACCTCAAGCGGTTGGGACGCAAAGTGGCGCGCTACCGGGATTTCCAAAAATACGAGCAGCAGCTGCGCAATATTCGCAACGCCCTGCCCCATCGTCAGCTGCAGGAGGTCGCCGCACAGTGCGCCCGGCTCGACGAGCAGCTCACCGCCGATCGGGAGGTGTTGGTGAGGGCCACCCAGTCCCGGGCCGATGCCCTCGAGGCGGCCCATCGCGCGGGCGCTGAGCACCAGCGTCTACTCGAACGGGAAACAGAGCTCAAAGATCGGCTCAAACGGACTCGGGCGTCGCGGGAGAAAATTTCCGACGACCGGTTCGAGGCCAAGGGTGAGCTCAATCAACTCGAAACGATTAGGCGGGAGGCCGAAGGGATTGCCCCGACCGATCCCCGGGAGATCGAGATCGAGCTGGAGCAAACCCGAGTAAAAATTGCGCAGATCGACGCCGCACAACAGGTGCGCGACGAGCAGGACCGGGCGCTGCAAAGTGAGCTCGAGCGGATTGAACGGGGCTTGGTTCCGCTGCCCGAAGAGGTGGAGCAATTTCGCAACGCGCTGCGCCAAGCCGGAATTGTGCACCACGTCCTGGCCGAGGTGGTCGAGGTGACCGACGCCAAGTGGGAAGAGGCCATCGAGGGGTATCTGGATCGCCTGCGCTTCGCCATCGTGGTCCAGGATCCGGCCAGCTGGCCCGCAGCCGCCAAGCTGGCCCGAACCCACCGCTACCCCTACGGGGTGCTCGCACCGGACATCAAGGGAGCCTCACCGGCCGATCAGCAGAGCCTCTTCGCGATGCTCGAAATCAAAGAGACGCGCTACCGCTCCCTGATCGCCCGGCTGTTGCGACGGGTGGTGCCGGACGAGCCCCCGTCCCCCCTGGTGCCGAGCCCGGGGAGCCGGACGATCGTGGCCACAGACGGGTTCGCGGTCTCCCGGCTCGAAGCGAGATGCGCTGTGACGGACCGGGCCTACTTGGGCCGCCGGGCGCTCGAACGCCGCAAACAGGAGATTTTTTCAGAGCGATCGATACTCGCCGAGCAGAAGCAACAGGGGAAACAACAACGCTCGTCCGAGCTCGCAGCACTCGAGCAGCTGCGATCGCGGCTCGACCAACAACTCAAACGGCTGGCTTGGATCGACGCCAAGGACCGTCACGCCGAATTGAAGCAGACCATCGCCACCCTCGAAGGGCAGCTGGCCACCATTGAGGAGGAGATCGACTCCCTGGAGCGGCAGGGGGACGCCGCGGTCCGGGCTTCGAGTGAGGCCTTGAGCGCGATCAGTGTCTGTGAGGAGCGCGCCGGGACAGCAGACTTGAAAATCGCCGACATCGAAAAACGCATCGAGCACGGCGAGCAACAGGTCAAACAGGCAGACGAACAGCGGGGGCGACTGGCCGTCACCGACCTTCCGGAGTTGACCCCCGAGGCCCAAGGGTTGGTGGCCGAGCACTCCGCCGAGACCCTGTCCAGTATGATCGAGCAGACCGACGGCTACCTGGCCGGCTTTCCGGAGGACGAGCGCGACTCGATGTTGCCGACCAACTTTCAACGACTCGGCGAGGAGACCGGGGCGATTGAATCGAGAATCACCAAGCTGGGGGAAGAGCTCGAGGCGTTGAACAATGCGGCCCAGCGGGCCCAAGCCGAGTATCAACAGGCCACCCGGCGGGTATTTCGCGCCTATTTCGCGCGCCTCAACCAGGCTGCGGAGAAGATTGAGTTTCGCCTGGAGGGCCGTCTGGAGCAGTTGGAGAACGGGCGATTTTCTTGTGACGTCAAAGTGGGTGTGGGTGAGAAAACCCCGGTGCACCACGACTCAGAGCAACTCTCCGGCGGCCAGAAAGCGGCGCTCTCGATTCTGATGGGCATGACCGCGGTCTCCCTCGAATCGGACGGGGCCGGGTTCTTTCTGATCGATGAGCCGTTCTCCAATTCGGACCTGCACAAAATCAATGAGCTCGGCCGTTTTCTGGATCAAACCGGCGCCCAGTACCTGATTTCGATGCCCACCACCGCCGATCTGGATCAATGCGGAGATTGGCTCAAGGCGGCATGGATCTGTACCCGCAGCCGGGGCGGAACCGATCCCCACGGGGCGCCGGTGCTGGCCGATCCCCTTAAAATTTGTTTCGTGGACGGGGCACGAGGTGGTTGAACAAGGCCGCAGCATCAAAATGGACGGTAGCGCTCGGCGCTGGTTGAGCGGTGCCGGGAGTGACACCCCCTCTCCCGGGCTGCTGCGATTGCTTCGTCTGGCTCGAGGCAAACGGAAACGGTGGCAGAGCACCGGACGCGCCTTGAGGGACAAACGGCTGGATCAGGTCGCCGTCGAGGGGATGCTGTTCCACCTACTCGACGCCGGGTTGATCGAGATTCACCAACGGCGCGACAAGCGGGGGGATTGGCAACCCTATGAGTGGCAGCTCACCCCAGCCGGCGAGGCGGCCATCGTCGCTGCCGAACAAGACCTGGCGCTGGAGCAGCGAATTGTCGACTACCTTCAACGAGAGGAAGACCCGAACCACCCGGTGCTCGCCGCGATTCGAGCTTGGTTGCCCCAACGACCAACCAATAGCGAGCGGGCAGCCCGGTTGGCGATGGCGATCGGCGAGCAGCTCAGCGCCGGGGCAACACCTAACGAACGCACGATCGCCCTCCTCGCCCTGGGGGACACCAAGGCAGCGCCCGTGGCCGCCTATCCGGCAGAACTGGAACAGGCCCTGGGTTGCCCTCCAGAGCAGATCGTGCGGCGCGCCGGACAGGCGGTCTACGCGTTCGGACCGTTCGAATTCACCATCCGCGGTCGGCGGATCGATGGCCTGTGGAGCCGTCCCTGGCTGGCGCTGACCAACGAAACGATCGATACTATGTCTGATCTCACCACGGGCGCTGATCATCTCCTGACTATAGAAAACCTAACCGCTTTCGAAGAAGAGATCCGACGGGGTCTCGCTCCTGGAACAATCGCTTTGTACACCGGCGGGTTCATCAGCCCCCTGGAGGCCCGATTCATCGAGCGCCTAATCAACTCCGGTATCCGTCAGGTGCACCACTGGGGGGATCTCGACCTGGGCGGATTGCGCATCTTTCGCCACCTGCGAGACACTGTCTGTCCCGATCTCGAGCCATACCGCATGTCGCCGGGGCTGCTCGAAACACTCCCCACCACAGCGCTGACTGAACGGGATCGGACCGGGCTGAAAGCGTGGTTACAAGACAGCGCCGCCCCGTTGAAGCCGCTCGCCGCCGCCATGATCGAAAAAAATCAAAAGGCTGAACAGGAGGGGTGGTATCTCCTCCATTCACACAATCCAAAGGGAGAGACCCATGGCAAAAACCAAACCGAGTAAATCGCTCACCCTGAGAGATAGGCTATCCCGACTCAACTACCTTCAGGCCAGTCGGCTACTGGGCCCGGAATCGGCCTCACAGCTCCTCTCCCGGGGCGGAGGCATGGATATCAACATCGATGAGCAAGTAACGATCGACGATCATCATTTCAAGCTGGATTTCGGCGATTTGAGCGTCACGATCGGCCTCAGCGATGCGCGTCAAAAACGTCTCCAGTACAGCTGCAGCTGCTGCTCGGAGACTTGTGAGCATATCGGCGCGGCCTTTTCACTGATTCTCGAGGAAAAGATGGCGCTCGGACTCTCGGCGGTGCGACCGGAGACCGCACCGTTGGGTTCACTCAGTGACGCCGAAGTCATCGAAAAGGCGATCGCCGAGCGACGCCAGCGGGCCGTAGAAGAGAAGATGACCGTGCGGTCTCAAAATCCCGAGCACCCGTGGAGCGACTACACCGTGACCAACCGCAGCTCGGGCAGAGCCTACCGGGTCGCCTATCGCGGTACTGAGCCGGGGATCTCTTACTGTTCATGTCCCGATTTTCGCAAAAACACCCTGGGCATCTGCAAGCACATTATCCGCGTGGAGAACACGGTCAAACGGCGCTTCAACGCCGGCCAGCGCAGCAAACCCTACCAGCGTAGCGGATTCAGCGTCGCCGTGAACTACGGGGAGCGGACAACGCTCCGCTTGCTGGCTCCCCATATTCTCTCGGTCGAAGCGGCTCAGATAGCCGGCCCGGTGTTGAACCGCCCGATCGAGGACATCCCCGATTTACTCGACCGATTGCGCCGGCTGGAGGGTGCCGGACAGGAGACCACCGTTTACCCCGACGCCGAGGAGTGGATTCAGGGGCACCTGCTGAGGGATCGGCTGCAGCGGGTCGCCGACGATATCCGCCGCGATCCGGCGAAACATCCCCTGCGAAATTCGCTGCTCAGAACCGAGTTGCTGCCCTACCAGCTCGAAGGGATCGGCTTTGCCGTGGGTGCGGGTCGATCGATTTTGGCCGACGACATGGGGCTGGGCAAGACGATTCAGGGCATCGGCGTCGCCGCTCTGCTGAACAGACAAACCCCCATCCAAAAGGTCCTGGTGATCTGTCCGGCGTCGCTCAAGTCCCAATGGCGGATTGAAATCGAGCGGTTCTCGGATTTGAGCTGCGCCGTCGTGCTCGGCAGCGCCCAGGACCGCGCCAGTGCTTATGGAGGAGACTCGTTTTTCACCATCTGCAACTATGAGCAGGTGCTCCGAGATGTCACCTCGATCGAGCGGGTTCCTTGGGACCTGATCATTCTCGATGAAGCCCAACGGATCAAGAACTGGGAAACCAAGACCAGCCAAATCATCAAAGGGCTTCGTTCCACCTTTGCCCTCGTCCTGACCGGTACGCCATTGGAAAATCGGTTGGACGATCTGTTCTCCATCGTCGAGTTCGTCGACGACCGCCGACTGGGACCGGCGTTCCGGTTCTTCAATCGCCACCGGGTGCTGGACGAAGGCGGTCGGGTCGCCGGATACGAAGGGTTGGATGAGCTTCGCGAGAAGCTACAACCGATCATGTTGCGACGCACCCGCGCCGAAGTGATGAGCCAGTTGCCGCCGCGAACCAATGAAATCGTCCGCATTCCACCCACCGACGAGCAGCTGGACATTCACACCGCTCACCGGCGCATTGTCAACCAAATCGTCCGCAAGCCCTATCTCACCGAGATGGATATCCTTCGTCTACAAAAAGCGCTGCTGATGTGCCGCATGGTGGCGGACAGCACTTTTCTCGTCAACCGCCAACCCTCGGCCTATTCCAGCAAGCTGGAGCGCCTCGAAGAGTTGCTCAGCGACTTGGGGCGAGAAGATCATCGAAAGATCGTGCTCTTCTCGGAGTGGACCACCATGCTCGACCTGATCGAACCGCTGCTCGAGAAAAACGGCATGCGGTATGTTCGCCTGGACGGATCCGTGCCCCAGAAAAAACGACAGGGTTTGGTGAACGAATTTCAAAACAATTCGGCATGCAAACTGTTCATCACCACCAACGCCGGCTCCACCGGTCTCAACCTCCAGGCGGCCAACACCGTGATCAACGTGGACCTACCGTGGAACCCGGCAGTATTGGAACAGCGCATCGGCCGGGCGCACCGGATGGGGCAGAAATCACCGGTTCACGTCTACTTGCTCGTCACCGAAGAGACGATTGAAGAGAGCCTCTTGACCACGCTCTCGGCCAAGCACCAACTCGCCTTGGCTGCTCTCGATGTCAACTCCGGTGTGGACTTTGTTGAGCTCTCCAGTGGCATTGAGGAGCTCAAACGGCGGCTCGAGTTGTTGCTCGGTGCCAAACCGGAAGCCCCGCCCGATCAGAGCCAGCAACGTCAAACCGATGTCGAAACCGCCAATTTGGCCAGACAGGAGCGACTCTCCATCGCCGGCGGGCAAATGCTGCAGGCGGCCTTCTCGTTTCTGGGAGAAATGCTGCCGGAGCGGCCAGACAATCCCCAATCGACTCAACTGGCCGATCAACTCAAACAGGGATTGAGTGAGTGCCTCGAACAGGACGAGCAGGGACGGACTCGCCTCACCGTCACCCTCCCCGATCCCGGCGTGCTGGACACCCTGGCCAACAACCTCGCCCGCCTGCTCCCGGCGGGTTGAACACCTAAACGCCTCGAGCTCTCGCCAATTCCAGGCATGCGTGCTATGGACGGCCTGTTTCACCCGCGATTGGAAAATCGATGATTACAACTTTGATTCGTTTCATGCGGAAGATGGGCGAGATTTTGCGCTCATACCCCCGGACATTTTGGATCGTCAACATTGTCGAGCTGTTGGAGCGGTGGGGGTGGTACGGGATGTACATGGTGCTGGCCCTGTACATGACCGAGTCCACGGATACCGGCGCGTTGGGCTTCTCCCCGGCCCAGAGCGGGTTGATCATGGGCATCGGCACCGGGGTGCTCTACTTCCTACCCCTGTTCACCGGCGCCATCGCGGACAAGGTGGGCTACAAGAAGATGTTACTGATTTCGTTCGTAATCTATGTGATCGGTTTCATCGCGATCAGCCGCGTCGGGTCGTTCTACGGAGTGCTTTCGATCTATCTGCTCATCGCGGTAGGCTCGGCGATGTTCAAACCGATTCCCGCCGCAACGGTGACCAAAACGACCAATGACACCTCAGCCTCCATCGGGTTCGGCATCTACTACATGATGGTCAACGTGGGGGGACTCGGCGGACCGTTCACCGCGTCCAAGCTGCGGCCCCACTCCACCGAGAGCGCGGGTAGCTGGAGCGATGTGTTTCTGATGTCCGCCTCGATGATGGTGGTGAGTTTTGTTTTGGTAACGTTCTTTTACAGGGAGCCCCTGCGGGAAAAGAATGGGGATTCCCTCAAAGAGACGATCAAACAAGTGTTGATCAACTTGGGGACCACGCTCAAAGACTACCGGTTGGTCATCTTCCTCTTGATCGCTGTGGGCTTTTGGACCGTGTACTACCAACTGTTTTACACCTTGGGCATCTTCGTCAACCAATGGGTCGATACCGCAGAACTGTACCAACGCCTCCACTCATCGTTGCCGTGGCTGGCCCGGGCCGTCGGCACCGCCGAAGAGACGATATCGGCCGAGATAATGACGACCCTGCCCGCGTTGTACATCGTCGTGCTGCAGATCTGGATCTCCGCGCTGGTGATGAAATGGCACCCTGTCAATTCGATCATCACCGGCGTTTGTGTGAATGTGATTGGGTTGTGTCTGGCCTTTCTCACCCGGAACCCGATGTTCTTGGTTTTGGCGCTGGTGATCTTCGCGCTGGGCGAAATGGCCTGTTCCCCCAAAATCACCGAATACCTGGGCCGGATGGCGCCCAAGGACAAGCGGGCGCTGTACATCGGCTGTTCGTTTTTGCCCATTGCCGGGGGTAGCTTCTTCGGCGGGTTGCTCGCCGCGTTGTACAGCGAAATGTCTGACAAGATCACCCTGGTCAAACGACTGGCCGAAGAGAGGCAGCTACGGGTCGCTGAGATAGGGGAAGCGTTTACTCAAAACGACCTGTTGAAGCAGGTTTCCCAGCAGCTGAACCTGGACAGCCGGGGCCTCACCGAGCTGCTCTGGACCGTCTACGCCCCCTACCGGTTCTGGTACGTCATCGCCACCATCGGCATCGCTACAGTGATCGGCCTGGCCCTGTTCAACCACCTGCTCGTCAAATCCGAACGGCAAAACGCCGACTAACGAGCTGCGTCGAACCGGGCCGACGCCAGCTTGACCGCATGGGCCACAACCTCCATCGCCTGCTCGATCTCTTTGACCGGGGGTCGGGTGGGGGAGATGCGGATGTTGCGGTTGTGGGGATCTTTACCGAACGGATAGGTCGCACCCGCCGGGGTGAGGGCAACACCGGCGGCGGTAGAAAGTTTGACCACTTCGTCGGCAATCGGTCGGGCCGTATCGAGACTGACGAAGTAGCCCCCCTTCGGATCGGTCCAACTGGCCAGTTCGGTCTCGGCCAGCATGCGACGGAGCACCTTCTGCACGATCTCGAATTTGGGCTTGAGCAGCTTGGCGTGCTCGCGCATCAATCCGGTGATGCCCCCGGGATAGCTCCTGAGGAAGAGCACATGGCGGTACTGTTCGATTTTATTGGGGCCGATGAACTGCATCCCCATCAACTGGCTGAGGTAGGCCACATTGGCCTCGGAAGCGCCCATGAAGCCTATTCCCGCGCTGGCCATCGTAATCTTGGAAGTCGAGCCGAAGAGGTAGACCCGCTCCGGATGGCCCGCTTCCTGACAGGCTCGAAGTAGGTTGTGACGCTCAGGCGGACTATCGGCGAGGTGATGCACCGCATAGGCGTCGTCGGCGAAAATCGTGAAATCCGGGGCGGCGGTGTTCATCCCGGCCAGTCGCTTGACGAGCTCGGCGGAAATCGTCTCGCCGGTGGGGTTGCTATAGGTGGGAACGAAAACAAGCCCCTTGATAAGGGGATCGCTGCCCGCCAACCGCTCAATCGCCTCCGCATCCGGTCCATCCGGGGTCATCGGCACGCTGACCATCTCGAAACCGAGGGTGTCGAGCAGGCTGAAGTGGCGATCGTAGCCGGGAACCGTGACAATCATTTTCACAGGGCCGTTGGCCCACGGTTGGTCGCTCGTCTTCAGACCGCGCAATTTGGCCCACATCAGGGTGTTGCTCAGCAGCTTGAGGCTGGAGTTGTTGCCCACGATCATTTCGTCGGCCGAGATACCCAGAATTTCGGCGAACAGCTCCCGCGCCTCGGGGAGACCGCACACGCCGCCGGGGTAGTTGCGCAGGGCCACCCCGCTCTCGGTGACGATCTTCCGCTCGTCCAGAATCGTCAGCATCCCATTGGAGAGATCAAAGTTTTCATCGCCCGGCTGACCCCGTTCGATATTCAGCTTCAGGTTCATTTGACAGAACGATTCGTATTGTTGCTCGAGTTGCGTTAAATCTTCCATTGTGGACTCCTGTTGCCCGCGTGCCTGTAAACGCGGTGATTTCCAACTATCACCAAGCCAAGAACAAGGGGATTTCGGGTACGGATGTCAAGCGCAAAACAGCGCGGTGTTCAAAAACGAACCGATTTGCCTCTATCAGCACAGCACTCGATGAATGACTCAGAAGATTTTTCCCGGGTTCATCAACCCCAACGGATCGTACAACTGTTTGATCCCTTTTTGCAGGGCCAAGTCGGCGGCGGACTTTTCCCACGGCAGATACTTCTGCTTGGCGATGCCGATCCCGTGCTCACCGGTGATCGTCCCGCCCATACCGAGCACGAGGCGAAACAGGTCGCCGATCACCGGTTCCGGATCGAACGCCGGGTCATCCCACAACACATTGACGTGAAAGTTACCATCACCGGCGTGACCATACGATGCGATCAACGTCCGATGGGTGACGGAGAGTTCGCGCAATTGCTCGAGCAGTTCTGCCGCCCTTGAGCGAGGTACGACGATGTCCTCGGCGACTTTGTGCTTGGCCCTTTTTTTCACCGCATCGGACAGGCCCCGGCGGGCCGCCCAGAGCTGGTTGCGCTCCCCCACGTGTCGCGCCATCAACACGTCAATCGCCCCCTGCTTTTCGCACAACTCGGCCAGCTCGATCGATTGGGTCTCGACCAGCTCCTCGTTGGGACCGTCCAACTCGACGAGCAACAACGCGCCGGTTCCCTGGGGCACACTCCCCGCACCGGACTGAATCAGGGTCTCGACGAGCACCTGATCCATAAACTCCATTACTCGCGGCACCAACCCGTGCTCCACGATGCTGGCGATGGCCCGGCCCGCGGCGATCTCGTCGGAAAAACGAACCAACAGGGTCGAAAGCTCCGGCGGCTTGACCAGCAGCCGCAGGGTCATCTCGGTGAACACCCCCAAGGTGCCTTCAGAGCCGACGAGCAACGAGGTCACGTCATACCCGGCGACTCCCTTGATCGTTTGCTTGCCGACGGTGAGGTGCGTTCCGCCGATCATCCCGAGCCCCAGACCGAGCACGTAGTGGCTGGTCACCCCGTATTTGAAGGCCCGCGGTCCGCCGGAGTTGTGCGCCACGTTTCCCCCGAGGCAGCAGTTCTCCAAGCTGTTGGGATCGGGCGGATAGAACAATCCCTCGTTTTCGACAGCCTGCTGAAACTCCCCGGTGATCAGCCCCGGCTCGGCGACCGCGGTCAGATTGACCCGATCGATTCCCTTGAGCTGGTTCATCCGGGACACGTCCAGCACGACACCCCCCAGCACCGGAATCGCCCCCCCGGCTTTCCCGGTACCGCCGGCACGCGGGGTAATCGGCACGCCGTGTTTCTCGGCAAGGGTCAACGCGGCGAGAATGTCCTCCTTGCTCTGAGCGCGCACGACCAGGTCCGGCATCGCCGGGGCGCAGTGGGATTCATCCCCGGCAAACCCCTCGAGCAGATCCGCATCGTCAATGACCTTGTGCTCACCGATTTGACGGGCCAATGAAACGGCCAACCGCCCGGTAGCAGCCCCTACGTTCTTTCGATTCAAATCCATGAGGTATGCCTACCTCGGGAAGGCGGGCAGGGCAACCGTCGATCGGTCGCTCACCCCTCCTGGCGGATAAAATCGACCGCGTTTTTGAACAGCAACAGGCCATCCCCCTCTTCGGGGAGATTCTCTCTGGTCCAGCGGGGATGGTTGGTGCGGTGCAGGAACGCCTCCGGGTGGGGCATCATGCCGAAGAGCCGTCCGGTGGCGTCGGTCAAGGCAGCGATCCCCTCGGGGGAGCCGTTGGGATTGAGGGGATACACTTCGGTGGGTTCACCGGTCTCGCCGTCGATGTAGCGCAGCGGAACCTGACGAGAGATGGTCAGATCGGAAATCGTTCGGTCGTCCAGGGGAACGATTTTGCCCTCCCCGTGGCGCACCGGCACCTGAATCCGCTCGATCCCTCGCGTGAACACGCAAGGGCTCTTCGGATCAGCCGCCAACTCGACCCAGCGATCCTCGTAGCGACCGGAATCGTTCCAGGTCAGGGTCACCTGTTGGGTGCCCAAGGCGTTGTCGAGCGCCGGGAGCAGCCCCAACTTGACCATCAGTTGAAAACCGTTGCAGATACCGATCATCAGCCCGCCGTCATCCACGTATCGCTTGAGCTGCTCGAATAAGGTTACTTCACCGACCGACGTGTGGCGAAGGCGGATGGCGGATGCTCGCGCCGCGCCCAAGTCGTCCCCATCCAGAAAACCACCGGGTAGACACACCAAGCGGTAGCCGGTCAGACTGACGTTGCTGTTGACCAGATCCCACAGATAAATGATGTCGACCTGATCGGCACCGGCGAGCTTGCAGGCGTGGGCGGTCTCGAGCTCGCAGTTGATGCCGTTGCCGGTGAGGACCATCGCGCGTACCGGGTTAGAGGTCATCACCCCACCTCCTCGAAGCGCAGGGGCTTCATCCAGTGCTGTTTGAGTGCTTGAATGTCCGCATCGATGACCACCTCCCCGCCGGCACCGGTGATTGCCAG
>JANQET010000509.1 GCA_028278265.1 Myxococcota bacterium
TGTTCGGTGGAGGCCTGTTCGGCCAGGATCTCGGCCCGCCGGCTGGCCTCGGTACCGGCGGTGATCTCGCCGGTCGGAATGGCCCGCGCCCGCCGGCGAACCGCCCGGGTTACCGGGGCAATGCTGGCGCCCCCCCGAGGAACAGTCACCGCGGGGCTAGGAGCGCTCTCCCCGGTTGATTCCCCGGTGGCCAACTCTCCGAGACCCTCGAAATTGGCCTCGTCTGCCGCCAGGGCCTCCCCCTCTGCCGGGGGTTCATCAGCCCCGTCCACGGCCTCTCCATCCTCCCCGTCTGTTTCCTCGAGCTCCGGTACCTCAGCCGATGTGTCATCCCCTGAAGAGAGCTCCGCCTCGTCAGGAACGATCTCCGCCTCATCGTCCGGCAGTTCCTCTTCCTCCACCTCATCATCGAGCATCTCCAGCGGTTCGAGCTCGATCGGTGCCGCTGCCTCCGAATCCGTGGGTGGGGCAACCGACTGATCGGTATCATCTGCGGCAGGGGTTTCTCCCTCGACCAACTCAATCGGTGGGAAGACCCGGTCCACATCAGCCAGCTCCAATTCCGGTTCCACGAGGGGCTCTTCGGAATCAACAGCCTCAACACCCTCTTCATCAGAGCCCTCTCCCCGCGTTACTGCTGCGGGATCATCTCCGGCGCCCTCTTCCCGCGTTATTGCCGAGGGACCATCCGCCGGCGACTCCTCCGTCACTGAGGGGTCGGCCTCCGGGTCAGCATCCGGTTCCAGAGTCTCGGACGGGTCGGTCATTCCGGAAAGGGAGGGGAACAACGAGAGGTCCAAGGTCTCGGGCACCGCCGGAATGAGGCCAAAGCGAAAACTAAACGCAATCTGCTCACTGATCGGCAGGATACGGTTGAGTCGGTCGTCATCGGAGGACAGGGCCAAGGTGCCCTCGAGTGTTCCTGACAAATAAGCGGGGATCAAAGCGTTGGACTCACCCTCGGCCACCGACCTCTCTTCAGGCCTTTCCTCAGGCCTTTGCCCAGGTGGTGTGCGGCGCCTCCGTTGAAGTCTCAAGTGCTCCATCTTCCCCATCCAGATCCACAAAAAACGCCGCGGCACCCCAAGCCGAATTCACCCCGGACAGTCGTTTTCACACGGATCAACTTACTACTACACCCAGCGCCTCACCCTGTCACCCAAATCGTCCAAATTGCCGCAACTACCGGACATGGCAGCGGTTTCTCGATCCGACCCAGGTTACTTTTATCGCCCTCAGCAGAGAGGAAGGCGACATTGATCGGTTAGGGCCAGCTCCAAATCAACACCCGATAATGGTACACTTCGGCATTGTGTAACCCTTATGGAGTGAGATTTTCGCAATGACCAAAAAATCGGCAGGCCGCACGGGCCGGAGCAAATCCGATCAAAAACGCATCGCCTTTCTCAAACAACTCGAAGCGCCGTGTCTCAACCGATCCGCCCAGTGCGTTTTCCAGTACGTCCCGGTGTCGCCACTTCCATGCCTCTGCCTTGCGATTTCGGTACCAGGACACAAAGGAAGGTTCCTGGTAGTGCCGTTCGCACTGAACCAAAACACCAAAATCTACGGCGATCCCTTTCCCGATGGTGGCGTGCCCCACCTCGAGGTGTATCTCGACGACGGGCAGGAGCTACGCAGCGGACATGTGCTTTCCTGCCGCATCGAAAAAGTGGTTGAGGCGTTTGTGGCGTGGCTCGCCTTGGACCAGGCGGTTCCCCGGTTGCGCGGCGCACCCACGTCTCGCGATTGGCTCAGCTCGATTGCGGCCCAATTACCCAATTTGGCAAAGGTGTCCGTGGTAATCGATCCGGCCGCGGTCGACCCGCTGCCCGCTTCGAATCAGGAGCAGTTCGAGCGGGATCTCGATCAATTGGCGATCAATCGAATCGCCACCTTTTTTCCCCGCGGGGAGAGCGGCAGATTGCTGCCGCGCGCCCGAGTGCTGTTAAGCGCTTATGGGCCGGAACTGAGTCGCGGCAAACAGCGTTGGCTCCATGTTGGATCATCGGCGTCCCGCAATGCCCCCACACTCACCGTCAGCATCGAACCGTTGTTCGAGCGCCATACCGCCCATAACTGGCAGCACAACCGTTGGCGTTGGGATCGGCAAACTGCAGCGCCGCCAGGATGGGGCATCCCACAGCCCCGACTGACAAAAGAGAAGCAGCGATTGAACCGTTGTCTGGCCGCTCTGGACCGAGGGCACTTCGACCGGGCGCTGGACCTTTATGGGATCAGCTGGTCCGACGAGGTGGCGGCGGTGTTGGCCGGGCAACCATTGAACTTGGCCCATGCCGAGTTGGCGCCAACCTGGACCCGAGTGCTCAATGATGCACTGGCTGCGCTGGCCCCCTGGGAGCTGGTCCCGGCTGCCGGCCAAAAAAGCCAGCGACTCATGACGCTACCCGGGCAACGTCAGATTCGCAAGGCTTCATTGATGTTGGTCTTGGCGGAGGGAGCGCCGAGGTTGACCATCGAATGGACCGGAACCAACACTCGACTGCCCGGCGATCAATGGCGCCGCGATCCGGTGGCCGATATCGCCCGTCTCGGGTTGGCCAAAATGGACCTACCATCTGAATCAGCTGTCCGCCAGCCGCGCTGCCAGCCGCCCGGTGTTGACATTGTAGCGTTGGCAGAGAAATTCCGGCAAAAGGTCACCTCTGATATGGCATCGGCCTATTCGGCTGCGCTGAATGTGGCCAAACGGCTCCCACGGGACACAACCGCTGGCGTATTGCGTGAAATCTTCGTCGCAGACGAGGTGGCCTTGCGCCGACGCGCGCTCGAAATCGCCTGCGCATTGCGCATCGAATCGCTGAGTGAACCCGCAATGCCCCTGCTGAACGACGCGGATCAAGTGGTGCGATCTCGCGCTGCCGATTTCATTCAGCGAGTCAAATACGAGCCCGGTCTATGCATCATCGCCGCGCGCACCGTGGCCGACAAAAGCAATTTCTACGTCGGCGCCCACGCGATCCGGGGCTGGGGAGACAAGGCAGGGGTTCCATCTATTCGCGCACTGCTCAAGTCGACGGACGAAAACGTCCGCGCCGCCGCCTGCTTGACGCCGGTGATGTACGGCGGGAAAAAGCTGGTCGACGAATTGGTGTCCATCGCGGCAACAGATACCCCATTGGTCGCCGGAGCGGCCCTCCACGCACTGGCCTCTCTCGACCCCGAAGCGCACAAAGCAACGCAACAGCAAGTCGAACAGCGGGCCGATGCCGACGCCGTCCGACAAAACCGCAACAAGTTCAAACCCTATGAACGAATCTGACCCACCGCGTGTACCGACTTCACTTGGGGGCGTTTTCAAAATTGCCGAATTGGTAGTCGTTGTCCTGATCAGCTGACAGTCGGCCGTGCTCTCCGTCAGCCGGGCGGTAGGCGTAGAGTTGGTAGATCCCTGTCCTGTTTGAATCGTAAATGATCAGACTGCCGTCGGCACTCCAGCGGGGGTATTCTTCGACGCTCTCGGGGCTTTTCTCGGTGATCGCCACCGGGTTCTCCACCACCAGCCGCTCCTTGTCGAAATCGGCGTAGTAGAGCACCACATCGGCATAGCTGCTCATGTCGTCGTTGTTGTCGAGCATGTAGGCGACCTTGGTCTCATCGGGGGAGACGCTGAGCTTGTGCCACATTTTGGTGGTCGGTCGGATCAGCTCTTCGTAGTGGCCGATTCCACCCGGATTGGGTGTCATCAAAAAGGAGCGCACTTTCGGTGGTGCTGCAAAGGGAAAGACGATGCGGTCGATGAAAATTCGGCCGTCGGAGAGCCCGCTCATGGCCCACTCGAAGTCGTGGTCCGGATGGGAGAGCAGCACCTCCTCGCCTGGAGTGGCAGTCGGTGAGGTGAGATAAATATCGTTGCTGCCCGGATGGTCGACCGCGTAGCGATTGAACAGAATCATATTGGTGCCGTCACGGGTCCAGGTGTGATTGAAATCGGCAGCAGCTCCGTCGGTCAATTCGCGAAGCCCACTGCCGTTCGCATTGATCACACACAGCTTGGTTTTCCACTGAGCGAACTCGGGGCCGTAGTTGAGCAGGCGAAAAAACGCGATCATCGATCCGCTCTTGGACCACGACGGCTTGAAGTCCCTGTTCGCCTCGGTGAGATAGATGTGGGGCTTGCCCTGCTGTTGGATGCTGATGTTGAGATCGGCAGAGGCGGCCCATCTTTCACCGGTCATCGTCAAGAGGGGAAAGTCCTCCTCGCCGGTTGTCTGATCGGAGCCCTCACACCCGGCGCAGAGGCACAGCACGACAAGCAGTCCCAGCGGGCCACTCGAGCCGCCGTTGTCCTTCGGGCCGCGCCCGGATTGAGATGAATTTTTATCGATCATGAGCTCATCAGTCCCGTCTTGGATTTGCGATACGCACATACCTCGTTCCCCCACCACTTGTTAATGGATTGCCACGGAACCACATCCGGTCGCTCGAACCGCTGCCATACCTCCCTCGCCGGAGCGCCTCTGACCTCGATGTGGCGCAACGAATCAGGGCCTAAACCGGCGCGATGAGCCCAGCCGAAGGTGGGCACCTCCCACGGCGCGAATCCCATCAGGGCCGCGCTGACCATGTCGGTGGCCAGGGGATTGGTGCCGGCGATGATCAGGTTCATCTCTACCAATTTACCGTTGGTCGGGCCGTCCCCCTCCATTGCCATCGAAGCGTCGACGACGACAAGACCGGTCTTGGTGGCCTTGATCAGATCGATCAGCGTTGCATCGGTGCCCGTGGGATCCACTTCTGACGTCACATCGTGAACATGGGCCCGGACCGTCCCGTACACGGTGCCGGGAATCACGCCGAACAGGTTTTTGATCCCCAGGGTGACCGTGGCCAGGGTATGGGTCTTCATCATCGGCACGGAGCAGAGCAAATCGATTTCGGTCAGCTCCTGGTGCAGTTCCAATTCCCGGTAGACAAATCCGTCGGGCACCGGCACGGTCACCATCGGACCGGTGTGGAGATTGACCAACGGAATACCGAGCGCCTCGCTCAACCCGGCGTACCCGGTCTGCCGAAACACGTATTGCTGCATATCGTTCAACCGTTGCTCATCGGAGAGACGACAGACATTGCCGTGGTCGTCGGCATTGTAGAGCCAGGCCGAGGCCGAGCCCTCGCCGATGCAGACCTCCTTGCCCGCCCCCTTCATCATCCTGCCGAGAGTTTCGATCACCGGGGTTTTGGTGATCGACCTGCGGTCCTCACTCACCACGTTCGGCTTGAGCATGATGCGGTCCTTGCCCGCAGTAACCGTCTCGATGCCCCCCAGCAAATCAATCGCCTGCTCCACCGCCCGATCGATTCGGCCATCATCAATACGAGCAATACTGACCACCGCGGTTTTTTCAGACAACGTATCATCGAACTCATCGAGATAAGGAGGCGAATCGGGATCATCCGCCGGCGATGAGCAACAGAGCAACGAAAAAGGAGAGCTGAGCAAGCTGCCCGCAGTCAAGCCGAGCCCACCGACCAAAAACTGCTTTCTGGTTAGTTTGATTCCGGTCATCAAAACCCCTCAATCTAAGAAACAGTGTACGGTTGAAAGTATTCAAACGCACTCTTCGGACCAACTACATCTGGATCACAAGGAGCAAACGTAATTATCCCCTATTGCGCTTTTGCATTCTGAATCGTTGTTACATCCCGTCCACTGGCAGACGTCATCGTCGCAATCGTAGTTATCCGCGTCAAAGAGCGCGCTTTCCTGCGTACAATCCAGTACGACCTCACAGGATTGGTAGCAGCTATCTATCCCCGTCTGGTTGTCGTAACAGACGTAGTTGTTGCCCAGGGTGTTTGTACATTCCGCATCGGTATTGCATCCGGTCCACAGACAAATGCCATCCTGGCAATCGTAATTGTCCGCATCGTAGAGCTCCCCGGTCAGCACACAATCGTCCACGGTGGAGCAGGCGGGATAACAGGCGTAAAACTCTTGCTCTGGGGCGCGACAGACGTAGTGACTCCCCGACGTATTCTGGCATTCGGCGTCGGTGTTGCACCCTGTCCACCGGCAAATGCCATCATCGCAATTGTAATTGTCTTCGTCGTAGAGCTCACTGGTCTGCACACAATCGGCCACCGTTGCGCAGGAGGGATAACAAGAGGGCAGTAATGGGGGGTCACTGTCCGAATCCGCATCAGCATCCGAATCCGCATCAGTGTCCGAATCCGCGTCAGCGTCAGCGTCCGAGTCCGCATCGGCGTCCGAATCCGCATCGGCGTCCGAGTCAGTGTCGCTATCGGCATCGGCGTCCCCATCAGTGTCCGCATCGCCGTCGGCGTCGGTGTCGGCATCACCTCCCGTATCGTCGCTGCTGCCATCGTCATTCCCGCATCCGTTGGGCGCCAGACTCAGCCCGATCAGGAGTACAATCAACCGACAATTTGCGCTAGTCATCACCGTGTCCTCTCGTCCAATTCTACCGACTCATCGAGCAAAGGTATAACTGACCTAAAATCCCGACACAACCTGCGCCGCTCCCCGAGATGCAAGGAGGATCAAGGCGGTTCGGATGAAAGCGCCCCCTTTTCGCACCGGGTTCCGGACTTTTTTCATAAATCCCGACAGGATGGTTCATCTCAACGGAGTTGCCGGTGTTTGTGCTGTTGAACAGCTGTGCCGAGCGCGCACCACTTTGCAACAGGAGTAAAAAAATGAAACAGTTCAGTGATTATCCGAGCCATTCCCAAGTACTGTCCGGGCACCTGCACACCATCGCAAGGGTAAAGCCCACCAAAATGCCGGTGTTCGGTGGACTCGGCCAACAGGGATCGATAAGTGACCGTGTCGCCCTCGCCGCGACTACCGCACTGGTACTGCTGAGCACGCTCGCCTGTGAGGGCATCGCGACCGACGAACTGAACCATGCCACAGAGGCGTTGGGGGAAGAGACTCAGCTCGACGTTCTGCTACCAGGCGACCCACCAACCGCAGACGAGGCCACCTCTGTTGCCGCGGCTGACCTGGTCGATCCCGAGCTCGCTGAAGCGATCGCGTTGGCGAACGGTGATGAGATTGGGGCCGACGATCCCAATGTGACGCGTGACGTGGTCAACAGTGATCTCCTGGTAGACGGGAAGCTCACGGTAAACAAAAATCTCGTCCTTGGCGCTGGCAATAGTCCCCCCAACACGGCAATCACGGTGCACGACAAGCAGACGCTCTGGCACCACAAAGATCTCAACTATTTCAGCTGGGGGTATGGCGGGGAGTGGAACCGTTTTCAGGACGAAATCGGCATTGGCGATTTTACCGACTCAATCATTCCCGAAGCGATGCTTCATCTGCGCAACGATGGTAAAGCCCGCTTGCGCCTAGAGGCCGACTGGGACAACTATAACGAATCCCACAACGTTGGTATCGAGCTGTCCCAGGACAACAATTTGATTAGCGGATTTCTGGGATTTGAGGGTAACGCGAATCAAACGTTCGGCGGTACTGTCGTCAACGCCTTGCTGCTGGGCACAGACTCGAACAACGGCATCCATTTCGCCACCGACGGTGACGTGAAAATGACCCTCACCCGACACGGCAGATTGGGTATCGGCACAATCTCGCCGTCGGAGTTGCTGACTGTCAACGGCACCATCCTGGCCAAGCAGATCATCGTTGAAAACTTCACCGCTGACTTTGTCTTTGAGGACGACTATCCGTTGATGCCCCTCGACGAGCTGGAGACTTACATTGATGAAAATGGTCATCTGCCGGATATTCCCAACGCAGCATCGGTGGACGCGCACGGCTCCAACATCGGTGAAACCCAAACCCGACTGCTGCAGAAGATCGAGGAGCTAACCTTGCACGTTATCGCCCAAAACAAGCGCATCGAGCAGCTCGAAGCGACGCGCCCGCACCACCGATAGGGGGCGACAATGCACTTTTTGAAATGTCGAATTATCCGGTTGGGTGTGGTGCTGGTGGCCGGGATGGTGCTGCTGAACAGTCCCGGAGCACACGCCCGAGTCAGCGAAGACCAAGCGCTGGCCATTGCCGATCTCTGGCTGACCTTGCAAATCAATTCTCATCCAACGGTTCGGGACGCCCAAGGAGAGCGACAGATACGTCCGGCGGCCTTTGCGCCCGATCAGTTATGGTACTATCTGACCTCCGGTGAGTTGGTCGAGCAGCTCTACCAGGGGGAGCAGGTGAGCAGCTATGTGATCACCTTCGCACCGACAGGTTTTGTGGTGGTCTCGGCTGATGAATCGGTCTCGCCAATTGTGATGCACAATACCCGCCGCGATTTCGTCTGGCAGGGGGAGTCGTCATCTTTTATCCGCCTTTTCCTGGAACGTGTGGCCAAACGCCAGGCCGCCGCCACCGCTCGATCCGCTGCGTCGGGATGGGACGAGTTGCGAAGCATTCTGGCGACCACCGAACCACACCGCAACCTCTCCTGGGACGACATCGAGCACCGCACAGCGGTCAACTACATTCTTTGGCACCCGATCGAGTGGGGCCAGGGCAGTCCGTACAACGCACACATCGCCGATTACTGCGCCTGGACCGATGACGTCAATACCGGCTGCAACGCAACCGCGATGGCAATGAAGTTGCGCTTCCACGCCTACCCGATACGGCCGGCAGGACAAACACCGAGTTATCAAGACGACGTCGATGGTGACCAGTGCCAACACACATTGACCTCGAATCTCGCCACGCGCAGCTATGACTTCTCTCAGATGCCGGCGCGTCGACTGGACGGAGGAGAAAATTTCCCCGAAGTGGGCGAGCTGATGTTCGACGCAGCCGTATCTATTGAATCCGATTTCGGTTCGAGCAGCACCGGCGCGGGGCACCGCAAAACGAGGCACGCAATGCACGATTACTTTCGCTACCGCTTGGCCGAGGAGGTGGACAAAGATGACACCGACCACGACCTCAAGCTGAAAAACAGCATCCTCGGTGGGCTGCCGGTCTACGTTCACATCAGAGGACACAATATCGTTGCCAGCGGCTACCAGCAGGTTGCCGGCGTCGAACAGTTCTACTTTTCGATGGGGTGGAACGGGGGGCCCGAAGACACCTGGTATCAGACCGATGATACCTTTCCCGGCGATCGCCTCCTCAAACGCTCGTTCCCCTACCAATCTCCCAAAAATTATTTTTATATCGACCAAGGGTGGTCTGGAACCGAAGACGGCAACATCTCGACCCCCTTTACCAGTATTTCGCAGGGATACGACGCCGACCCACAGGATCAGGGTCCGGGACAAGACAGCAAGCACTTGTGGATCAAGGGCGGGAGCTACTCTACTGTCGGACTGCCCGGTACACTGACCACACCGATGACCCTGCGCAGTTACAACGGTGCTGCGAATATCAGCGAGCGCGTGATCATCAACACCACCGCCGATGACGAAATGCTCGACGAAGTGCCGCTGATTCAAATCAAGAACGGCGGCAAATTGATCATAAATCCCTAATCCCGGATTATTCGATATCCGGTTTTCGCCCATCTCCCAGTCGACGGTTTTTCATCTCCTCCAGGGAGGAGCGGACCTTCTCGTCTTCGGGGCCGAAGGCGGTTCCCATTACATAGGTCATGATCGCTGCGAGGCTGTAGATGATTGCCTGGGAGGCTCTCACACTATGCTGTTTGAACGCGTCCTTGTCGCTGGCGGTCTCCCACTGATCGCGCAGCTGAAGATGGTGCTCAATTCGTCGGACAAGCCATGGACGCAGTTTTTCGATTCGCTCGATTTCGGATTGCTTGAGCTCAATGGCAGCGGTGTTGCGGGCGCAGGGTTCGGGGCTCGGCATGCCCGGGCTCGTCGTGCGGGGAACGAGGGAGTTGGCGATGGCGTGAAGCCCATATCCCAGCTCGAACATCAGCTCCCGGTTGGGCCGACGCGCGGTTGCGAACTCGGCGCGCAGTTTCTCGAATCGCTTGGTCAGGGCCCGCGCGGCCGGTGCGGCATCCTGTTGAGTGAGGCCATACCCGCTGAGATAATGGAGCTCTCGTCGATTGACTTTGCCTCGCCGCCAATGGGGGATGCGGCCTTTGGCGTGGTGGCGAAAATGAAACTCCCCCTCGATCGCCCCTTTTAAAATATCGTCTCGATAGTAGTTGCCCCACAAGTAATCAAAGTAAGGCAAAATCCGAATCGCCTCGGTGAGATAATTGCGGTGCGTTACCGGCGACCACCCGGCCTGCGCCGATTGACCCCAAAGAAAAAGCGTGAGGGCCACAATCCCAAATCGGACCAGGCAACATCTGGAAAATGATGAATAAGACATGAATTCGAATAACCACTATGTCGACAAAACGTCAACCAACCCGTCCTATAACGCCCACTCTCTCATTGGGCCCCTGCTCTCCGGATAACCCCGATCACCCCACGGGCGATTTCAGACCCCTCATCCGCCGCTCCAGCCGCTGGTGCAGCTGGCGCCAGTGCTCGATCCTGCTCCTGACCCTACCACGAATCCACCGATCTGTTTCTGGGCCGGACGGTCGCATTTGGGACAGTTTTCTTCGTCGGTATCGGCGAGGCTTTTCAACACCTCGAACTGTTCGTCGCAATTTGCACATCGATATTCATAGAGCGGCATCTTTCAACTCCATCCCTTGTTGTGATCCTGTTTTGGGAGCACACACTGCTGTCCCCGGAGATTTCCCAGCGCTTGGGCCAGGGTTTGGGCGGTTTGTCGCCCCACCAAGCGCTCTTGCTCGAACCCTTGTTCATTAAGGAAGATGTAGGTGGGTAGCACCCGTACGCCAAAATTTTCTGCAACGGCCTCATTGTCTTCCTCTGACAGATCCACCGTCTCGACGAACACCCCCCGTTTGTCGCAGGTTGCCGACAGGTGTTCGACGACCGGCTTCATCTTGAGGCAGGCCGCGCAGTAGGGGGCGTGAAAGGCCACCATCCGCGGCAGGTGCCCCGCCGTGCTATAGGGACTTCCTTCAATCGCCCCATCGGTGACGGTGCGGTCCGCCTCGCCGTAAATCAGATAGCCCACCGCCACCATGATGACGGTACTGAGCAGCACCGGCTTTATTGAACGTCGTTTACTCCTGTCACTCATGCTGTTGCCGTTCCTCCAATCAGGGCCCCCCATGCGGCTGAGATCCAGGGGTCCGAGGTGATCGGACAACCGCCTGTCGAACACCCCACCGTGATGTAGTACCCAAAACCAAGACCTGCACCGGCTGCAATACCCAACCCCCGTTTGAGCCATTTTCGCTGCTGCACAGAGAGTTTCCCCACCATCGATTTGATCCGTTCACGCATTCAACTACCTCCTTGGGCCGCGTCCAACCAAAAGAGCCAACTCGAACGAGGAAGGTGTCAAAAAAAAACATCCTCGCCAATTTTCGTTTTGATAGCGGAAAAGCGTTATAAAAGACTCTGATCGTTCAGTCGGACCGGCCGACTGGTTTGCATAATTGTTTTGGGGTGTTACCCTGCAGGATACTATTCCAGATGGATTGAACTGCGGTTGGTGAGTGACGCAACATCACGGAGGCAAAACCGATGGCCCATAGACATCAGCTGCCCGATGAGGTGATCAACGCTGAGTCAGGTGAAATCGCTGCCCGGCGAAAGGCGGCGGGGTACTCATCAGAACGGTTGGACGAGGATCTCGTGCAAAGGGGGAAGGGCGTGGTCGGCGTCGCCATTTCCGGCGGGGGCATCCGCTCGTCGACGATCAGCCTGGGGGTGATTCAGGCGTTGGAGCGGCGAAACCTCCTGCGCTATGTGGACTACCTGTCCACTGTCTCTGGTGGGGGTTACACGGGGTCGTTGCTCAGTTCGGTACTTCGCGATGCGAAGAAAGAGGACGAGGCATTCCCACTGCGGAAGTCTCCGGGGGAACTCGAGCCCCCCGGGCTGGTTCATCTGAGAAACGGCAGCAACTACCTCAGACCCGGTGGTTTGTTGGACACGCTACGCCTGCCGATGGTGGTGCTTCGCGGCGTGTTGCTGCATTTCCTGGTGGTGGTGGCGGTGGTCATGGTGTCGGTTTTCATTACCGAATGGCTCTATGAAAACAATCTGTGGCCAGCGTTCGAATTGGGCCCGGACGGCCCTGTGATCAACTGGATTTGGGCGCTTTACGGGTTGGTACCGTTTCTCTGCCTGGCGGTGTTCTATCCCGTCCTGGTGAAAATGAACCACTGGAGCCTGAAGGCGAGAAACACGATGGACGCCTGCCTCTCCATCTCCCTCGGCCTGGCCGCTGTGGTGGCGGTGGCCATTCCCACTCTTTTTACCGTGCAAATGGGCATCGAAACGCCTGGCAACGAATTCGGACAGTCGCGAATTCTCATCTATTCCATCACCGCCGGATCCGCGTTCTTGTGTACAACGATTATTTTGGCCCGGTTCTCAAAGGCTGCGAGTCGCTTCTTGGTGTACTGTTTCGGATTGAGTGGACCACTGTTCGTCATTGCAATGTATCTCCTTCTCTGCTTGCTGCAAGTCGACTCACCATTCATTTCTCCTCACTTCAAAGCCACCCTGAACTGTTTAGGGGACACGGCGGCGGCTGGAAATGGAGAGGAGGGAACCGGTGATTCTCGTTGCGAAGCCTCGACCCAAGGCTCGACACTGAAAGACGTTCTAATCGGGCACAAGGGACTGAGGGCGTCGACCCCCTTGAGCATTACCCGCTGCAGTCCGGGGACGGCCGACAAGTGGCTGGTTCGGTCGATTTATACGGAGCCGGAATACCTGACAGACGGCCGGGTGAGCAACAGCGCGTGCCTCTGGTCCAACGACAAGTACGAAGTAGAGAACGTCTTCAAGCTGGTCACAAAGGGTGACAAGATTGAGATCATCGGTGGAAGGCTTCGCCTTTTTGGCAAACACGGGCGACGCTCCCTCATGGGGGACGATTGGTTCCTCGGACTGGGGCTGGCCTTTTTACTCTACATCTTGCTGTTTTTCGATGCGAACAGCAACTCACTCCATGGGTTCTACCGAGACCGGTTGTCCAAACTCTACGTGTTCCTCATCAAAAAAGGGAAGGTCATCGCCAACGATCGGCAGAAAATGTCAGACCTTCGCTCCGAGGGATCGACCGCGCCGTATCATTTGATCAATGCGGCCTTGAACATGCAGGGGAGTGCCGAACCGGGGCTGAGGGGCCGTCAGGCGGATTTTTTCGTCATGAGCAAGCGCTACTGCGGCGGGGAGCACACCGGCTACTGCAGGACGACGGATCTGGAGCGCCGGGACAAACACTTCAACCTCGGTACGGCAATGGCTATCTCGGGTGCTGCCGCGGCACCGAACATGGGGACAACGACGGTGAAGCCGCTGGTGTTTCTCATGACCCTGCTCAACGTGCGGCTCAACTATTGGCTGCCCAACCCGAAAAGGGTCCAACAGAAGGCTCTTCGCACCCGCCGCTGGCCCGGGGTCGGATATGTGCTGCGGGAAGCGATGGGGTGGGTGCACCACAAGACCCCGTTCGTCAATGTTTCGGACGGAGGGCATTTGGAAAATCTCGGCGTCTATGAATTGTTGCGCCGCCGATGTGAGTTGATTATCGCGATCGATGGTTCTGCTGACCCCACGATGAGCTTCGGCAGTCTAATGACGTTGCAGCGGTACGCGAAAATCGATTTGGGCGTGGACCTGGAGATGGATCTCCAACCGCTGCACAAGGATTCCGACGGGCGAACGAGCTCTCATTTTTGCTCGTTCAAAATTCGATATTCGGGCACAGACGAGGAGCAGCAAAGCGGGCTGCTCATCTACGTCAAGTCGAGCGTCACCGGTGACGAGCCCCCCTACGTCAACAAGTACCGCGACGATAATCCACCATTTCCCCACCAGAGCACCGCTGACCAATTCTTCGATGAGGAGCAGTTCGAGGCCTATCGGGCATTGGGTGACCACATGGGGGAAGAGCTCATTCGCCGCTTGGACGAATTGCCCGACGCAGCCAAGCTCTTGAGGATGACAACTCCCCAAGAACCCAGCCAAGGCCTGGGACGGATTGGGGCTGGTTGAGGGGGTTGGGCTGGACGATATGGACTTGATGGACTGGATGGACTGGACGTTATGGACTTAATGGACTAGATGGACCGGTTATTGGCCAGATTTCCTGGCTTTTCGAGTTTGGTACAGGCGCTCGGTGAAACCCCCATTCGTTTCGAAGGCCTTGGCCAGGGAGGCCAACTGACGATCCAATAGACTGCAGGCAACGCCAATCAAAGCCAGCGCCCCGTTCGCCGCAATTTCCGAATACCCCACCGATCGAGGCACCACTTCCCCATCCCATGGTCCATTCCGTCCATCCCGTCCATCCAGTCCATTCTCCCCTCTCACCGACCGGACCCACCGAGCGACATCGGCAGCGCTTTTGGGCCTCTGATTGACGAGCATGCGACGTCTGGGATCAGTTGTCTCCCAGCACGCCTTTCCCCGCTGCCGCAGGAAGTCCTCATAGTCCAACCGGAGCTCCTCCAGGCTGGCTCGGGCCACATTGGTCAACTTGAGCTCCATTTTCTTGGAGGTCCCGGATGCCTGACTCCCCTCGGCGATATTTTGAACACCAGAGCGAGCTGCCTGTACCATCTGGTCGTGTGTCCGACTCCGGATGTTTATGTACCGATCGCAGAATCGGACGGTGACATCATACACGAGCTGAGCCACCTGAAAGCTCAACAGTTTTTTGTATCCCCCGTGGGTGGGGATCAAGTTGCGGCGATTTCGCTTATGGGGAGGGTTATGATCCATGGGATGACAGAGATAGGGATCGGCTTTTGGGTTGGCTTGCTGTTGGTGTGAGTGAAGAAATGGACCTAATGGACTGGACGATATGGACCTGATGGACTGGATGGACGGGGGACATGGTTCCTTTATCGGCCGTTTGCTCCTTTGTGTTGCGTAAAAACGTCGTCGGATTTTGTTTTTTTGGGGAGAGGGTTTTGTTAGGCGTGCAGGGCTCTTGAGTCTACGTCCAGGGCGGCTTCTTTGATTGTTTCGGCCAGGGAGGGATGGGCATGCCAGGCTCGGGCGATGTCTTCGCTGCTCGCTCCGTACTCCATCGCCACGCTCGCTTCGGCGATCAGGTCGCCGGCCCTCGGGCCGATGATGTGCACTCCCAAGACCCGATCGGTCTGTTGGTGGGCCAGGATTTTGATCACCCCTTCGGTCTGTCCCAGGATTCGGGCCCGGCCGTTCGAGCGAAAGACGAACTGGCCTTTTTGGAAGGGCACGTTGTTTTGCACCAGTTGTTCTTCGGTTTGCCCTACACCGGCGACTTCGGGCGCGGTGTAGACCACGTTGGGTAGGGTGTCGTAGTTGACCCAACCCACTCCGGTGGCGATCTGCTCGACACAGGCGATGGCCTCTTGTGAGGCTTTGTGGGCCAATAACGCACCGCCGATTACATCTCCCACGGCGTAGATTCCCGGCACCTTGGTTTGGAACTGCCGGTCCACCGGGATGAATCCCCGCCCGTCCGTGTCGATTCCCACGGCGGCCAGGTTCAGCCCGTCGGTCAGCGGTCTGCGACCCACGGCGACGAGCACCCGATCCCCGCGCAGCTCCTCGGTGTCGTTGTACCGTACGATACACTCGTCGTTTTCGACCACCGCACTTTGCACCCTTGCCTCGAGCTTGAACCCGATGCGCTGTTTTTTGAATGCCCGCAGGGCCAGTTGGGCGATTTCAGCGTCGCTCCCGGGCAGGATGTGATCCAGGTATTCCAACACGGTGACCTCGGCCCCCAAACGGCGCCAGACCGAGCCCAGCTCCAGCCCAATCGCCCCTCCGCCGATGACGATCAGGCGCCGGGGTACCTCGGGAAAGGCCAGCGCTTCGGTGCTGGTGCCGATGCGCTCCTGCCACTCGATACCGGGCAGACCGGCGGGCACGCTTCCCGTGGCGATCAGGATATGCCGCGATCGAATCGTCGACTGTTGCTCCCCGTCGACGCGGACCACCCCGGGCTCGACCAAGCCGGCCGTACCATATGAGTGTTCAATCCCGTGCTTCTTGAACAACACCGGGATCTCCTGGCTCAGCTTGGCCACTATTTTGCTCTTGCGCGCCATCATCGCCGGGAGATCCAACTCCACGCCGGAGACGGCGATACCGTGAGCCTTCAACCCGTGCAGGGTCTCGTGATAGCGCTCGCTGGAGTCGAGCAGCGCCTTGCTCGGAATGCACCCCACCTGCAGGCAGGTCCCGCCCAGTTCGGGTTCCTTTTCCACACAGGCGACCCTCAATCCCAGTTGGGCCGCGCGCACCGCGCCCACGTATCCCGCAGGACCGGCGCCGATGATGACCAGATCGTAGGTTGTTTCCGACATCGCTACACCTCCAGCAGCAGCCGCGCCGGATGCTCGATCCGCTCTTTGATCCCCTTGAGAAAGCTGACCGCCTCGCGACCGTCGACGATGCGATGGTCGTAGCTCAGGGCGACGTACATCACCGGACGGACGACGATCTCACCTCCCACGACAACCGCCCGATCCTTGATCGCGTGCAGCCCGAGGATACCGGACTGGGGTGGATTGATGATCGGCGTGGACAGCATTGATCCATAGACGCCGCCGTTACTGATGGTAAAAGTTCCCCCTTGGAGCTCATCGACTCCCAGGGTGCTGTCGTTCGCCCGTTTGGCAAAATCGGCGATCCGTTTTTCGATCTCGGCAAACGACAATTGGTCTGCATTGCGCAGGATCGGCACGACCAACCCCTTGCCCCCGCCGATGGCCACCCCCACGTCGCAATAATCGTGAAAGACGATGGTATCGTCCTGTATATAGGCGTTGATCTGTGGAAAATCCCGCAGGGACTCACAGGAGGCTCTGACGAAGAACGACATGAAGCCGAGCCGCACCCCGTACTTGGCCTCGAATGCCTTACCCAGTTCGGCGCGCACGGACTTGACCCGGTGCATGTCGATTTCATTGAAGGTGGTCAAAATCGCCGACTCGTGTTGCGCCTGGACCAACCGCTTGGCCGTTGTTCGCCGCAACAGGGTCATTCGCTCGACCCGTTCCGTGCGGCCCATCCCCTCACCGCTTTGCTGGGGCGGGGAAGTAGGCGCTACCGGTTGGTCGAGCACCCGGGCGACATCCTCTTTGAGCACCCGCTGGCCCGGCCCGGTGGGTTGAACCTTTTCCGCTGCCACATGGTGCTGCTCCATCATTCGCTGAGCAGCCGGCATGACCCGTGGGGCCTCCGCCTTTGACGGGGGCGAGGGCGCCGAGGGTTGTGCAGCCGGGGGTGCGGCGTCTACCGGTTGGGCCGATTCAGCGGTCACCGGCTCGGCTTGAACCCCCTCCTCGACAATCAACGTGCCGATCACCTCTCCGATTTTGGCCGGTTTTCCGGTCGATTTGATAATCGATCCGACCGTTCCGGTGGCCGGGGCAGGCACCTCGACGGTCGCTTTCTCCGATTCGATTTCCACCAGGGGATCGTCTTTTTCGACCCGTTCGCCGACCTCGCGAAACCACTCACCCACCTCTACGTCACTGATCGATTCGCCCAGATCCGGAACCTTGATGTCAATGTTCATGTGTAGATTTTCTCTCAGGTTAATGGACCAAAAGCCCTTGTCAGAATATCCCGTTGCTCGATGCGGTGAATCGCCGCGGATCCGGTCGCCGGGCTGGCGGATTCGGCTCGCGCGACGGTGTGAAACGGCCACTGTTTGGCGATGTCCTGTTCGAAACGCAGACGGATATGGCTGAGCGCGCCCATGTTCTGCGGCTCCTCTTGCACCCAGACCACCGGCTTGCCTTCACCGAAGGGGTGCAGCTGAGCCTGGAGTTGGGCAAAGGACAGGGGATAGAGCTGCTCCAACCGAATAATGGCAACCCGGTCGATCCCGTGCTCTTGCCGATGGGCCAGCAGGTCGTAGTAGATTTTGCCGCTGCAGAGCAGCACCCGCTGGGCTTCTTCCAGGTTGACCTGTGGATCCGGCAATATCTCGGCAAAGCGCCCCTCG
Source organism: Myxococcota bacterium (assembly GCA_028278265.1). Lineage (GTDB taxonomy): Bacteria > Myxococcota_A > Polyangia > JAAYKL01 > JAAYKL01 > JANQET01. Next base: position 17,954 of record JANQET010000509.1, read on the forward strand.
GCCAGCTCGTCTAGGGTGGAGAACGAATCGGCAAGGCGCAGAATGCTCTTGGGGGTCAGCACGATCAGCGGTCGGCGGCTCGGCGCCAGGACCTGGCGGCGCAACAGATGAAAGAGCTGGGCCGGGGTGGTCGGATTGACCACCTGGTAGTTGCCGTCCGCGGCCAAGGAGAGAAACCGCTCGAGCCGTGCGCTGGCGTGCTCCGGTCCGGTTCCCTCCAGACCGTGGGGCAAGAACAGGGTCAAGCCGCTGAGCAGTTGCCACTTGCTGTGTCCCGCGGAGATGAATTGATCGATATAGACTTGAGCGGCGTTGGCAAAATCGCCGAACTGGGCCTCCCAGATCACCAGGGCGTCCGGATTGACCGTGCTGTAGCCGAAATCGAAGCCGAGCACTGCCCCTTCGGAGAGGGGGCTGTTGATCAGCTCCACCGGGGCTTGATCCGGGGCGAGATGGGCCAGGGACGTGTAAGTCGCCCCTGTCACCTGATCGTGCAACACCCCGTGCCGATGGCTGAAGGTGCCCCGCTGACTGTCCTGACCGCTCAGGCGCACCCGGGTTCCGGACCGGGCCAGGGTCGCCAGGGCGAGCACTTCGGCCGCCCCCCAATCCAAGGGGCGCTCCCCCCGGGCCATCGCCTGCCGCGCCTGGAGAAACTTCACGATTTTCTTATGGGCGGTAAATCCCTTGGGCGTTGCCGTCAGTTGTTCGAGCAGCTCCTGCAGCAGCGCTTTGGGTTGAGCGGTATCGACGGGGGGATCGGTCTCGGGCCGGTGCTGACGAAAGCGCTCCCACTTGGGCTCGAACGCATTCGGTCGGGCCGGAAAGCTCTCCCGGTCGATCGCCTCGGCCGTCTCGTACTCCCGCTCCAAATCGGCCAGTCGGTTGGCGCGAATCTGCTCCGCCTCATCGACGGTCAACTGCCCCAACTGGAGCAGGTGGCTCTGATAGCTCTTCTGCACAGTCGGCCGCTGCTTGATTTTCTTGTACATCAGCGGTTGGGTGAAGGTGGGATCATCACTCTCGTTGTGTCCCCGGCGGCGATAGCAGTACATGTCAATCACCACATCGGACCGGAACTCGTTTCTGAAGTCCACCCCCAGATCCACCGCTTGGGCCACGGCTTTGGGATTTTCCCCGTTTACGTGAAAAATCGGAATGGGCAGCATCCGGGCCACGTCACTGGCATACCGGCTGGATCGCCCCTGCTCCGCCCCGGTGGTAAAACCGATTTGGTTGTTGACGATGACGTGAACCGTGCCTCCGATGCCGTACCCTTCCAGATTGCTCAGGTTGAGCGTCTCCTGGACGATGCCCTCGCCGACCACCGACGCATCCCCATGGATGAGAATGAGCAGGCTCCTGTCGCGGTTGACGTCGCCGATCATGTCCTGCTCGGCGCGCAGCACCCCTTGGGCCACCGGGTTGACGAACTCCAGGTGGCTCGGGTTGAACATCAAATCGAGATGGATCTTCTTGCCATCGCGGGTACGCCAGTCCCGGTGGTGTCCCAGATGGTATTTGACGTCGCTGGGGCTCTCCCCGTTCTTGTCCGGCTCATCTCTGAACTCATCGAAGATGCGCCGCGGATGCTTGCCCATGATGTTGGCCAGTACATTGAGCCGCCCCCGGTGGGGCATGCCGATGACGATGTGCTCAATATCGTGGACCGAAGATTTTTCAATGATCATCTCCAGCAGGGGAATCAGGCTCTCGGCCCCCTCCAGAGAGAACGATTTGGCACCGACGAATTTCCGCTGCACGAACTGTTCGAATTCTATCGCTTCGGTCAGTCGGCTGAGGATGCGGATCTGTTGTTCCCGATCCAACTCGATGTCGTTTCCCGCGGGCTCCATTTTCTGCTGCAACCACTGCCGTTTGGCCGCGCTCTCGATGTGCATGTACTGCACCCCGATGGCACTGCAGTAGGTCTGTTTGAGCTTGGCGATGATCTCCCGCAACGACAGCTGCCGCCGACGGGACAAGGTGTCCACGCTGAACAGCAGGTCCAGATCCGATTCTACGAATTTATACGTCTCCGGATCCAACTCGGTGATATCGATTTGCGGATCAGTCAGGGGATCCACCTGGGCGATGAGATGGCCCCTCACCCGGTAAGCGTGGATCAGCTTGTCGACCCGCTGTTGCAGATCGGACATGGCCAGTACGCGGCCGCAGATATCACACTGCTCGCTGTAGTGGATCACATCGGTGGAGAGCGGCGGCCGGGTGATCACCGGGCGATCCTCCCTGTGGGCTACCGCTGTTTCCGTGCCGTTGAGTTGATCGAAAAAATATTGCCAATCCGGCGAGACGGAGCGGGGATCCCGTTCATAGGCGCGCCAGATTTCTTCTGCAAAGCCCAGGCTCAGGATACTGAGCGCGGGCGCTGGTTTTGGCTCGTCGCTGTCGATTTTTCTGCCCTCCTTGCCGGGATTGTAACCCATTTGGTCCCACCGTGCCACGGTCTGGGCCACAAGAATACGAGCGCCACTGATGTCGCGGGATTGTGCCGGATCGGTCGCCCTTGGCGTGGGATTTCGGAGGTGGGATTCCACTTTTTTCGTATTCACCTCGCACTGGAAAGGATTATAATAATAAAACCGATTTCGAACCTGCAGCAAAGGCGGTGAACATGTCGGAAAAAAAAGACAAAACCCTCAGAAACACGGTTTCCGACCTCTTGACTTTTACCAATCCGTTCAAGTCTTCCTGGGAGGAGGGACAGCTCGACGAGGACCAACGGCCACCGGCCGACACTATGGTCGACCAACCGCCGGCCGAGACCAATGAAGACCAGGTGTTTACCTCGGCGGAGCCGACCCCCACCAAAGAGGAGGAGCCGACCCCCGCGGACGCCCCGACTGAAAGCGTGCCGCCGGTGCTCTCGTCAGTGCCCGCCCCGGAAGATGCTCCGGCCAAGACCGAACCAGTACAGGACGAAGCGGGAAAGTTGGAAACCTACCTCAATTTATCGAAAGACAACATCAAATCGATCGACACCCTGAACGCCACCATCGAAAAACACTTGAACACCCTCGAGCAGGCCACGGCCAAGTGCAAATCCCTGTCCGAGTCGATGGCCGATCGGGCCTCTGAGGCTGCCGGTGTCGAGAGCACGCGGGTCAATATCACCGAACAAATCGCCAAGTGCAATGAGGCGCGAAGCGGCATGCTCACGCAGATCGACAACAACCACGCCCTGCTGGAGAACGAACTGTCCAAACTGAACCAAACTCTCGCGGAATCCGGTTCGGACGGGATCGAGGCCCCCGAAGGCGCACCCTGCGAATCGATTGGCGAGCTGATCGGGGTGATGGACGCCATCGCCGCCACCTTGGGAGAGAGTCAGGGCAAGTTGGAGAAGAAGATCAGCAGCGCCCGGGATTTTCTGGAGAGCTTAGAAGAAGAGTCCGATGAGCGGGACGTGATCGAAACGCGCATCACCCGGTTGAACAAAAAGAGCGAGGCGATCCAGATGTTCGTCAGCGAGATTCTCGCCGGGCTCAAGTCCGATACGGAGCGGGAGCTGCAGGAACACGCCGGGCTCACCGACGAGTATGCGGAGCTGATGGCCAACGTGCAGAGCAACTTGAGCAAGTTGCAAGAGGCCCAAGCCGAGATTAGCTTGGCCTACGACAGCTTCTCCCAGGTGGAAAACCTGCTCAAACAACTGAGCAGCGATTCGGACGAATAGGATCTCTGGCGTCAAACCTGTATTTTGACGACAAACTTAGTCCCGACTAGGCGGTGAATTGGGTTTGCCTCAATGTTGCATTTAGCTCAGAAGGGCCGTGCGCCTGCCTATTCTGCACACAACAGTGGGAAAAAAAAAGACACCCCCTTACCATTTCAAGTTGCCTGAGAAGTAACGCCGATGCTCGATTTCACGGGTAGCCGCGAGGGCTACCCCTACACGTTATCATTTGAAATTGTTGTAGAGGCAACCCCCTGTAGTTGCCCTTTTGAACAAAGGGTTGACAGAATCTCGCGTTATTTCTCAGGCATCTTTCAATAGGTCCTTCCCCGATTACCTCATCTTTGGCGAGAGTAAAATACACCTGGCATCAGTCTTGCTCAGTGAGGCGGCTGTAATGGCGCAACATTCTTAACTGATGATTGAGAGGTACTGAAATGAAACTTCTGCTGGTAACAAGTGTTCTCATGGGAATCGTGTCGATTGGCAAATTGGGATATGCCCAAGGAGACGCCGTCGGTGAGGGGCCTTCGGTTGGCACGATGGCGAATAACAATGCCCCTTTTCCCTCAGAACCTAAATCCGTACCGCTGGTACTGGACAAGGATTTCCGCTCAGCAAAAATCCGACAGGGTTTCGGCATCCCCCTGACCTTGATTGGAGGCGCCGGCGTAATTACCGGCACCGCATTCACGATCGCCGGTTTCGTCACAGACAACGAGTGTGTAGGGGGTTCCTATTTCATCTCGGCAATGGTAACCGGTGGGGTAAGCCTGATACTGCTGGCCACGGGAATTCCCCTGTGGGTCAGTGGTCATCGGCTAAAGCAACGAACGGCCGAACGTCTGGCACTTGTCCCTGCCGTATCAGTGACCGTCAGTGCGAAGAACGACGCCCGCCTGCTCAATCTGTCCTGGCGATTTTAAGCCCTACCTTTTTCAAACCGCTTCATAGAAGAGGGCGTCCCGCTGGGCCAGGAATCGCTCGATTTCGGCCGTGTCCTCAGTACAGATCTCGTCGAACACCACCCCCATTCCCGGAACAACTTCTGCGATATCGTCCTGGAATTCGCGAATCCAACCCACCGTGGCTTTTTTGGCCAACACTCTACCGTTGGGCAGCTTGGCCTTCACTCCGACGGTGGTGCCGACCGGATGGATATCGTAGGTCGCGATGAACAGGCCACCCGAGAAGATATCGCCGCCGAATCCGGTAAAGAAGTTGGTCTCCGTGTCCTGGCCGAGCTCCACATCGAAGTGGGGGGAGCGCCGGTCGTCTCGACGAGGGTGGGTCGGCGTCCGCCGGCGGGATGCCGGGTTGTCCCTGCGGTTGACGAGAAAGATCGGATCCTCTGCTTGAGCGAGGGGATAGAGGAGCGAGAGGGCGCGCGCGGCGGACCGGGTCACCTTGGACAACGTCGCATCGTCCCGTTCGTCCGGGTCCTGGGTCAGGCGCAACAGGACGCGCAGGTGAACCATCGCGTTGGCCGCATGACTGCCCGGGGCAATGTCACAGGGGTCGTTGGTTTTGGCGGACAACAGGGCCTGTTTGCTCTGTTCGAGGAGCGCCAGCATCCCGGTGGTGTCGAACCTGTCCGGATCGAGTGTTCGGGTGTGGGCGAGGGCGTAGTTCAATGCACAACAGGCCGCTTTGAGTGTCTCCACCATTTCACTGATACTCAATAGATCGGTTTTGTTGCTCATGCCTCAATAACAACAACGGACGGCGCACAAAGCAAAAAATTTGCATTTTTGCCGATTGCTTCCGCGGGGACCGGACCGGCGCTCCGGCCAAACCGCCCGGATTGAGGGCGTTGTGTGACCGTTCGCCGGGTTGGACCGAATTCAGCCGTCAGGCAGGCTTGATACCGGGCCGGACCAGTTTTATCGAGAAGCGGAGCCCCACGGTGAGGATGGGATACGGTGTGACGTAAAACCGATCCCTAACCTGGTTATCGAATTCGTAATACATCGGAAACTGGACACCGGTGTAGACTTCAAACGATACCGGTCCGTCATCGACCGTCTTGAAGCCCACCTTGCACCCCACCGCGGCCAGGATCAACTCGTGCTCCAGGAAATACCCGGCCGAGATATAGGGGCTGATAAACCCGCCGCCGTACCGGTTCTCCCTGAAATAGACCCTATTCTCCAGCGACAGCTCAGGAGCCAGATACTGAATTTCTTCGTCAATCATGAGCATTAGAACGGCAGCCCCGCCGCCGAGCCAGGCCAACACCGAGCTTTTCGGGCCGGTCGGTGTTTCCACGTCCATTCCCGCCTCACCTGTGACCGGCGGAATCATGGCCATCAACGCGTAGACCCCAGGGCCGGGGCCTCCGTTGGCCTGGGCGACACGGGGGATGCACACCAGGGCGATGAGTGACACTCCGAGCAGAAGTTGCAGTACAAACAGCATTCGATTTTTCGATTTCTTTTTTGGACCTCGGGACAAATTAATCATAAATATACTCCTTAAGACTTAAACGGTATATGTGGCCAGACGCCTCTAACATAGGGTACACCTCAGCTGTCAGTTTTGGGAATCACCGAATTAAAGTTGAAAACGAAGAGACTTGATTCGACTCGTGTCGGGGGATGCTATATGATTATCAAAAGAGGTGAATAAGTGGAGAACCTGACCACAGACAGATTCGAAATCGTCATGGAGGAGGGGGAGCCCCTGCGCATCGTCTGGCAGGGACACTGTCAGCTTAGAAAACCCTCGGCGACCATCGATCCCTACCTGGAACGCGTGTTGGGCGACTTGCGCAAGAAGCGGATCGTGGTGGACTTCAGAGGGCTGACCTTCATGAACTCATCGGCCGTCTATTCGGTCATCAACATGTGCAAATTATTAGAAAAAAACGAAAATCCAACGTCAGTGGTGTACAGCAATACCCAGGAGTGGCAGCGGGTGACCTTCAGTGGTCTCGAGCGGCTGTCCAAGGTCTTGAAGTACATTACCGTCGAGTCCCAATAGCACTGACCGGTGCGACAAGACCTTCTGAGCGCTTTGGGCTACACTCTCCCCCATGACACCGACCACCTTTCAAACGTGTTTGGCCATCGAAGTGGAGGGGTACCAGCTCATTCGCCCCTATCTCGATCGCCACTGTGAAGAGTACGTCTATATCAACACCTCCAAGCGCAAAGATCTGTACAACCTGATTCAGAAGAACGCCGGCGATCTCATCTTCAAGGTCAACGGGGAGATCTACTTCGCCGACCTCAAGACCGAACAGAGCAACCGCTACGGCAATTTCTTCTTGGAGACCTGGTCCAACAAGAGCCGCAACACCCCGGGGTGGCTGGATCCCAAAGTCGGCATTCAATCGGACTACCTGTTCTATATCTTCTTGGAGCAGAAAATGATGTACTCCTTCAACTTCCCCGAGCTGCGCCGTTGGGCCTACGAGCAGAACAACCTGAAGCGATTCCCGGAAAAATGCCAAAAAAAGTACGACCAGCTCAACGACACCTGGGGCGTTTGCGTGCCGATTGAAAAGTTGGTGAGAGAGGTGAAGACCCGGATCGTCGACCTCCAGAAAATCGAAAAATAACCGGCCCTGCCCGCCCCCTGTTTACCCCCAAAACAGCTGCTGTCGAGCAACCGGCAAAACGACGATTGCGTACCATACAAATGTATGGTACAAGCAAAAGGTAACCTGGTACAGTGCCCCCTGGGTGAGGGGGGCTGCCGCCTTCGAGGTATTGAGGAGCCCGTGAATGTCCAATCAATTCAATGCGTTATTGAGCACCAAGTACCTGCGCCGGGCCGACGCGTTGACGGTTCCCTCGGCAGCTCCTTCCTATTGGAACCGGGCCGGGCTCAGCGGTCGCTTGGTGGAGCTTTGCGGCCGGGAGGCCTCGGCCACCCTCACGGCGGCCTTTGGCTTGGTGCTCGATGCCCAGCGCCAAGAGGAAACCGTGGCCTGGATTACCGCGCTGGACTCTCTTTTCTTTCCACCCGACGCGGCCCAAAGCGGGATCGATCTCGAGGCGCTCGCCGTGGTGCGGGTCCCCCGCCTTTTCGATGTGGCCCGCGCCGCGGACAAGCTCGCCCGGTCCGGCGCTTTCGGCCTGCTGATCCTCGACCTGGATCAGCCCCGCTCACGCACCTTTGCCCGGTCCAAACACCACCAGACCGTGCCGACGCGGGTGCCGGCCCCGCTGATGTCGCGGCTGTTGGGCCTGGCCCAAAAACACGATCTGGCGATTGTCTTTCTCACGCGGGAATCGCGGCAGCACTCCCCCTCCCTGGGGTCGCTGGTCTCCCTGCGCGGCCGGGCGCGGCAACGGCAGCTCGGCTACAACCGTTTTGAGGTCGAGGTGCAAATCTTAAAGGACAAGCGCCGCGCGCCCAATTGGCATCACGAGGAGCCCTGCGATGGACCGGCTGGCCTGTGTTGATCTGCCGGCGTTTGCCCTGCAGCTGCTCAAGCGGCAACACCCCGAGTGGCAGGGCCAACCCGCCGCCGTGGTGAGCAAGGAGACCCCCCAGGGGGAAGTGCTCGTCACCTGTGAAAAAGCGCGGCAACTGGGGGTGCTGCCCGGCTTGCGCTATGCCGCGGCCCTGGGGCTCGCGCCCGATTTGCGCGCCCGGGCGCTCGACCCGCTGGTGCTGACGCGGGAAGTGGACGCCCTCACCGATCAACTGCGACGAATCAGTCCGGACGTGGAGCCCATGGGGAACACACCCGGGGTGTTCTGGCTCAATGCGGGGGGCTTTCACCGCTTGAACCGCTCGCTTGCGGAGTGGGCCAAGCGCGCTCGCCGGCTGCTCAAAAAAAACGGCTACCGCGCCACCGTGGCGGTCGGGTTCAGCCGCTTTGGCACCTATGCCCTGGCCCGGGCCAAGCAGGGAATCGTCCTGCTCGACAGCCCGGCGCAAGAGAGGGCCCTGGCCCGCCGGGTACCCCTCGATCGCCTGGAACTGCGGCCCACCCTGCGCATCCGGTTGACCAAGCTGGGCCAGCGCACCACCGGCGACCTGCTCGATCTGCCGGCCAACGGCCTGCTCGAGCGCTTCGGTCCCGAGCTCTACCAGCTGCACCGCCTGGCCGCAGGAGAGGTCTGGCACCCCCTGCAACCCCAGCCGGACGAACCCGAGCTCGCCGAGCAGCTGATCCTCGACGCACCGACCGACAGCGCCACGGCCCTGACCTTCTTGGCCAAGCGCCTGCTCGATCCCCTGCTCAAAAAGGTCCTCGCGCACCACCAGCTGCTGACCCGGCTCGAGCTCCACCTGTCCCTCGACCACGCGGGAACCCACACCGAGGAGATCCGCCCGGCCGCGCCCACCTTTGACACCGACCAGCTGCTCGACCTGATCCGCCTGCGCCTCGAATCGATCACTATCGAGCACCCGGTCGCCGAGCTCAAGCTAGTGGCCACCGGGGTGCCCCAGACCACCGAGCAGCTTCAACTATTTGCCCAACACCCCCGCCGGGATCTCCAAGCCGCCGAACGCGCCTTTGCCCGCCTGCGCGCCGAGTTCGGTCCCCAAGCGGTGGTCACGGTCAAGCTCAAAGAGGGTCACCTCCCCGAAGCCCGGTTCACCTTCGAGCCCCTCGAAAAATTCAACCTGCCCACTGTCGAACCGACCGCACCCAAGCGCCAACTGATCCGCCGCCTGCTGACCAAACCGATCCCCCTCCAACCGAGACCGGTCTGCGGCCCCCGGGGCTGTCACCTGGACGGCCTGGGCACCGAGCCCATCACCGAGCTCAAAGGCCCCTACCTCATCTCCGGCGGCTGGTGGATGCGCCCGGTCGAACGGGAATACTACTTCGCCACCACGGCCCAACAAAACACCCTCTGGATCTACTTCGACCGACAGCGCCGCCGCTGGTGCATTCAGGGGGAGGTAGATTAGGGGCGCATCATTTCTGACAGACGCTGAACACCACAAAAACACACTATCCGACAAAAGGGGTTGATTCATCATATCGCGCTGTGCTTAAATGAAAAAACGATAAATAAACGGAGGGATTATTATGACCGAAAAGAAGGTTGAAGCAGGACATGAAACCGCGCTGATGGCAAACGATCGATGCAGCGCTGATACTAAAACTGAATCCGCGCTCACCCGTCGCGATGTTTTCACCGGCATTCTCGGTGTTGCCGGTGCGGGAGCACTTGCCGTGGCGTGTGAGGATTTCGAATCAGGAGCGGAGCTCAATGTTGAAAGACTCAAACACGCGCTATCCGGCGAGGACTGCTGCATGTTAAGAGCAGATTCTGTTTCTGAGTTGGAGAGTTTAGCAGTTGATGCCCAAGTTTGCGCTGTTGCTATCCTATCCGGATACTACCTTCCAGGAGATGGCGGTGGTGGAGTATTTTACCTAGATTACGATGAGTCATCTTCTTCGGAAAATGGAGGCACCGTGTTCAAGGCGCTGAATAGCGGGTATTGGAAACGTATCTATTGCGGCCCCGTGAATGTAAGGTGGTTCGGAGCAACCGGCGATGAATCTGACGTGGATACCGATTCTGATATGTCGCCGACTGACAATACGGAATCAATGAAGGCTGCACATAAACTGGGCGAAATTGTGTACTATCCGCCTGGAACCTATCATTTTCAGACAATATCCATGGAAACGGGGGGGATTATCGGTGCCGGCCGTCTGACCCAACTGGTTTCTACTACTACCGGGTCAGAAGATCTCATTACCTTCACCGGTAACGGCGACACGCAATCGAGTGAAATCGATAATCCAGTGGGTGCCATTTTCAAGGACTTTTTTCTATATTGTAAAACTGAAAACGCTAAAAGCGGTGGGGCTGGCATCCGTATAGAACCCGGCATCTCAGCAATGAACTACCATACACTGATCCAAAACTGCGTTATCAGGTATGTGCCAATCTGTATTTCTTTGAGCAACGCAACAAGATTTACAATCAAAGATTGTTATTTAGCGTATTTCACAAAAATCGGAATATATGAGGACAACAATGTTGCGATATTCGAAGACAATGGTGACAATTCCATATTGAACAATTGGTTTGCCTCATCAAAAGACCAACCAGAGGAACCAGACGGTCCAAAGCCGATTGCTATCAAGTATCGAGGCGGTGGTCTTAGGTGTAGCCAAAATAAAATAAACGGCGGCTTTGCCGGTATCGACCTCAGTCCCCTGCGCAGTTCTTCGATCGCAATTATAAATGGAAACAGTATCGAAAACCAGGCCAATTCTTGTATCCGCTTCATCACTGAGGACGGTACGAGTGCGGAAGCTTTCTCTCAAGTAATTATCGCGGATAATCAACTGAAAACACGTGGTCAGAGCGCGACAGCAGCCATTTATGTTAACCCTCAACTCTTTTCGTTGGAAAAACTGTCCATTACCGGGAATGTAATATCACATAGAGGCAACAACTCAAACGCGGTCGATATTCGTTATGTAGACGAATTCACAGTTTCGAACAATATCATCTTTGGCAAGAGCGGATCCTCCTCTGCGCTAAGAGCAATTTATATCCATGGTACTGCGGCGAACGGTAGTATAAAGGCGAACAAAATAAACGGCTTTTCCCAAACAGCGCTAAACAGATCGGATAGCGTGACAGAAGAGACCATCGTGCAGACTGGCAAAGAGAAAATACCAGTATCTACGCCGTACGGGCCTTTTTTTAAAGGCGAGACCGATGTGGATTTTCCCGAGGCGTTTAGATCAGCACCAAACGTGATGGTTCAGTTGTCGGATAGCACAAATGGCGGAGTGGGTGTATCGATTTCGAATGTCACTGAAAGCAGCTTCGGCATTACTTTAATCTATCATACTGAGTATGTTCCTCCTAATGAGAGCGAAACAACAAATTGCATCTGGCGTGCTGAAGGCCTACCCAAGTAGAACAGGCAGCATCACACACCCCAAAAGGAGCTCCGCCACGAGTCCCGATCCCCGGGTTGTCCCGGCTGCTGGCCTAGCCCTAATACACGATCTGGCGATTGTCTTTCTCACACGGGAAACCCTTCGCCCCCATCCAGGCAGGGGGATGTCGCGGACTGGGCGCGGTAACGACATCTCGATCACAATCGCATTGAGGTGCAATTCGCGAGTGATTCCAGCCTGTTTTGGCTCAATACGGCGAGTTTGCACTGCCTGAACAGTTCTTTGAAGGATTGCCTTGGTTTTTTTCCAAGGTATTAGAATCGCCAAATTGGTTTTTTCCAAGGTATTAGATTAAGGATATAATTTCAAAATAACCGAAGCTAGCGACATACAACTGCGACGGGTCAGCTTTCACTATCACCGGATTGGAAGAGATCGTCGGTTCCACGTTGATGAAGAGGATGTCAAAGTTGTTCTACGGAGGTTGCCGTACCATCTTTGGTCGAGGATCAAAGAGGTTCATTTCGCAGACCGGGGACGAGGGGGCGTGTTGCGGGCTATGTCACATCGGGGAGAAATACCGTCACCCTGTGTGCATTTCCCGCGCGAGTAAGTTTGCGGAATTACCTGGTGAAAGAATCTCCTGAGATCTACGGGGCAGTCCCTCAGGGCGCCTTGGGCATCTATACCTACGACACGCTAAAACTGAGCACCCGTGCCCTGGGGTTACTCCAACGCGCGTTGGAAATCGATCCGGCCCTACACGATGCAAATCTTTTTTCGGGGTTGATATTTATTGTTCGAGAAGAATCGCGTTGAGGACGGCACGCAGTGCTTTGAGCGGGCCATGCGACTCGCCTCGTCATCCACCCGGCCAGGCACACAGTGTGTTTACGCTACAGCTCTGGCTAAACTCGGAGAGCAGGAGCAAGCAGAAAAGCTTTTTGAGAAGGCATTTGCCAAACATCCCAAAGATGGCTTTGTGCGGTTGGTGTATGGCTGTTTTTTGGTCAATTATGAAAAACCGCTGAGACGCGCCACGGTGAAGAATCAAAACACAATGAAAACTGCAATGGAGAAAGAAAGAAACCTAACTGGTTTTTCCATCTGGTCTCGAGGACTCAGGATCTGGTGGGAGTCACAGGTTTAACGGTGGAACCTTGAGTGTTGTCGTGTTTGAGCCCGCTTTCTTTTCCAGCAAGAACCGGCACCGATCGAAACACGCACAGCGCCGATCTCTGAGGTCAATACCACCCGTAGAACGGGTGGCATGATTTCCGCCACAAGTGGCGGTCTAGAAGTTAAATTCTTCTTGCGTTTGGTCCGCGTTTTCCTGGTT